>JAKSRE010000014.1 GCA_024403775.1 Clostridia bacterium | reverse complement strand
CTACACCCTTTACAGGATTTCCCTTGTCGTCTTTTACTGTTACTACTACATCTTCAGTAACTATAGGATCTGGAGTCTTATTATTTGTAAAGCTCTCTGTCTCTGGTGTTGACTTATCACCATCTACATTTCCAGTCTTCTTTGATGGATTTGCATCCTCGTAGTTATCTGGCACCTTTGTCTCTTCAACAGTATAGTCGCCCTGTGGGATATCTTTAAATGTTACCTTGCCATCATCGCCTGTTGTTAAAACATGCTCATCGCTATTTGAATCTGTAAGTGTAACCTCTACACCCTTTACAGGATTTCCCTTGTCGTCTTTTACTGTTACTACTACATCTTCAACCGTAATATCCTCGCTTAAATTAGGTGTGTGTGAAGGAATACTATCAGCCCAGCCTGTATATGCCAATCCTACTGAATATGCGTGAATCTCGCCATATTCACCTCGTATATTCTTTACAACCCATGATCCGTTAAAATAGTTTCCCTTAACTACAATTGACGCGTTTGGAGCAATAAGTGAACCAAGTGGAAGATTCACTTTTATTTCATCTTTTCCAGCATAATTATAAATAACATGTTCGTTAAACCAAATTGTTCTTTCAACATCCTCTTCAGATGTTTGATTAATATTAGTTGCATTCTCGCCGTGACCTACATTCACAAATTCTCCGTCACCTATTGCGAGCATTGCTTTTCCAATATTGAATATACCTGACTCCATATTAATGACTACATTATCATTTTTTGAAGGCACCCTTATCTTAATATTATCGTAATTTGCATAACTTTCATCACTTAGTTTTAAATTCACATATGTTGTTCCAGAACCTGCATTAATCTCGATATCTCCATACGTTCTATCAGATATATCTATATCGATAACTTTTGGATTATCTTCTGTCGTACAAAAGTCATAAACATCTGAATTCCATGCTTGAAAAGCTTTTTTTGCGTCATCAAAATTAAATGGTAATGGATTCTCTTCTGTTCCGAAAGTATTTATTGTTGCTTCATTGTAAGTTGTACCATTTGCTAGTTCTACAACTCTTAAATTTGCTTCATTAACGGATGCAATTAGATATTCTTCATCATCGTTTGTAAGTCCTAGTCCATAACTATCTGTTTCATAAATTGCCTTTCCTCCCAGTACAAAGTCATATGTCCTAGGTAAAAAGTAACTGTTATCATTATTTTTAGACATTGATACCTTACCATTGAATGTAATATCTCCTTCAACTGCCCATGGTCCCTTTATATGTTCATTCTTTACAGAGTGATCGCCAAACACGATAAGTGTGTAGTCGTCCAACAAACTTACCGCGCTTGCCATCGACATATCGGCATTAACATTTTGTCTCTTCATCACTTTTAATGGTAACGATGTAAAAACAAGCAATATACATAATGAAATTGATGTTAATGAATTAATTATCTTTAGACTTCCCCTTTTCATGATAACCTCCTTACAAACTAAGCAAATTACACCTATTTAATCTAAATCTATCATTTAAAATGTATAAAGAAAGATGTTCTTGCCTTTTTTAACACGTTTGTAACAGATGCGTAACTCAGTTATCTTATTTTGCTAAAAAGACCATATATATCATACTTTGAAGTTGGTTCAATGCATTATTAAAAAATGTCTCAACTGTGATTTTTCATCATTGTTGAGACATTCTCTATTTCTGTATAATTATAAACGAACAACTAAATCGCACTTTTAGTGACAAGATGCGACTAATGACCAAATAAAAAAACTGTCTCAAATCCAGCATAAGCCTTGAGACAGTCATCTTTATTTTAATTCTTTGCTCTCCATGTAATTCTACCACGGTTAAGATCGTAAGGAGATACCTCCATTGTTACCTTATCGCCTGGCAAAATCTTAATGTAGTTCATTCTGAGCTTACCTGAAATCTTTGCCAATACAATATGGCCATTCTCAAGCTCTACCTTGAAAGTTGCACTTGGAAGTGCTTCCTTTACAATACCCTCTACTTCGATTACATCTTCTTTAGCCATTTTCTCCTCCTTAAATGGTTGTCATAATTGGTCCGTCAGCTGTCATTACTATTGTATTCTCATAGTGTGCGGATGGCTTACCATCTGCAGTGACTATTGTCCACTCATCATCAAGAAGTTCAACATTATATGTGCCTCTGTTAATCATTGGCTCAACACAGAATGCCATGCCTTCCTTGATTCTTGCACCACGGCCAGGCTTACCATAATTAGGAACATCTGGATCCATGTGCATCTCACGGCCAATTCCATGACCAGTAAGAACTCTTACTACGCCGTAGCCGAAGCTCTCAGCATGCTGTTGTACTGCATAGCTTACATCGCCGATTCTGTTGCCAACTTTACATTGCTCAAAACCTTTGAAGAAGGCTTCTTTTGTTCTCTCGATAAGAAGTTTTGTGTCCTCATCTACATTACCAACACAAAAAGTTCTTGCAGCATCACCATTAAAGCCATCAAGTTCAGCAACCACGTCAACTGTAATGATGTCACCATCTTTAAGAACTCTTGTTGTTGAAGGAATTCCGTGCACTACTTCATCATTTACAGAAGCACATATAGTAGCTGGGAAAGGTGGGTTACCATAATTAAGACATGATGGTCTTCCGCCTGCACCAACAATTATGTCATATGCAATCTGATCTAATTCCTTAGTAGTTACACCAGGCTTTACTGCCTTCTCAACTTCCTCCAAGACCTTGGCAACAAGCTTACCTGCTGCCTTCATCTTCTCTATCTCGTCGCTACTTAGCAGTTCAATCATTTACTAACCTCTCAAATTAAGCCCTTAGCCTTAAGACCCTCTTTGATCTGATCAATACAAATCTGAGAATCCTTATTGTTATCACCCTCAACAATCAAGCCCTTCTTGTCATAGAAGTCGATAAGTGGCTGAGTGTTCTTGTAGTATGTCTTAAGTCTTGCTTCAACTGTCTCTGGCTTATCATCGTCACGCTGATATACCTTACCGCCACACAAGTCACATACATTCTCAACCTTTGTTGGCTTGAAGTTTACATTGTAGCTTGCACCGCACTTCTCACAAACACGTCTGCCTGCAACTCTTGCCTTAATCTCTTCGTCATCAACAACGATAGAAAGAACAGCATCGATACCAGTATTCTTCTTTGAAAGCATCTCATCAAGAGCCTCTGCCTGAGCAATAGTTCTTGGGAAACCATCAAGGATGTAGCCCTTAGCACAGTCATCCTGATTAAGTCTGTCCTCAACCATTGAGATAGTAAGACTGTCTGGTACAAGCTGGCCCTTATCAATATATGATTTAGCTTCGATACCAAGTGGAGTGTTACCCTTGATATTTGCTCTGAAAATATCACCTGTAGAAATGTGAGCGAGACTGAACTCTTCTCTCAAAACTGTAGCTGATGTGCCCTTACCTGAACCTGGAGCACCCAATATAATTAATTTCATTTATATCACCTCGGTTTAAATTTATATTAACACCGACATATTATAACTCATTTATAAAAAAATGCACCACTTTTCTCTTTTTCTTCTCGAAAATCGGCATTTTGACAAAGAAAAAGGAGTCATCCGTTAGGACAACTCCTCTTATTACTCTTAATTGTAATTATCAATCAAGGAAACCCTTGTAGTTTCTTGTTACCAACTGGCTCTCAAGCTGTGTAACGAAATCGTTAGCAACACCTGTGAGAATCAAAACAGATGTACCAGCGAACCAAACACCCTCAAGATTTGCCAAGATACCAGCGATTGTTGGAACTAAGCAAACGAGACAGAGGAACAATGCATCAGCCCAGTTAAGGCGCATTGCTGTCTTATAGATGTATTCAGTTGTTGGCTTACCTGGTCTGATACCATGGATGAAACCACCATTCTTCTGAATATTCTGTGAAATCTCAATAGGATTAAACTGAATAATTGAATAGAAGAATGTAAAAAGAATGATAAAGAAGAAGTAAACAATATAGTATATTGCACTTCCTGTAAAACTCTCACGGAAGAAAGTTGCAACTGCACCTGTGCTGCTTCCAAAGAATACCTGAACGATCATTGTTGGAAGAGCAAGTACTGACATTGCAAAAATAACTGGCATAACACCTGACTGGTTAACCTTAATAGGTATGTAAGATGTCTGGCCACCGTAAAGCTTTCTACCTACAGTCTTCTTTGAGTACTGAACCTGAATTCTTCTCTCAGCATTCTGAACATAAAGAACAAATACAATAATTGCAATTGTAATGCATGAAGCAATTAAGAAGAGAGCAATACCTGCAATCTTACCAAGTACAGCATTGTGGATAAGTCCATCAACTTCTTCTGCCTTAGCATAGAGTGTTCTAATCATCTGTGGAATTCTTGTTACAATACCTGAGAAAATGATAAGAGATACACCGTTTCCGATACCCTTCTCATTAATTCTCTCACCGAGCCATACTACAAAACATGTACCTGCTGTAAATGAAACGATGATCAAGATAGCATTGAGCCATCCTGGAATTGTACCAATCATTGCTGATTTAGTTGTACGGCACAAAAGTGCTGACTGAATAAGAGCCAATCCCATTGCTGTGCATCTTGTGATGCGAGTCATCTTCTTTCTACCAGCCTGACCTTCTTTTGCAAGGGTCTCAAGCTGAGGAACAACAACTGTAAGCAACTGGATGATGATGGATGCGTTGATGTATGGTGTAATACCTAATGCAAACATTGTAGCTGCATAAAGTCCACCACCAGATACGATATCCAAGAGGCCGCCGAGCGTACCCCACTGCTGAACGAGTGTAGTGAAGGCCGCTCTATCCAAACCAGGAACAGGTATAAGACCACCGATTGTATACAAACACAAAATAAGCAATGTGTAGAGTATTTTCTTTCTGAGTTCCGGCAAACGGAACGCACTAATCAAGGAGTCAAACATACCCTTCATGATTATACCTCCTCAGCCGTTCCACCAGCCTTTTCGATTTTTTCCTTAGCAGAAGCTGTAAACTTTTTAGCCTTTACTGTGAGCTTCTTTGTAAGTTCGCCGTTACCAAGAACCTTGATACCGTCGTTAACCTTACCCAAAGAGATAATGCCTGCGTCCTTGAGAATCTCTGCTGTAACCTCAGCACCATTCTCGAACTTCTCCAAATCAGAAACGTTAATCTCTACATACTGTGGAGCAAATCTCTTATTGTTGAAGCCTCTCTTAGGCAATCTTCTATAAAGTGGCATCTGACCACCTTCGAAGCCTGGACGAACTCCACCGCCTGAACGAGCGTTCTGACCCTTGTGGCCACGTCCTGATGTCTTACCGTTACCAGTACCAACACCACGGCCCTTACGGAAAGCCTTGCTGTTTCCGCCTGAAGTCATTTCATTGAGCTTCATAGTCTAATACCTCCCATTAAACTTCTTCGCAAGCTACGAGGTGAGATACAGTCTTAACCATACCACGCATAGCTGCATTGTCAGCCTTTACAACTGACTGGCCAATCTTACGAAGGCCTAAAGCAGCAACTGTTGCCTTCTGCTTAGCCTGTGCCTTATTTGTGCTCTTGATGAGCGTAATCTTTAAATCTGCCATTTCAAGAGTCTCCTTACTTAATTTCTTCAACGGACTTGCCTCTCAAGCGAGCAACTTCCTCGATGGACTTGAGGCTCTTGAGACCTTCCATAGTAGCGTTAACCATATTGTTTGGATTGTTTGTACCAAGTGACTTTGTACGGATATCTGTGATACCAGCAAGCTCACATACGGCACGAACAGGACCACCAGCGATAATACCAGTACCGTTTGCAGCTGGCTTCATAAGAACCTTACCTGCACCGAACTCACCGATAATCTCGTGTGGGATTGTTCCGTTAATAACCGGAATCTCAACAATATTCTTCTTAGCATCCTCGATACCCTTACGAATAGCGTCTGGTACCTCGGCAGCCTTACCAATACCCTTACCGATGTGACCATTTCCGTCACCTACGATAACAAGTGCAGCAAAGCGGAAGTTTCTACCACCCTTAACCGTCTTGGAAACACGGCCAATATGGATAACATTTTCTTTTAATTCAACACTGTTTGGATCAAAACCCATAATACCATTTCCTCCTGATTAGAATGAGAGACCAGCTTCACGAGCTGCCTCAGCCAATGCTGCTACTCTACCATGGTAAACATAACCACCACGGTCGAATACTACTTCGTTAATCTCCTTAGCGAGAGCACGCTCAGCAACCAACTTACCAACTGCCTTAGCAGCGTCGATGTTGCTACCGTTTGCTACAGAAGCCTTAACGTCCTTATCAAGTGTTGAAGCACTTGCAAGTGTTGTACCATTTACGTCATCAATAACCTGAGCATAAATGTTTGCGTTACTTCTGAATACACAGAGACGTGGGCACTCAGGGGTTCCAGAAATCTTCTTACGAACGCGAAGATGCTTTCTTACGCGGATTTTGTTCTTATCAATCTTGTTAATCATTCGTGCTCACCCCCTATTACTTCTTAGCGCCAGTCTTACCTTCCTTGATGATAAGGTGCTCGTTAGTATACTTAATACCCTTGCCCTTATATGGATCAGGAAGTCTGAATGAACGAATCTTAGCTGCTGTCTCACCAACCAACTGCTTATCAGCACCGTTTACAACGATCTGGTTAGCTGATGGAACATCAATTGTGATACCCTCTGGCTCTTCAATCTCGATAGGATGTGAGTAACCAAGGTTGAATACAACCTTCTTACCCTGCTTTGTTGCCTTATAACCTACACCGTTGATCTCAAGTGACTTTGAGAAGCCATCTGAAACACCAACAACCATGTTGTTAATAAGTGAACGTGTAAGACCATGTAAAGCTCTGTCTGTCTTCTCATCAGATGGTCTTTCAACTGTAATTACGGAACCGTCGATCTTAACTGTCATGCGGTTGTGTACATCCATCTCAAGTGTGCCCTTAGCACCCTTAACAGTAAGATGTGAACCGTCAAGCTTAACGTCAACGCCCGCAGGAATTGTAATCGGCATTCTACCAATTCTTGACATAATTTTTTTCCTCCTGCTCTTTAGATTAAGCGTAAGCGGAATATGTCGTTCCGCTTGCGCGTTTCAGAGTTAATAACCTATCTATTATAAACTAATTTATAAAGATTACCAAACGTATGCGAGAACCTCGCCACCTACACCAAGCTTACGAGCTTCTTTATCAGTCATAACGCCCTTTGATGTAGAAATGATAGCAATACCAAGACCACCGAGTACATAAGGAAGGTTTTCCTTATCAGCGTACATACGAAGACCTGGCTTAGAAATTCTCTTGATACCAGAGATAACTGACTTCTTACCAGCATACTTCAATGTGATCTTCATCATGCCCTGCTTATTGTCTTCAAAGCACTCAAAACGAGTAATATAACCCTCATCTAACAAAATCTGAGCAATAGCCTTCTTTAAGTTAGAAGCAGGAACCATTACTGTCGGATGACCGGCAGTTCCGGCATTACGAATTCTTGTAAGCATATCTGCAATTGCATCTGTAATCTGCATTTATCTTTCCTCCTTAAACCGTGCTATTACCAGCTAGCCTTCTTAACGCCCGGAATCTGGCCCTTGTAAGCCAAATCACGGAAGCAAAGACGGCAAATGCCATACTTACGCATGTAAGAGTGTGGACGTCCACAGAGCTTACAGCGGTTGTGCTGCTGTGTTGAGAATTTCGGAGTCTTCTGTGCCTTAAGAATCATTGACTTCTTTGCCATTTTATTATCCTCCTAATTACTTACGGAACGGCATTCCGATTAACTTAAGAAGCTCGAAAGCCTGCTCATCGTTCTTAGCCGTTGTTACAATGATGATATCCATACCACGGATCTTGTCGATCTTATCATAATCGATTTCAGGGAACATAAGCTGCTCCTTG
This sequence comes from Clostridia bacterium, assembly GCA_024403775.1. GTDB lineage: Bacteria > Bacillota > Clostridia > Saccharofermentanales > Saccharofermentanaceae > Saccharofermentans. Next base: position 70,958 of record JAKSRE010000014.1, on the reverse strand, counting down.
ATACCCATAGCATAGTTTCCATGACCGTCGAATGAATTAGGGTTAATACCACGGAAGTCACGTACACGTGGGAGTGAGATGCTGATCAACTTATCAAGGAAGTTGTACATATTCTCACCACGAAGTGTAACCTTACAACCAATCTTCATTCCATCTCTCAACTTAAAAGCTGCAACTGATTTTGAAGCTGTTGTAGCAATTGGCTTCTGGCCAGCTACAATACCCATGTCACGCATAGCGTTGTCAAGAGCCTTAGGATTGTCTTTAACTTCACCAACACCCATGTTAAGAACGATCTTCTCGATCTTAGGGATTTCCATAACTGACTTATACTTATAAGTCTCCATCATAGCTGGTGCAACTTCAGATGTGTATTTATCTTTTAATCTAGACATCTAATTACTCCCCCTTGCTAGCTTTCTTTACTGTGTCGATAACTGCGCCGCACTCTTTACAGATACGATCCTTTGAGCCATCGTCATTAACCTTCTTAGCAACCTTTGTTGCCTTACCGCACTTAGGGCAGATAAGCATTACATTAGAAGCATCGATTGAACCTTCACGGTCAATGATTCCACTCTGAGCATTCTGGTTTCTAGCCTTCATGTGCTTCTTTGTCATGTTAACACCCTCAACATAAACACGACCAGTCTCAGGCATAGCCTTGATAACCTTACCCTTATTGCCCTTATCCTTACCAGAAATAACAATAACGTTGTCGTCCTTCTTTACGTGAATCTTGTTAGCCATATCTTGTGCCCTCCCTTAAAGAACTTCTGGAGCAAGAGAAAGGATCTTCATATAGTCCTTATCTCTGAGCTCTCTAGCGATTGGTCCAAAGATACGAGTTCCACGTGGGTTCTTATCTTCCTTAATGATTACTGCAGCGTTCTCATCAAACTTGATGTATGAACCATCTGCTCTTCTAACGCCTCTCTTTGTACGAACAACTACTGCTCTTACAACATCGCCCTTCTTAACAACACCGCCAGGAGCAGCTGTCTTAACAGAGCAAACGATTACGTCACCAATATTAGCGTACTTACGCCATGAACCACCGAGTACCTTAATGCAGGCAAGCTCCTTAGCACCTGTGTTGTCGGCAGCTCTAAGTCTGGATTCAACCTGAATCATCTGATTATTCCTCCTTTAGCCTTGCATTACTTAGCCTTCTCAATGATCTCAACCAATCTCCAACGCTTATCCTTTGAGATTGGACGAGTCTCCATAACCAAAACCTTATCGCCTTCGCCACAAGCGTTTTCTTCGTCATGTGCCTTAAGCTTATAAGTTCTCTTCATAATCTTTCCGTAAAGAGGGTGCTTAACATGCTCTTCAACAGAAACAACGATTGTCTTATCCATCTTATTAGATGAAACAATACCTACTCTACTCTTTCTGAGGTTACGATCCATTTAAGTTTTCCTCCTTAGTTATTCTTGAGCTCTTGCTCACGGATAATTGTCTTTACACGAGCAATATCCTTCTTAACAGACTCAATCTGCTTAGGATTCTCGAGCTGATTTGTAGCATTCTGGAAGCGAAGCTTAAATAACTCTTCCTTAAGAGCAACTAATTCCTTCTGAAGCTCAGCAACAGACATCTTACGAATATCTTCAATCTTCATATCAGTTAGCCTCCTCTTCCTTCTTTACGATCTTTGTCTTACATGGGAGCTTGTGACTTGCAAGTCTCAAAGCCTCACGAGCCTGCTCCTCTGTTACGCCTGCGATCTCAAAGAGAACGCGACCTGGCTTAACTACTGCTACCCAGTACTCTACTGAACCCTTACCAGAACCCATTCGAGTCTCTGCTGGCTTTGCTGTGATAGGCTTGTCAGGGAAAATCTTAATCCAAACCTTACCACCTCTTTTAACATATCTGTTGATGGCGATACGTGCTGCCTCGATCTGATTTGATCTAATCCAGCATGGCTCTGTAGCCATAAGTCCGAAATCACCATAAGATACCTTATTACCGCGTAATGCCTTACCGTGCATACGACCACGGTGCTGCTTTCTATACTTTACTCTCTTAGGAAGTAACATTACTGCTCGCCTCCTTCCTTAACCTGAGCCTTCTTTGCAGGAAGAACTTCACCCTTGTAAATCCAAACCTTTACACCGATACGACCATATGTTGTATCAGCCTCTGCAAAACCGTAATCGATGTTTGCACGAATTGTCTGGAGAGGGATTGTACCCTCATGATAAGTCTCTGAACGAGCGATTTCAGCACCGCCAAGACGACCAGAACACATTGTCTTAATACCAAGGATGTCCTGTCTCATAGCGTTTGACATTGCCTTCTTCATAGCTCTTCTGAAGCTGATACGAGCCTCGAGCTGACTAGCGATGTTCTCAGCTACCAATGTAGCGTTTGTGTCTACGCTCTTAATTTCCTTAACCTCGATAAAGAAATTCTTCTTGAACTTCTTTGTAAGAGCGCTCTTCAAAGCTTCTGTAGTAGCACCCTTTGTACCGATTACGAGACCTGGCTTAGCAACGTTAAGAATAACTCTTGTCTCTTCATTGCCCTTACGCTCAATCTCAATAGTTGAAATACCTGCAACATTCTTGCGAGCTTCATCAATAGGCTTCTTTGAATTCTTGCTGTTTTCCTTGATAATCTTATCAAGTTCACGCTTAATGAATTCGCGAATCATCTTATCTTCTGCAAGGAAATCGCTGAACTGCTTCTTATCAGCATACCAACGTGCATCCCAGTCCTTGATAACACCTACTCTTAAGCCATGTGGATTAACCTTCTGACCCATGCGAATTCCTCCTTATACTCTTTCCTTGAGAACGATAGTAACATGACTTGTTCTCTTGTTGATTCTGTTAGCTGATCCTCTTGCACGTGGCATAAAGCGCTTCAAGATTGGACCTGGATTAGCGAAAGCATCTGCAACATACAAATCGCTTCTGTTAAGACCGTTGTTGTTAACAGCATTTGCTTCTGCTGACTTAAGAACCTTTGTGAGGATAGGAGATGCAGCCTTAGGTGTATACATAAGAATTGCATAAGCCTCATCCAATGACTTGCCCTTGATAAGATCGATAACGATCTTCATCTTTCTTGGAGTAATGCGAACATACTTAGCTGTTGCCTTACCCATATCCTTACCGATACCGAGAAGCTTTCTCTGCTTCTTTGTAGGAGTAGGAAGCTTATTGTTCTTAGGCTGTACCTTTGAGTAAGCCTCGAGAATTTCTGAGCGATTTGCTTCAATATTCTCTGCACTTAAAATAATCTTTTCCACAATCGTTCCTCCTTCTATCAGCGACCGCCGGCTGTCTTCTCGCCAGCGTGACCACCGAACTTACGTGTCGGAGCGAACTCACCGAGCTTGTGACCAACCATCTCTTCAGTTACATAAACCGGAACATGCTTCTTACCGTCATAAACAGCAATTGTATGACCGACGAAATCAGGGAAAATTGTAGAAGCACGAGACCATGTTTGAACAACTTTCTTCTCATTGGCATCGTTCATAGCCTTAATTCTCTTCATAAGAGCTTCTTCAACAAAATAGCCCTTTTTTGTAGATCTACTCATCTTAAACGTGCCTCCTTATTACTTTCTGCCCTTAACAATGTACTTGCTGGACTGCTTCTTCTTGTTACGTGTCTTCTTACCAAGTGTAGCAACACCCCAAGGTGTAACTGGGCCTGGAAGACCGATAGGTGACTTACCTTCACCACCACCGTGTGGGTGATCGTTAGGGTTCATTACAACGCCTCGAACTGAAGGACGAACGCCCATGTGTCTCTTACGACCAGCCTTACCGAGGTTAACGTTCTCATGCTCTGCATTACCGATTGAACCGATTGTAGCACGGCAAAGAACTGATACCATACGAACCTCACCTGATGGGAGACGAACCTGTGCATAAGCACCTTCCTTAGCCATGAGCTGAGCACCAGCACCAGCTGTTCTAACCATCTGAGCACCCTTACCTGGCTTAAGCTCTACGCAGCAGATAACTGTACCAACTGGGATAGCTGAGATAGGAAGTGTGTTACCAGCAACGATATCTGCGTTAGCACCGCTTACTACCTTATCGCCTACCTTCAAGCCCTCTGGTGCAAGGATATATGACTTAACACCATCTGTGTACTGAATAAGAGCGATGAATGCTGTACGGTTAGGATCATACTCAAGTGCAATAACTGTTGCAGGAATATCATCCTTTGTTCTCTTCCAATCGATTACACGAATCTTCTTCTTGTTACCGCCACCGATGTGACGAACTGTGATACGACCGTATGAGTTACGACCACCAGTCTTTGTGCCGGAAACGAGGAGACTCTTCTCTGGATCCTTCTTCGTAAGTACAGAATAATCTGTAACAGTCATCTGGCGAACTGCAGGAGAAGTAGGATTAAATGTTTTAACTGCCATTTTTATTTTCCTCCAATTCTATTACTGGCCGAAACCAAACTCTTCGATAGATGTCTTGTAAGAAGCCTTAGACTTAGTTGCCTTACCGCCCTTAGCAAGATACTGTACTGCGTTACCCTCTGTATCGATTGTAACAATTGCCTTCTTGAAAGCAGGTGTTCTACCGAGTGCATAACGCTGTCTCTTAATCTTACCGTCAAAGTTAGCTGTATTTACGCTTGTAACCTTAACGTTGAAGATCTTCTCAACTGCATCAGCGATTTCTGTCTTTGAAGCTGTTGGAGCAACCTTGAATGTGTACTTACCACCAGCAATCTCATTTACAGACTTCTCTGTGATAACAGGAGCTAAAATTACGTCTTGTGCTGTCTTCATGCGTATACCTCCTGAATCTTCTCAACAGCAGCCTTTGTTACGAGGAAGCTGTCATACTTTAAGATGTCAAATACATTGATTGTATTAACAAGTGCTGTCTTAACTGTTGGGATGTTTCTAGCTGAGAGCTCAGCCTTCTCATTCTTATCCTCGAAAACGATGAGTGCTGTCTTAGCAACATTCAAAGCCTTCAATGACTTAACCATCTCAGCTGTCTTGATAGCATCGAAGTTCATGTCTTCAACAACGATGATCTTCTTATCGAGAAGCTTTGAAGAAAGAGCAGACTTCATAGCAAGTCTCTTAATCTTCTTAGGAACTACGTAGTTGTATGATCTTGGTTTTGGTCCAAAGATGATTCCGCCACCAACATACTGTGCTGAACGTGTAGAACCGTGACGAGCGTTACCTGTACCCTTCTGACGGTATGGACGCTTACCACCACCTCTTACTTCGCTTCTTGTCTTTGTTGAGTGTGTGCCCTGACGACGATTAGCGAGCTGATTACGGATTACTGTAGCGATTGCACTCTCATTAGGTGTAATGCCGAAGATCTCATCAGAAAGCTCGATCGAACCAGTAACGGCACCCTGAAGATTTAAAATATCTAATTTAGCCATTTTTTAGTCCTCCCGTCGCAATTACTTAGCCTTGACAGATGACTGAACAGTTACCATTCCGCCCTTAGGACCTGGAATAGCTCCTCTCAATACGAGGATTCCTCTGTCGCCGTCAACCTTAACAACGCTCAAATTCTGTACTGTGCAATTTACTGCACCCATATGTCCTGGCATCTTCTTACCCGGCAATACACGAGCAGGTGTTGAGTTAGCACCCAATGAACCAACTCTTCTGTGGTACATTGAACCGTGGCCTGAAGGACCACCCTTCTGTCCGTGACGCTTGATGTTACCAGCGTATCCTTTACCCTTTGAAACACCGCTTACGTCAACCTTGTCACCCTCAGCGAACATGTCAGATACTTTGATTTCCTGACCAAGCTCATAATCCTGATCTGGCTCGAACTCACGAATGAACTTCTTAACCTCTACGCCAGCCTTCTCGAACTGTCCCTTAACAGGCTTAGTTACGAGCTTTTCTCTTGTTGCTACTGAAGCAACCTTGACAGCCTTATAGCCGTCATTCTCAACTGTCTTGTTCTGAAGTACGTACATTGGCTCTACTTCAATTACAGTTGCCGGAACAACATTACCGTTATCATCGAATAACTGTGTCATACCGGATTTCTTGCCAATAATGAATTTTGTCATTATCCTTTCCTCCTATATGGTTATTGGTTCGTCTTATCAACGAACGTGACCTCGGTACAAGCTTTTGGCGTTGCCTGTCCGATTAAGCCATTCAGTAAATCAATTAAGCCTTGAGCTCGATTGATACACCTGCTGGCATGTCAAGCTTCTGAAGTGCCTCAACAGTCTTAGCTGTTGGAGCGTAAACATCGATCAAGCGCTTATGTGTTCTCTGCTCGAACTGCTCACGTGAATCCTTGTTTACGTGTGGTGAACGAAGAATTGTAATGATATCCTTCTCTGTTGGGAGTGGGATAGGTCCTGCAAACTCTGCACCTGTACGTGTGATAGCGTCTACGATTCTTGCAGCGCTCTCATCAAGTAACTTGTGGTCGTAAGCCTTAATCTTGATTCTCATCTTCTGTGTTGCCATTTTTATGGTCCTCCAAACTGTATTTTATTCTCAGTTGTGTCGTGCGTTTCTTTTTTATCCACTTAAAAACCCAGGCATCCAGTTACCTTTTCCGACCGAAGCCGGACCAAGCACTTTGGCCCTGGGCAATGTGTTTTAAAGAACACTTGCTGCCGATACGTTACTGAGTCGCTAGGCTCTTGGCCTAACTCGCTCCGTCGAAGTTACCCGCCTCGATGCGCAGCTCGCATTTACGCGGCAATCTCCAACCTCTACGCTTGCGCAACATAGTAAACCTAAAGTCACGCGAGGATTATTATATAACGGTAAACCCTATATTGCAATAGGTTTTCGCAATATTTTTAATACTTTTTTTATCAGTCTTTTGTATCCAAAAGTTCAGCAATTTCTTTAGCATCAAAATGATATTTTTTATTACAGAAATGGCACTCTACATCGATGCCTTTCTCTTCTTTTGCGAGATCCTCTATCTCATTTCTACCCAATACGTTAAGTCTGTCATAGAAACGTTCCTTTGAACATGTGCACATAAAAGATACAGGATTAGCATCCCAGAAAGTGATTCCAGGATCACCCAGGAACAAATCCAGAATCTTGGCTGGTGTAAAACCTTCTTCAAAAAGATATGTTATCTCAGGGAATCCACCATTTACTCTTTTCTCAAGGTAATCTATATCTTCTTCTGTAGCACCTGGCATAAGCTGTACCATCATGCCGCCTGCATATTTGACTTCGCCATTCTCAAGCTTAACCCCCAGTGCAACAATTGAAGGAGTCTGTTCTGATTTTGCAAGATAATATGTAAAATCTTCTGCAATCTCACCAGTAATTAATTCAGTCTGGCCTACATATGGTTCTCTAAGTCCGATATCACGGATTACTGTGAGCATACCTTCACCTACAGCAGCGCCAACATTAAGCTTTCCTGGTCTGTGATAAGTTGCCTCAACGAGTGTCTCAAGTGGATATGCTCTTACATGGCCCTTTGAATCACATACACATGTCATTCCCTTGATAGGACCTTCGCACTTAATTGTAGTAGTCTGGGTATCGTCTTCTCCCTTCATGCTGTCTGCAATGAGAAGAGAACCTGTCATAAATCTTCCAAGAGCCGCTGTAACTACAGGGGAAGTTTTATGGCATTCCACTGCTGTTCTTACCAGTTCAGCACTGGATATTGCACAGGCTTTAACTCGTCCCTCAAGCGCTGTTGCTCTTACAATGTGGTCTTTTTTTGGATCCTCAGGCATGCCTGGAACCATATATCTTGTCTCGTCTATCATTGTTTTTCCTTCCCAATTACATAGAAAATACGCTCATCATCTTCCTTAGGCGCATCTTCTGACATATTACCGAGAATCGCCTTTATGCACAAGCCGTTTTTCCTGGCGGCCTCCATAATCTCTTCTTCTGTAATGAATTTTTCTGTTATTGTGCCATCGTAGCGAGAATACAGTTCATCTTCTGAGTTTTCATTTTCGAAAAGGGTAATCTCAGCCTTATTAACTCGCTCATCAGGATTATAATGGTTGACCCAGAGCAAAGTATAATTCTCTTCATCTACAAAAAATACATTATTGGCAAGTGTCTTCGCAAAATGTCTCTCGGTTCCGACATCAAAGATAAAAATGCCATCAGGATTCATGTAGTTTTTGAAGGAAACGAATATTTTCTCCAGATTCTCTATTCCTGATAGATGATTAACTGTATCAAGAAGGGATATAAAAACATCGGCCGTTCCGTAAAGCTCATATTCAGTTATATCCTGATTAAGCCAGAGAATCTGCTTGCCCTCTTCGTAGGACAAATCCATTGCCTTATTAAGCATCATATAAGAACTGTCGATACCAATGGCATCGTAGCCCATATCATAAAGCTTGGCTGTAACCTTGCCTGTTCCACAGCCAAGATCTACAAGGATAAGAGAATTGTTCTCACCATCACCTGTCTTAGGGCCGTACTTATTAATAATAGTATTAATATAAGAGGCCCACTCAGATGGGTCGTTATCTTTCTGCCAGGAGTCATAGCAATCTGCCAGAATATCGTAGAAATTATCCATTAGTGAACCTCAAAAACAAATTACAAATATGAAAGTGGATCAACAGTTGAACCGTTTACACGAACCTCAAAGTGGAGATGTGCACCTGTTGATGTACCAGTTGAACCAACTTCTCCGATACATGTACCAGCACTTACATATGAGCCGTTACTTACATAAACATCTCTCATGTGAGCATATAAAGTTGAAAGACCGTTACCGTGATCGATAATTACATAGTTACCGTAACCTGATCCGCCAGTATTACATCCTGGAACTGGTTCTTCAACATAGATAACTGTACCACCACCTGCAGCCATAACTGCATCACCATAACCAGCACCGATATCAATACCAGAGTGAAATCTTGTTGTTCCATATACTGGGTGAACTCGGTTACCATAGTAAGAAGTAACATAGTTAGTCCATGTTGGCCAGTTAAGAGTTCCATTACCCTGAACTGGTGTTGTTGTACCTGAATTTACTCCGCCGCCAGAAGACTGTTGAGCTGCTGCAGCTGCAGCGGCTGCTGCTGCCTGCTGAGCCTGAAGTTCTGCAATCTGCTTGTCAAGTTCAGCTGCAAGAGCATTAAGCTCATCTTCCTGCTGTTCATAATATGAAAGCTGCGTGTTTACATCATTTAAAGCATCTGTTGTAACGCCGATTCTGCTCTCGAGTTCCTGAAGCTGTGACTGTTTCTCCTGAATAATGCCTTCAAGACTTTCTGCCTCGGCAAGAGCCTGGTCACTTTTAAGCTGGGCATCATCAAGTGCTACTGTCATCATATCGATTGCCTGATTATCTGAATCTGCGATAAGTGAGATAATCTCCATATTCGTGAAGAAGCCTGCAATACTGTCAGATCCAAGAAGAATCTCAAGAGTAGACTTATTCTGATATTCAAACATTACGGATACTCTCTCTGAGAACTGATTCTGTGCCGCCTCAAGGTTATCCTGTGCCTCACAGTAAGCGTCGAGCGCATCTGCCTTCTCAATCAAAGCTTCTGCAAGCTGAGCTGAGATAATCTCATACTGTGCATACTGCTCATCTGAGAGTCTGTTAAGTTCAGCAAGTTCGCCCTTAAGGCTTCCCGCCTGACCAGCAAGCTCATTTACCTTCTGCTGAGCTGCTGCTGCATCTGCTCTAGCCTGATCACGCTCATTCTTCTTCTGATCAATTGTTGACTGATCATGAAGAATCTCATATCTATACATTATGTTATCAGTGGCGAGTACATTTATTACATTGTCCTTACCGCTGGCAATGCCAATTGTAAATATGGCAGCCAGAGAGGCCACTGTCGCTTTAAATAACATTTTTTTCATTTTATTCTTCCTTCCCTTTCGCTTAAGAAAAACAAGCAGAATATACTTTTACACTCTAATATACTTACGTACAGAGATACCACTACCCATAGCACCAATCAAAACGCCCATTAAGCAGGCAATCAAAAGAACTACCCACATAACTTTATTCAGCGGAAGAATAGAATAAAAACTATTCAAATCTACTGAAGACATAACTTTAATATAAAGCTGATTATATGCAAGGCATGTTACTCCCCATGCACAAAGCGCACTAATTAATCCAACTATGCCGCCTTCTACTACATACGGCATTCGTATATAGAAATTCGTCGCTCCGACAAATTTCATAATCTCTATCTCCTCTGCTCTTGAATATACAGAGATACGTACCATGTTTGAGATAATGAAAAGTGCAATCACAAACAACACGATAAAAGCAATTACTGATACGACATTAACAATATGTCTTGCTCTTACCAGAAATGCCATTACATTACTTTCCTTTGCAACCTTCTGAACATCAGGATAGGTCTCAAGCGCATAACAGATATCATCTGCAAAGCTTGGGTCAAGGAGCTGAATATTAAATGTATATGGGAGATAGGTATTGTAATCAAAATTATCAAGGATGGAACCACTGTCTCCAAGGTTCTCCTTAAAATACTGGTAGTTCTCCTCAGGGCTTCTCAAAATAACCTCAATTACACGGCTGTCCTTTGAGAGCTGCTCCGAAAGGAAATTAATATTTTCTGGTCTTGCATCAAGCTCCATATAAATCTCAATTGGAGGCTGCTGACCAAGCTTCTTCATAATAAATCTTGCATCCGCAGAGAAAATGAAGAAAGAACACATAATAAGAAGCATCAGCAAAATAGTAGTTACTGAAGCAATTGTAACAAGCGGATGACGGATAATTCCGACAATACCCTCTTTTAATGAATTAAAAAAAGCTCTTATTGTCACTCCTCATCATCCTCCAAGATATCTATATCACTGTTAATGCTGTCCATAATCTCTTTAATTGACTTCTTTTTCTTTTCCTGCTTTTTGTTTGCCCAGCTGTTGTCAACCTCAGGGATATCGAGTTCGTCTACTTTATCCTCTGTCACAGCTGCTTCTGAGATAGTATCCAGAACTGAAACTTCAGTTACTGGGTTCTCTACTACTTTATTTACTTTCTTCTCTTCGAAAGTCTTAACTTCCACGGTAGCAGGAGCTGGAGTCTGATTTATCTCATCTTCCTCATCACCAAATAAAACCTTTACTGGTTCTGGCTGAGATTCTTCGTCATAGCATTGTGCATCGTTTACTTCTGTGATTTCCATACCACCAAATTCTTCTGAACTTGGCTTATTTCCAGCATAGTCAGCTTCAACTTCATCACGAATAATAAGACCTTTCTCAATCTCGATTACTCGCTTCTTCATTCTGTCTACAAGATTACTATCGTGAGTACAGATAAGCACAGTCGTACCACTCTTATTAATCTCAGATAAGAGTGCCATGATGTTTTCTGATGTCTCTGGGTCGAGGTTACCTGTTGGCTCATCTGCTACGATAAGCTGCGGATTGTTGAAAAGAGCTCTGGCAATAGCAACTCTCTGCTGCTCACCACCAGACAATTCGTTTGGATAACAATCTGCTTTATCCTTAAGACCTACAATATTAAGTACAAAATGTACAGTATCATTGATGATTCTTCTTGGTACGCCAATAATCTCACCAGCGAAAGCAATATTCTCTGATACTGTTTTTGTTGGAATAAGTCTGAAGTCCTGATAAATCATTCCAATTTGTCTTCTAAGTACAGGGACCAGTGCACGCGACATATCAGATACTCTGAATCCATCAATATATACACTACCCTTTGTTGGACGCTCTTCACAGGTAATACACTTCATAAGTGTTGATTTACCTGAACCTGATTTACCAATGATAAAAACAAATTCACCACGTTCAATCTTGAAGCTGATACCTCTAAGAGCATCTACTCCAGATTTATATCTCTTTTCTACCTTATCAAATCTGATCATCTAATCTGATTTCCATCCTTACCGCTGTCGAGGTATTCGAGATATGTTCTTACCATAGATGCCATCTTAAACAAAACTGCATCATCAAAAGATCTCAAATCCAGGCCAGTATTCTTCTTAACTTTATCAAGACGATATACCAAAGTATTTCTGTGAACATAAAGCTCACGGGCTGTCTCACTACCGTTAAGATTATTCTTAAAGAAACAATCAATTGTATCAAGTGTATCTTCATCAAGTGTTGCATATGCTTCACTAGGGAATACTTCTTCAATAAACATATGACAAAGTGTTGCTGGAAGCTGATAGATAAGTCTTCCTAATCCGAGCATGTCATAGCGTGATACATAGCTGTTCTTACCGAATACCTTACCTACTCTTAAAGCGAGCATTGCATCTCTGTATGACTTGGCAAGATACTGATATGAAGCAACGAATGAACCAACACCAACATATACTGAAATTGACTCATTGCCAAGGCAGTCAACTACAGACTGGCTTGTAGCTCTGATAAACTCATTCTTTGTATCTTCGTTCAATACAGCATCCTTTGCATTCATTACGATGATTGTTGTTGATTCATCCATGGCAAAGATACTTGCAACTGTCTCATCTGGATAGAAGTTCTGCAAAATCTCAAGTGCATCTGCACCACGCTCCTTGGAAGTACGTGCAACAAGTACAAGTCTAGGAACATTGCATTCAATTCCATACTCTCTTGCCTTGAGTGGGATATCACCTGGAAGTTCATTCTCAAGAAGAACATTCTTTGTAAACATCTGGCGCTCTGCGTCTGTTCCCTTTGCCTTTGATGCTGTCTTTATCCATTCAGCAATGAGCTCAAGATATGTCCTTGTCTGAGTATCTGTTCCTTCAATATATGCAATATATTTTGTCTGATCACCAACAATGACCTTCATATATGTCTTATCTGATGTACAGGAGAAAAGGTCAGCTGTCTTAAGAACTGCTCTGGCTGACATGTCGACCGTATCTTCAAGTTCAGGTTCTGTCGCTGCGATGATGAGTCCGCTTACATCCATTACACCGAGTTCTTTTGATAAAATAACTTTTGCCTGTTTAACGCACTTTTTTATCTCTTCCATGGTTAACCTCTTCCTTTACATAATGGTACATAATGATACATATTAAACAAATGATAAACTTTTTTGTTATTCTATGCAAGTTTATAAAGTGCTATGAAACAATATTGTTACATAAGAATTGATTTATAGTTTCTTGGTGAGGGTACCTTCATCCACCTTCCCCAACTTAAGTAACGTCATTAAAAACGCGCAAACAAAAAGCCAGTAGTTTTACCTACTGGCTTTCTTAATGTCTAACTTAAATCGTTATCAATTATGAAACGATTGCAGCCTCTGTATCCTTATCGAAGATGTGGATACGTGAAGTATCGATAGCAAGGTCAACCTGCTCGCCTACTGCTGACTGTGAAGTTGTTGGGTCAACTCTACATGTAAGTGGGAGTGCTGCGTTTACTGTTACATAGAGATATGTCTCAGCACCGAGCATCTCAACTACGTCTACGTCAGCTGCGAATGAAGCCTCTGGGTGATCAGAAACGAATGTTGCTTCGTCTGTGATTGCCTCAGGTCTTACACCGAAGATAACTTCCTGACCGTCACGAGCCATGATCTCATCAACTGCATAACGCTCTGGGAGCTTGATGTTGATGTTCTCGAATGAGATATAAACGTCTGAACCCTCAACGTTAAGTGTAGCATTGATGAAGTTCATTGGTGGCATACCGATAAATCCTGCTACGAATGTATTCTTAGGGTTGTCATAGAGCTCTGTTGGTGAGTCTACCTGCTGGATGAAACCATCCTTCATTACAACGATACGAGTACCCATTGTCATAGCCTCTGTCTGATCGTGTGTAACGTAGATGAATGTTGTCTTCAACTTGTGGTGAAGCTTTGTGATCTCAACACGCATCTGAACACGGAGCTTAGCGTCCAAGTTAGAAAGTGGCTCGTCCATGAGGAATACCTTAGGATCACGTACGATAGCACGGCCCAAAGCAACACGCTGACGCTGACCACCTGAGAGAGCCTTTGGCTTACGATCGAGCAAGTGCTCAATCTCAAGGATCTTAGCTGCTTCGTCAACACGACGAGCGATCTCATCCTTAGGCATCTTCTTCAACTTAAGTGAGAATGCCATGTTCTCTCTAACTGTCATATGTGGATACAAAGCGTAGTTCTGGAAAACCATTGCGATATCTCTATCCTTAGGGAGTACATCATTGATCAAACGATCCTCGATGTAGATCTCACCCTCTGAGATATCTTCGAGACCAGCCAACATACGAAGTGTTGTTGACTTACCACAACCAGAAGGACCAACGAGAATGATGAATTCCTTATCTGCTACTTCAAGATTGAAGTCTGAAACGGCAACAACGCCACCGTCATACTTCTTGTAAACGTGCTGGAAAGATAAACTTGCCATAAATAATAACCTCCAAAAATCGCACACCTTATAAGTGGCTTTTTCATGACAGTATAATAACAAATCGATACCCTATCTGCTATATGGCAATATTTACAAAAAGATTTGTAGCTTTTTGGCATATAAAACACGATATCTTGGATAATACTCACAATAGGATTTTATATTTTTGTGCATTGAACACAAAAACCACTTAACAATCTTTCATTTGTCAATAATTCTTTATCTTTATCATTTGACTTTTTGTCATTTTGCGCGTCGTTTGACGTTATTTTGTATGATAAATAAATTTTGGATCCCATTTTCGAATATTATGTTGACTTCTGCATAATTATGCATTATATTGCATAAATACGCAAAGAGATGCGTGTATTTCTATATGTTTAATATAATAAATATATACTATTGCTACTTGCAAAAGTTATACAATAAGTTAGAATAGTATTCTATTATTTTAAAGAGGTAATAATATGGCTGAGAATAAGATTAAAGTAAGTATTATTGGTGCTACAGGTTACGTTGGTGCAGAGCTCGTACACGGCTTTGTTAATCATGAGAATGTTGAGCTGGTTCACCTTACAAGCAGAAGCTTTAAGGGACAGAAGTTCTCTGATATTTATCCACAGTACCGTGGCGTTTGTGATATCGAGTGTTCTGATATCGAATATGAGCAGGTAGCTAAGGACAGCGATCTTGTAATTACTGCTCTTCCTCACGGAGTATCTTCTGTAACAGTTCCACTCCTTCTCGAGAACGGCGCAAAGGTTATCGATCACAGCGGTGACTTCCGATATAAGAATCTCCAGGCTTACGAGAAGTCTTATAAGCTTGAGCATCCACACCCAGAGCTCCTTAGTTCTGCAGTATATGGTCTCCCTGAGTTCTACAGAGATGAACTTAAGACAGCAAATCTTGTTGCTAATCCTGGATGCTATCCTACATGCTCACTTATCGCGCTTGCACCATTCCTTAAGCAGGGCCTCATCGACACAGATTCAATCATTATCGATGCAGTTAGTGGTGTATCTGGCGCAGGACGTAAGGCTGATCTTGCTTATTCTTTCTGCGAGACAGACGAAGCTTTCAAGCCATACGGTGTTGTTGGACACAGACATACATCTGAGATTAAGGAGCAGTGCGACTTTCTCTCAGGAACAGATACAAAGGTTACATTTACTCCACACCTCGCTCCTTTTAAGCGTGGTATGCTTGCAACAATTTATGTAAGACCTAGCGAAAAGCTTAAGTCAATGGATGTATCAAATGAAGTAATCAATAAGATTTACAGCGACTTCTATGCTGGTGAGGAATTCGTAAGAGTTCTCCCACTTAAGACATATCCAGACGTTAAGGCTGTTAATGGTTCAAACTATATCGAGGTTAACGGCTGTTATGATCCTGAGACAGGTTTGGTTAAGCTTTTCTCAGCTCAGGATAATCTTGGTAAGGGTGCTGCACTTCAGGCAATTCAGGCATTTAACTGTATGTTCGGTCTTCCAGAGACAGCAGGACTTAAGAATATCATTCGTGGTGTTTAATCGACACTACTACATATAAATCCTAGATTTAAGGAGATAAACATTATGGCAGACAACAAAGAAAAACCAATCGTAGACACAAATATGCAGAGTCAAATTGACAGAGCTTCTATCCTCATTGAGGCTCTTCCATATATCCGCAAGCTTAGAGGACAGACAATCGTTATCAAGTATGGTGGAAACGCAATGGTTAACGAGGATCTTAAGCAGTCTGTTATGGATGACATCATGCTTCTTAAGTATATTGGAATCAATCCAATTCTTGTTCATGGCGGCGGACCTGATATCAACAACATGCTCAACAAGATGAATATCGAATCTCACTTTGTTAACGGACTCCGTTATACAGATGAGGACACAATGAGAGTTGCTCAGATGGTACTTATCGGAAAGACAAACAAGGAGATTGTATCAAACCTCAATTCCAAGGGCGCAAAGGCTATCGGTATCTGTGGTATTGACGGCAACTTAATCGAAGCTGAGAAAATGACAAAGGATTCCCTTGGCAATGACATCGATGTTGGTTTTGTTGGTAAAATCACCAAGATTAACGTTAAGGTTATTCAGATGCTTGCTAACGATGAGTACATTCCTGTAATTGCACCTATCGGTGTTGGCAAGGATGGTGAGAGCTACAATATTAACGCTGATACAGTAGCTGCTGAAGTCGCAATTGCCCTTAACGCTGAGAAGCTCATGACACTTACTGATATTGCAGGTGTAATGGCGAAAGATGAGAATGGTGAGAACTATCTCCTCTCACAGCTTTGTGAAGACGATATTCATAAGTACATCAACGATGGTACAATTACAGGCGGAATGATTCCAAAGGTAACTGGCTGTCTTGACACAGTATCAAGAGGTGTTAAGCGTGCTCACATCATCGACGGAAGAATTCCACACAGTCTCCTTTTGGAGTTGTTTACCGCAAAGGGAATTGGTACGATGATTGTTAAGGAACGCAAGGTATAATATAGCAACGTAATACAACAATTAAGAGGTAACGAAAATGGGTATTAGCGATACAAAATTAACTATTGATAAAGATTTTTATCTCGCAAAGCAGTACGAGAAGGAATACTGCTTTAATGTATTTAATCCACTCGAGGTTGCTTTCACACATGGTAAAGGTGTTTATCTTTACGATACAGAAGGCAATAAGTATATGGATATGATTGGCGGTATTGCCGTTAACAGCCTTGGCCACAACAACAAGGCATTAACTAAGACAATTGAGCAGCAGTCAAAGAAGCTTATTCACTGCTGTAACTACTATGTTATTCCTCAGAGAGCAGATCTTGCATTCAGACTTTGTAAGTTAAGCTTTGCTGATAAGGTATTCTTTGCAAACTCAGGCGCTGAGGCAAACGAAGCTGCTATTAAGCTCGCTCGTGGCTATTTTTACCACAAGGGTTCATCAAGAAGAACAATTATCTCAGCTAAGATGAGCTTCCACGGAAGAACTCTTGGTACAATCAACGCTACTGGTCAGGAGAAGTTCAGAAAGCCTTTTGGTCCAGACTGTCCTGGATTTGAATATGTTGAATTCAACAATGTTGATGCACTCAAAGAGAAGATTAACTCTGATACAGCTGCTGTTATGCTTGAATTAATTCAGGGCGAGAGTGGCGTAAGACCAGCAAATAAGGAATATGTTGCAGCTGTACGTAAGCTTTGTACAGATAACGGCATTCTTCTCATCATCGATGAGGTTCAGACTGGTATCGGAAGAACCGGTTCTATGTTCTGTTATGAGCAGTATGGAATCAAGCCAGATATCATGACTCTTGCAAAGGGCCTTGGCGGCGGTGTACCAATCGGTGCAATGCTCTCTACTAACGAAGTAGCTTCAGGCTTCGAAGTTGGTGATCATGGTTCAACATTTGGCGGTAACCCACTTTGCTGTGCATGCGCCAATACAGTTCTTGAAGAGATTACAAACAAGGACATCCTTGTTAATGTAAATGAAGTAAGCGATGCAATCTTCACTAAGCTCGATGCAATGAGAAAGAAGTATCCTGTAATCCGTGAAGTAAGAGGTATGGGACTTCTTATCGGAATCGAATTCGCTGAGTTAATCGGAGCAGTTGATATGAAGAAGGCTCTTATGAAGGAAGGTTTCCTTGTAAGTTCTATCGGAACATCAACAATCCGTATCGCTCCACCTCTCATCATCTCAAAGGCAGAAGCTATGAAATTCTGTTCAGCTCTTGAATCTATTCTTAAGATAAAGAGTAAAGAACGTTAATTATATTAGAAAAGGTATTTTAATGGAAAACGACGCACCAGCATATCAGGTTCGCATGGCTTATATCTCAGATGCGCCTGCTTTATCAGCATTAATAAAGTCATCTATGCGCCACTACTGTGCAGATTCAGGAATTCAGTATGAACTTCTTGAATCAACACATGAGAGCCTTGCTGCGGTCGAAAACCGAATTACCAAGCACACCTGTCTATGTCTGACCGACGAAGACGATAATATCTGGGGTACTGTTACACTTAGCTTTTCGAACAATCCGCTTAAATATAGTTTCTCTCATAAGACAGAAGGATATCTGAGTAAATATAGCAAATGCGCCTATATCTCAAGATTTGCAGTGGATGCTTCTCTGAGAGGCACAGGCCTTGGCACACTCCTTCTCAACAGAGCAAATGAGATTGTTAAGCACAGTGACTGTAACCTCGTTCTTCTCCACACAGCACTGACCAACCGTGAGCGCTGCGAATACTACAGCAACAGAGGCTACTCTGTATTGGATTTTGAAGATTCCAGAGGTTATCCAAGAGGTCTTTTCTATTTATTACTTGATTAAAATAAACTGTCTCAACCAAAGCGGTTGGGACAGTTTTTGTATTTGAAAGATTGTGCTTGAACTTTATGCGTGTTCACTTGGAATAGCGATTTCATTCACTCTTCAGTGAATGAAATGCCTGTTTTAAGTGAATCTCAGTTGGAATTGCCACTCCATCCCGAGACAGCATTACTATATATAGATATATATTATAATTAAATAAATTCAGTTACAAATATTGAACAGTCCTTTGTTCGTTCATCACTATGAAGCTTACCAGCAGCAGCCATTGCAGCAGCTTTACTCTCAAAGATTCCATAGCAGCAGCTTCCAGATCCACTCATCATTGTTATTGCAGCCTGATTATCGCGAATTGCCTGAAGGACGGTATTAATCTCAGGCACGATTTGTAATGCGGCCTTCTGAAGATCATTTTCGAGGAATTTACCAACGCGCTCGATACGCTCCAAAGCTGGTCCGTCACTGTTAATTACCGCCAGAATAGACTGAATTCTGTTGCGATCATAGCTATTTGGCATACTATCAACCAATCTAAAGCACTCAGCAGTTGGGACTCCCATAGAAGGCTTTACCAGAACGACACTGACGCCAGCAAGAGAGTTAACCTTCTTAACCTTCTCTCCTACGCCTCTACAGAACTGAGTCTGGCCATAAAGGAAAAATGGTACATCTGCACCAAGCTTTGAAGCCATCCAGTTAAGTTCTGCTGTTGTAAATAAATTATCGCAGTGCTCATTAAGAATCAGAAGAATGCATGCACAGTCAGAGCTTCCACCACCAAGCCCAGCCTCGGATGGAACCTTCTTTGTAAGCTTAATTGTTATGGAAAAATCTAAGTCCCTGCCAGTCTTCTTAATAACTTCTTTCTCGAAAAGCATAGCTGCCTTATAACAAAGATTCTTTTGGATCTCAATATTAGCATCGCAGTCAAGATTTATGGCAAAAGGTGCTTCGTCATCTATAGTAACAGAAATCTCGTCACCAAGTGCGATTTCCTGCATAACCGTGGATAGTTCATGATATCCATTAGGAAGAACACCACAAATCTTTAAAAACAGGTTAATCTTGGCATTAGCCGTCATCTCATATTCATGCAACAAATTTACGCACCTCAAAAACAAATCATCTTTGCGTCGAACAGTAGCAATATTCTATTACCTTAATGCTTATTTTGCAATAATAAGCATAAAAAAAGAAAACAGGGTGTGTATGCTTGGCCGTCGTTAGGAGAAATATGAAAAAATATAGACGGTGTTGCATACAAAACCAGTTTTCATCGAACAACGTAATAAGTTTACAACTTGTTAACATTTGTGTAAATGTTCAGTATATACAAAAAGACATCGGCCTTATGAGCCGATGTCTGTAAAATGCACTAATTAAGTTGAAATTAAGCAATCTCTTCAGAAGAATTACTTACTGGAACTACTACTCTAACGTTCTTTGTAAGTACATCAATATAACTGAAAGAAACTAATTCGTATGTCTTGCCATCCTTCTTGAGGCACTTTACATTAAAGAAATTCTCGTAACAACCATCAACAATACCATCATTAACGATTAATCTCTTACGACCACCGTTAGAAGTCAAGCGAATTCTGTGACCGATTAATGATATGAGTTTGTTCTTACAAATATCTACATCTGATGAAATAATCATTAGTATTCCCCTCCAATAATAAGCAAGTAAATTATAACGTTAGAGTGTACTATTTGTCAATATATCAACACAATATATTGTGTTCTTTTATGCTTTACTTACAAAATCTAGTGTTAACTATGTTAGATATGGAAAACTAAAGCACAATATTGTAAAATCGAGGTAATTTCTTTTATTAATACTTTCGAGAGGTAAAAAACATGTTAAGTGATATCGAAATCGCTGCTAATGCACAAATGACCCCTATTGAAGACATTGCTGCTGACCTTGGGCTCAGCAGAGACGAGATTGAATTTTATGGCAAGTACAAGGCCAAGATTCCGCTAAATGTTATTACTTCCCGTAAGAACAAAACAGCTGGAAAGCTCGTTCTTGTTACAGCAATGAATCCTACTCCAGCTGGTGAAGGTAAGACTACTGTAAGTATCGGTCTTGCACAGGCTTTGAAGAAGCTTGATAAGAATGTAATGCTTGCTCTCCGTGAGCCATCTTTGGGACCTGTTTTCGGTGTTAAGGGTGGTGCCGCAGGTGGTGGATACTCACAGGTTGTTCCAATGGAGGATATTAACCTCCACTTTACTGGCGACCTTCACGCTATTACAGCAGCTAACAATCTTCTTGCTGCTATGCTCGATAACCACTTATTCCAGGGCAACGAGCTTAATATTGATCCTAACAGAGTTCTCTGGAAGAGATGTCTTGATATGAATGACCGTGCTTTGAGAAGAATCGTTGTTGGTAACGGTGAGACAAAGAGCTGCGGCGTAACAAGAGATGATATTTTCCAGATTACTGCTGCTTCAGAAGTAATGGCTATTCTCTGTCTCTCTACAGACCGCGAGGATCTTAAGAACAGACTTAAGAATATCGCTGTTGCATATAATATGGACGGTAAGATTGTAACTTGTGGTGATTTGCACGCTGAAGGTGCAATGACAACTCTTCTTAAGGATGCTATCTCACCTAACCTTGTACAGTCACTCGAGCATGTTCCTGCTCTTGTACATGGTGGTCCTTTTGCAAATATCTCACACGGATGTAATACAATCGTTGCCACAAAGGCTGCTATGGCTCTCGCTGACATCACAGTAACTGAGGCTGGCTTCGGTGCTGACCTTGGTGCAGAGAAGTTCCTTGATATCAAGTGCCGTAAGGCTGGTATCTGGCCAGATGCAGTAGTAATTGTTGCTACATGCCGTTCACTTAAGTACAATGCTGGCATTGCGAAGGCTGATCTTAATACTCCTAATGTTGAGGCTGTTAAGAAAGGCTTTGCTAACCTTTCAAAGCACATTGAGAACATGAAGGGCTTTGGTATTCCTTGCGTTGTTGCTTCTAACCGTTTCCTTACAGATACAGATGAGGAAATTGAGGCTATGAGAGAGCTCTGTAAAGAGTATGGTGCTTCTTTTGCACCATGTGAGATCTTTGCCAAGGGTGGCGAAGGCGGAATTGAGCTCGCTAATGCAGTTCTCGACATGATTGAATCTAATACAGATAAGAAGCCACAGTATACATATGAGCTTACTGATTCAGTAGTAGATAAGATTACTAAGGTTGCTACAAAGATTTACGGAGCTAAGGATGTTAATATCCTTCCTGAGGCTCTTGAGAAGATTAATAACTTCACAAATGACGGTTTTGGCAATCTTCCAATCTGTATCGCTAAGACACAGTACTCACTCTCTGATGACGCTAAGGCACTTGGCAGACCAGAGAACTTCACACTCACAGTTAGAGATGTATATTTGAGCGCTGGTGCTGGATACCTCGTAGTACTTACAGGTAATATCCTCACAATGCCAGGTCTTCCACCTCATCCAGCAGCACTTGATATTGACATCGATAACGATGGAAAGATTACAGGATTGTTCTAATTATTAATAAATGAGATATCCAAATCCTACATTTCTTAACAAGGCATCTGATATCAGATATAAACGAGGCAGGTTATTATTTATAGCAATAACCTGCCTGGTTGTTTTGTTTACTTTAGGTTTATTCGTCTATAAGATTGCTTCCATGCAGGAAGTGTATAAAAGAGAATATCCTGAACTTGTCGGAGCAGCTACTTCAGAATCAAAGTCATACGACTTTGAAGTTCCTGATTATTCTTCAATAGCTGCAAGCATTGCAGCAGATGCAACAACTACTACTGAGATGACTACTACAGAGACTACACCTCTGGCTCCAGTTATCATTGAAGTAACACCAACTCCCGTTCCTGAATCAACAACTGAGATGACTCAGAATAACGCACCTGACGGCTTTAAGACAGAAGATAACTCATATTTTAATACCAGCTATCCACTTCAGACGGTATCTCACGAAGATCGTGACATGGCTCTCGATGTACTTAAGCAGGAGATTTCCGATTATATAAAGGATAATCCTAACGAGAGAATATGCTTTGAGTATATTAATCTGGCTTCAAACGAAGCATTGGGAATTAACGAACTTGAGGTTATTCTTCCTTCTTTTGCCTATGCTCTTCCTATCGAGATGCTTTATTACAGAGGTATAGCAAACGGATTATATAGTACAATTGAAGTTCGAACATATCAGGGAGAAGCTGCAACTGGTAACAGTAGTTACATTGCTGATAACTACGAAGCTGGAAAACAGTTCTATATGCTGAATCTTGCAAGATATGCGATTAGATATAATGATAATCTTGCTCTTTCCTACCTTCTTGAATATATGGGCGGAATTGATACTCTTGCTCCATCCCTTAACCAGTTTAGCGGCTATATCGACTATGCTTCCACACAGGTATATACGGATTACACTGGTGCAACCATATCTTCAAGCCACACCAGTTCCTGTTATGATATGGCCAAGATTATGGAAGCTTTCTATTATAATTACCTTAGAGAGCCTGAGACTTATCAGCACCTTCTTAACAGCCTTGATACATCAAATGTTAATTCAGGTATTACTAATATCTTCTCAAATGGAGCGTCCTGTCCACCAGCCAATATGGTACTAAATGTATCTGGAACTAATGATACACGTCATGCCTATTTTGCTATGGCTCTGGTTGATGGAGAAGAGCCGTTTATAGTAGCAATCTATTCTGAATGTGTAAACAAAGACCGAGCTTCAACAATTCAGTCAGATTTATCTACATACCTTGCAAGATTTATATCGAATTGTCATTAAATATATGATATAATCTTCTTTGGAGCATCCCATCTGATCTGTAGTCGGATGTGGGTCTCGTGCAATACAGTGCTATGAACCCTGTCAGGTCCGGAAGGAAGCAGCAGTAAGTGGATTTCTGTATGTGCCGCGAGGGCGCCTGCACCGACTGCAGTTCAGATGGGATGATTTTATTTTTTTATGGGGATGATATTATTATGGAACATATTGCTTTATATAGACAATTTCGTCCGCAAACCTTTGATGATATCGTTGAACAGGAGACTGCTGTTACCACATTAAGACAGACTGTAATCTCAGGTAAAATCGGACATGCTTACCTTTTTTGTGGAACCAGAGGAACTGGTAAGACCACAATAGCCAAGGTATTTTCCCGTGCAATCAACTGTGAGCATCCCATAAATGGTAATCCTTGTAACGAATGTCCTACATGTAAAGGCATTCTTGAATCAACTCTCATGGATGTTATTGAGATTGATGCCGCTTCCAACAATAGTGTTGATAATGTGCGTAAAATTTGTGAAGAAGTAGTTTACGCTCCTTCTAAGGCGCCTTTTAAGGTATATATTATCGACGAGGTTCACATGCTCTCATCTGGTGCTTTTAATGCACTTCTTAAGACATTGGAGGAACCACCTAAGCATGCGGTATTCCTTCTTGCTACAACAGAACCTCATAAGATTCCTGCAACTATTCTGTCAAGATGCCAGAGATTCGATTTTAAGAGAATCAGTCTTGATGCCATTACAAAGCGTCTCGCTTATATTTGCTCCAAGGAATCTATTCCTGCAGATGATGAAGCACTTAAATTAATAGCTACTCTTGCCGATGGTGCATTAAGAGATTCTATTTCCCTTCTTGACCAGGCTCAGTCTGCAGCAAGCATTCTTCCAAACGGCAACAAAAAGACAATCACAGCCCAGTCTATTGAAGAGATTACTGGAATTGTTGATACCAAGTTCTTATTTAATATGGCAAGCACCCTCATTAAGGGCGACTATGAGAAGCTTCTTCCACTTTGCGATGAACTTTTTAAATCAGGAAGAGATTTGACAAGATTTGCTATAGATCTTGGCGGTTATTTCAGAGACTTACTTGTTGTAAGAATGATGCCAGATCCAACAGGACTTGTTACTGCATCAGCAACAACTCTTAAAGCAATGTATACACTTGCCGCTACATGTTCAGCAGAGACTCTTGTAGCGTTTATATCTTATATTTCTAACCTCGTATCAGAACTTAAGTGGTCTCCATCTATAAGAACCACTTTCGAGATTTCCCTTCTCCGCCTCTGCGGCCGTAAGGTTAAAACTGATATTCCGCCTCTTGTTATACCTGATTTTGTAAAGAAGCAGGCAAAGGCAGCTGAGGAAATATCTGCAAAAATGGCAGAAGAGACTTCTTCTCCTGCTATCGAGGAGAAGCCAAAGGAAGAGGTTAAAAATGATGTTAAGTCCCTTTTCTCAAAGCAGCTCAAAAGCGAGCCTACGCCTGAAGAACCAAAGGTAGAAAAGGACTCTCAGACTGAATCTGCTTCTGACACTAAACTTAGCGAAGAAGTTAAAACTGAAGTTAAGCCTGAAATAAAAACAGAAGAGAAGACTGAAAAAGAATCAGAAACTAAACCAGAAGAGAAGCCTTCTACTACTTCTTCAGAAAAAGAGGTTAAATCACCATTTAGCTTCACTTCTCCACTTCTTGGTATAAATAAACCTTCTATTTTTAATACTTCTGCTTCAGTTACTTCTGAAGATAAGAAGGATGAGGCAAAAGAAAGTAGTCCTTCTGCTTCACCAGTTGAATCTAAGCCTGACACTTCAGATGAGATTAAACCTGAAGTTAAGACAGAAGAAAAAGAAGAGAAGCCAGAAGTTAAGTCTGAGACTAATGCTGAGGCTGCGCCAGAAACTAAGACAGAAGCTAAGCAGGAAGTTAAACCAGAGGTTAAGGCAGAAGATAAGCCTGATACAAAGCCTGAGGCTAAACCTGAAGTTAAAGCTGAACCAGAAGAAAAGAAATCTTTTGTTGAAGCAATGCTTTCTAATCCTGATATTCCAGATGAAGAAAAGCCAAATGAGAATCAAATGGATTTATTCTCAATGTCTGGTATTACCGAGACCAAGCCTTCAAACAAGGCAGAACGCAAGTCAAAGCTCTCTTCCTTTAGCAGTGGAACCAGCCTGTTCTCATCAGCTATAAAGATGGAAGAGCCAAAGAAGAATGATTCTTCTTCCAAAAAGAGCGAAGAATCAGTAATGACTTTGGAAGAAGTTAAACCTGAACCTAAGCCACAGCGTCGTTCAATGATTGCTGATGTCTATGAGTCTACAAAGGATCTTCCTGAGTTTAAGACTCCTGTTATTGAAGAGCCAGAGGTTACGGAAGAGATTTCTTCTGAGCCTGAATCACCTGCTGATATCAACGCAATCTGGAGCGGGGTAATAAAGACATTTGAGGATGAAGATTATCCATATTATCTTCAGGTGTCAGCCGCAGACATCAGAGTAACAGGAAATAAATTCTATATCGTATTTAATAATATGGATGGAAGTGCAGTTAAGGAACTTATAGCGCTCAATTCATGTAAGAAGATGAGAGATAAGTTGAAGATTGTTTTACCTGATTATTCATTTTACATGTGTACAGGAGAACAGTATAATCAGTTTGTTAATAAAAAGGCAGTTAATAATCCTGAAAGTAGTAAAGCGGCGCCTGAGGATAAGGGATCTGGAAATACGCTTTTCGCGGATTATGTAAATAAAAAGACTAACGAAGAAGGAATGCAGAGCACTCTCGACTTCGGAGAAGACTGGTAAAATTTAATTTTGGAGGATACAAAAATGGCAAAGAACAATTTCAGAGGAATGGGCGGAATGGGCAATATGAATAATCTTATGGCTCAGGCTCAGAAGATGCAGAGAGATATGACAGCTGCTCAGGAGCAGGTTAACAGCCTTCGTCTCGAGGGTACTGCTGGTGGCGATAAGGTTAAGATCGTTCTTGGTGGCGACCACAATATTTATGGCGTAGAGATTGCACCAGAGGTTTGTGATCCAGAGGATACAGAGATGCTCGCTGACCTCATCATTGCTGCTTACAACAATGCAAAAGAGCAGTACGATGCTAAGTATGATGAGATTATGGGCAAGGCTACTGGTGGCATTAAGCTCCCATTCAGCTTCTAATAGAGGCGCATTATGGCACATTATTCACCTTCGGTGGAGAATTTAATAAACAGAATGGCTTCCCTTCCAGGAATCGGAAGAAAGTCAGCTCACAGACTGGCCTTTCATATTCTTTCTATGGATAAAGAGGATGCGAAGGCTTTAAGTGAGGCCATTCTGGAAGCGCACAGCAAGACAATCAGATGTTCCTGCTGTCAGAACTTTACTGACAGTGATCCTTGTCCTATCTGCTCCGATTTAAAGCGTGACAAGACTACCATCTGTGTCGTTGAATCTCCTAGAGATGTCGCAACATTTGAGAGAACTCACGAATACAGAGGTCTCTATCATGTGCTTCACGGTGTATATAATCCAATTGATCCTAAGGCAATGGAAAGAGTTACACTTAAGCAGTTATTTGCAAGACTATCAGAGGACAGTTCAATAAACGAGGTTATCGTGGCTACTAATCAGAGTACTGAAGGTAATGCAACTGCGCTTTATATCTCAAGACTTCTCAAGGATACGGGAATCAAAGTTACTCGTCTCGCTTCAGGACTTCCAATGGGTTCAGATATCGAATATGTAGATGATTTAACTTTGTCTAATGCCTTAAGAGGTCGTATTCAGATTTAATTTATAAGGTTTTACAGAGGTTTATATGAGACTCGACAAGTTTTTAAAGGTATCACGTATTATCAAGCGTAGAACCGTTGCTAACGATGTTTGTTCTCTCGGCCGAGTTACCGTTAACGGAAGAGAAGCAAAGCCTTCTGTTAAGCTTAAGGTTGGCGATGTAGTCAGCATTGTATTCGGTAATGGTGCTGTTACTTTCAGAGTTCTTAAATTAAGTGAGACTGTCCGTAAGGAAGAAGCCACTGAACTTTATGAACTTATCGAGGACGAACAGTAATTATTTATTTGATTTTCTATATTCAGGCACTTTTATTATATGAGGTGCCTGTTTTTTATGTCATAAATTGCAATGCGTGCCGCTTCCCTGCTTACCATAAAGCTCGTAGATATCTTCTCTGAAGCTAATTCTATGCTGTTTATATTTATATCGTTATTAGTTAAATAGTTAACTACATATTCTCTTGGCATCAGCATAAATGAAGAGAACATATTAGCCTGACGTTCGCTTCTTACATCGCTTGAAGTATGCCCCAGTGCGATATGCCCCAGTTCATGCATCAGGGTGAATCTAATTCTGTTTACTGGAAGTGAATCATTATAAAACACAGTCCACCTTCCCTTAAGGATGCCACAAAAGCCATCCATACTAGTCTCTATAGCCTTAACTATATCAATCATTGGAAGTTCACTGTATTTAATCAGGTCTATTCCAAGATTATGAAGTATTCTCTCTGGATCAATTGGAACCTTTGTAATATTAAGCACATCATAGATCTGTTGTACTTTCTCTGTAATAAGTGCGATATCAGCCTGCCTCATATCCTTTAATCCTTCCAGATATCAGTGGTATTTAATCGCCTCTTACTCTTATCCCCGTCTGTTTATGGATTGAATTGTAGCATGCAAATTTTTTAGCGTCTACGAAAAAATGTACCATTTTTACAAACAAAAAGCGGCATGACTTAATCTGTCATACCGCCTCTTTAAATACATTTTCGATTGAAAATTTAAGATTATAAAATAAAAAATCTGCCAATCGGTTAATCTTAACCAAAAGGCAGATTTGAGAAATCACAGATTTTCGAGAAATAAAGGATTATCCTCTCTCATCAACAACGGTCTGACACTTGTCTTCCATGATAAGTATTACATCATCAAGAGTCTTCTGATCAGCAAAATATGGCTGAATCTCTTCTTCAATAATCTGAAGCATCTGTGTGTCAATAGAATTAGCTGTATTAATTGACTCAATGACGTCATACACAATACCAATATCATCAATAGATGCGTAGTTATAAGGAATCATATACATATGCGCTTCTGCTTCAGAATAATATTTTCTGTTATCATCAACTTCTTCATTATAAGACTCAATCTGAGATTCAATGCTATCCACAAGCACATTTCGTGAGATTGTAAGCTCGTAAGACTTTGAGAGAGCATCCTCGCTCAAAAGAGTCTCTATGAATTCCCAAGCACCATCACTATTTGCACAAGAAGCAGCGATAGCAGCTGATGATACGATATTAGCTGTAGGCCCAATTCCTTCATATGTAGGATATCCGTAAAAAGCTTTGTTTTTGTCATTAGCATTACTCAAAATCGAATCCACTACAGACCATGCTGAACCGATGTATACAGTGCTAAAGTCACCTGTATCTAACTCAGCCATACTTCCACTGAATTCATCAGTGTTTTCATCATAATATGATTTATCTGAAAGCTCCTTACAGTACTCGCAGATAGCAAGGAACTCTTCAGAATTTAAGTTAACACTACCCTTTGAATCTACAATTGGAGTTGTCATACTACTAAGTAACTGACTAAACACATTAAGTCTTCCATTATAAAGTGTCATCAAATTCTTACCGTTACAATATTCGCTAACAATATCCTTATATTCATCAAATGTAAAACCGACACCACTCTCACTTAAGCCTGAAGGACCATATAGTGCATCAATATAGAAAGTAAGTGGCATCTGATAAAGCTTATCGTCTATCTTACAAGCTTCAACGATATTCATAAAATAATCATCGTCATTAATATCTTTAGCATAAGAAGACAAATCTACAAGGTAATCAGCATTATTAAGCTGCTGCATACTAGCAGCATTGAGGATAATATCTGGGCCCTCTCCATTCATCAAATCCATAGCAAGCTGTTTTGATAATTCATTCTGTGCTGATAAATATTCTTTCTCGTAGTCCTCTTCATTATTATAAACAATGTTAGAATTATTAACTACGTAATCCTCATTATAGGAAATAAAGTATTTTTCATTCTCATTATTAAACTTATAAATTGCTTCACCTAGAGTCTCATTAATATAGCTACCAAGGTTTGAAGCTTCAAGAACAATCTTACCAGCATTTGGATTAGTGTCAGCCTTAGTAAATCTGTATATTATAGGCTCAGAGTCATTACTTATATTTCCCCAGATGTTACCATACATAACAACTTCATCCTCAGATATTTTGCTTACATTAAGCATATCTATCTCGTATAAATTTATATTGCAGTCTGAAAAGCTGAAAACTTGATTCTTCGAACCATCAACAAAATCAATCTCATAAATGCCCGACTTATCTCTTGAATAATATTTACCATCAAGATTTACAAGACTATAGAACTCAATACCCTTAAGGTCTTCTGGAAACTCATATTCTTCAACTTTATTGGTATTAAAATCAATCTTGAGACAATTAAGATCACTGTCTGTTGATACGAATATTAATGCTTCTGTATCGTTAAAATTAGCAACACCCTGGACATCCCACAGGTTCTTGCCCTTTAGGAATTCTCTACTGTCGAGAACACTTACCTTACCAGTATTATCTTTGATAGCAATTTTGTAGTAGGCAGATTCACTCTCGTTATCATATCCATAATAGCAATAGACAGTATTGCCTTCTACTATATATTGTCTCTCGAGCCAGCAGTTACCATCATTAATATCTGGGGCTTCCGCCTCTAGATCTATTGAGATAGGAGTTTTACTTACCTCACCTGTAGAAGTATCAATAGCAAAGTAAGTCATTTCATCGGTATATGTCTCATTATCATATACATCTACCTGCACATAGTATTCATCTTCAATTTCTTTAATGCCATAGATATATACACTATAGCCCTCACCAGGATTACAAATATTAGTCAAATCTGTGGTCCAAAGGGTTGTACCATCAAAGGCATAGCAATCAAGCTGGCAGAAACGATGTGACATATACAACTCATTATATTCTTCGTCAGTCATCGCCATCATCTCTTCATCAGAGAGCTCATAAGGATACATACCGTCGAAGTAACACATTATTCCTTCATTGAGTATAACAGGATCCCCGCTTTGGTAAACGTAATCAAGTCCTAATTCCTTTTTATAATTTTTACCTACATTAACTCTCTCCGAATTAAACCAGAGCGTATCCTCCTCTATCTCAACAACCTTCTTTTTTGTTGCCTTTGTGCCACCTGTTATTTTTGAGCATCCAGCAATCGACAAAAGTCCCGTTGTTGCCATTACCATCGAAAGTAATATCGAAAGAATCGTTCTCTTCTTCATATTGGACCCTCCATTTTTGTAACTACGGTTCATTATAATATAGCAACTTCTTAATTTTATTTAAGAAATTCTTAAGGTTATCTTATTTGCTAGGCCCGCTGGACTTGCCAGAGAATTGGCACAATATTAAAGATGCAAACTTATTGGTCTTCACTTCGCTCTATAGCCTTAACTATATCTACACATGATAGTTCCCTATACTTGATGGTCTTAATATTAATGCGGATTAGTTGTTCCGATTTTCGAAAATAAAAAGAGAGATGCCATAAGACATCCCTCTTGGAAAAAGCTACTTTTTTACTTTATTAAAGCTTATTACGCTGGATCTTACCAGATACTGACTTAGGAAGCTCATCACGGAATACAACGATTCGTGGGTACTTATAAGGAGCTGTCTTCTCCTTAACATAGTTCTGAATTTCCTTAACAAGGTCATCAGAAGGTTCTTTTCCCTTAACAAGAACGATAGAAGCCTTAACTACCTGTCCTCTTACCTCATCTGGTGCAGCTGATACACCACACTCGAGTACATATGGGAGCTCCATGATAACTGACTCAATCTCGAAAGGTCCGATACGATAACCAGAAGACTTAATAACATCATCTGCACGTCCTACATACCAATAGAAACCATCCTCATCTTCCCATGCAACATCACCTGTGTGATAGTAGCCATCGTGCCATACTTCCTTAGTCTTCTCCTCATCACGGTAATAACCTGTGAACAATCCGCAAGGTGCACCCTCAGATACATCTACAACGATCTCACCAGTCTCACCCTTCTTAACGATATTACCCTCAGAATCCATAAGACGAACCTTATAGATAGGAGCAGCCTTACCCATTGAACCGAGCTTATGCTTAGCACCAATCATGTTACCAATAATCATTGTTGACTCTGTCTGGCCAAAGCCTTCGATAATCTGAAGACCAGTTGCCTTCTCGAACTGGTTGTAAACCTCTGGGTTAAGAGCCTCACCAGCTGTTGTCATGTGCTTTACAGATGACAAATCATACTTTGAGATGTCCTGCTTAACAAGCATACGGAGCATTGTTGGTGGAGCACAGAATGTTGTAATGTTGTACTTGGCAAACATTGGAAGAATATCTGCTGCATCAAAACGGTCAAAGTCATATACGAATGTTGCAGCCTCACAGAGCCACTGTCCGTAAAGCTTACCCCACATTGCCTTAGCCCAGCCTGTATCTGAGATTGTGAAGTGGAGTCCGTCTGGATCAACATTGTGCCAGTACTTAGCTGTATGGAAGTGTCCAAGTGGATACTTGTAGTTATGAGCAGCAATCTTAGGATAACCTGTTGTACCTGATGTAAAGAACATGAGCATGAGATCATCTCCGCCTGGAGCATCCTCTTCACGCTTATATCTTGTTGAGTAGAGTGTGTACTCATCATTAAATGTACGCCAGCCCTCTTTTGAACCATTTACAATAATCTTGTGCTTAACAGTTGGGCACTTAGCAATTGCAAGGTCTGCCTGATTAGCTGTATCGCCATCACCTGTACAAAGGATAGCTGATACACCAGCAGCATTAAATCTGTACTCAAAGTCATGCTCGTGGAGCTGACATGTAGCAGGAATTGCAATAGCACCAAGCTTATTAAGACCAATCATTGCAAACCAGAACTGGTAATGACGCTTAAGAACGAGCATTACACGATCACCCTTCTTAATACCAAGTGACTTAAAGTAGTTTGCGCACTGGTTAGAAGCCTTACGCATATCATCAAATGTAAATCTTCTCTCTGTCTTATGACCAGAAACGTGGAGCATACAAAGCTTGTCTGGTTCTCTCTCAGCAAGAGCATCAACGAGGTCAAAACCAAAGTTAAAGTTCTCTGTATTCTTAAACTTAATAGAAGTTGGTGTACCGTGCTCGTTTGTCTCTACATCGATATACTTCTTATAGATTCTGTCCTTCTCATCTGTCTTTACAGTACCCCTATCATCAATTGCCTTACCAACAATCTCAGGAATAGGAGCACCAGTTGGATTCATAACCAAAGCATAGAAAATACAGTCCTTACCATTTACAGCTACCATTCCGTGTGGTGTGCTTGAATCATAGTAAATGCTGTCACCAGGACCCAGAATCTCGCTATGCTCGCCCACCTGAACCTTAAGGTTACCTTCAACAACAATGTCACACTCCTGACCTTCGTGTGTTGTAAGCTCGATATCCTTCTGTGAAGCTTCAGCATCAAAAGGACATCTTACATAAAGAGGCTCAGTAATACGGTTCTTAAAAGCATAAGCCATATTATAGTAAGTCATACCATGAGCCTGAGAAATCATCTGTCCCTGGCCAGATCTTGTAAGTGTGAATGACTTAAGTGTAGGGCTGTAACCTTCAATAATATCTGTAACGTTAACATTAAGAGCAAGGCTGCATCTGTAAATAAATGCAAATGTCAAATCTGTAAGACCTGCCTCGCAGAGCTGATACTCTGAGAGCTTCACATCAGTCTTCTTTGCCATTTCCTCTTCGCTAATGCCCTCGAGCATACGAAGTTCCTTGATACGTCCTGCCATCTCTTTAATTTTGAAATTAAGACTTGGTATCTTTTCCATCTCTTCGCTTCCTTTCTAACTTACGCAAAGTTATATTCAAACTCTAAGCTATAAATTTTTTGTGAAACAAAAACACTCGTCTCACAAGCCATCATTTTGCTTTGAGACGAGCGCTGATAAATCTTAGTTATCGTGCACCCGCGGTACCACTCAAATTGCTAGGTTATTAAACCTGCCACTTATCGGAATCCAACAATTCCTATGCACTAACGTAGCAAACACGGGCGAAGTCTAATAGGATTAATATCCGTTCTTTCCGCCGGCTCAGAAGCTACATACATTAATACTATTTTATAACAGCTCGCACCATAACGCTGTCTCTCTGGATAAAAAGTAATTAACGAACTCTTCGTCATCGCCTTTAGTCTATTACGACAGTACATATTAAAACACATTCCGACAAATAAAACAACAGTAATTTACTGTTAGATTACAACTATTTTAAGAAACGCCTAACTTCATTGTTTATGAAGAATAAATAATATATCATTACTCATGTAAGTTAATTCTTGTATCGAGGTAATGTAAGTGTTGCATAAGAAACATTCTTTTAAGGGAGGCGTGTCCCTTACTACAACTGTTTTATTCGTAGCAGCTATTGTAATAGTTGTATTCTGTGCAACCAGATTCTACGATATCAAAAATCAGTCAGCCAGACTCAGACAGGAAGCAATTGAGCTCGCCCGCGAAGAGGAAGAATTAAAATCAAAGATCAGAACTTTGCAGGGCTATAACGAAGATGGTTATGACAGCGACTATGTCGAATCTATGGCAAGACAAAATCTCGATATGGTTTATCCAGGCGAAATAATCTTTAGAACAGAAGGCTGATTACCTTCTGTTTTTATTCACAGAGCTTAAACTGAAATCTGTCGAATTTAACTTCCTGAGAGAACTGCTCACTGAAGAAAATAGTCTGCTTAAATGCAGCAAACTCCTGAGTATTCTTCTCGAGCCACATTGGTACAGGAATATCAAGTTTGCGGCACAAAAGAATAAGTGAATTCTCCAGTTCCTTACTAAATCTTAAGCTGTCATTTGAGTATTCAACAAACTCAACCGCCAGAATCACACTTTCTCTGAATAATCTACCTTCTACTCGCATTCTTTTTATCTCCGAAAAGTTTTTATTTGATTATAACATCAAATGCATAATATGTTATTATGGCTTTATGGATATTAAGTCTCTTGATTATAAATATAGTAAACCTTACCGCTATCCAGTTCGTCTAAGCTTTGAAGATGACAAGCTGGTTATTTATGTGTTTGCTAAATTTGCAAAAAGTCTCCTTAAACCATATAAAGCTCTTAAAGACGGTATAAAGGATCATTCCCTTCAGTGTAAGAACGACTTGTTTACATATGCTGATGCAATATGTGAAGGTATAGTACGTAACTGGAATGGCTCATACAATTTACCTGATGGACAGAATGTAAAATTAGACGTCCGCATCATCAGATATAATGGTGTTAAGACCAAGCAGAGATATCTTAAATTCAATCACGAGGTTTTAAATAAATACTCATTTGTCAGAAGTCCATTTTACAGATGCATCTGGGGAATATTCAGAAATAATGGTCAGTTTGAGAGCTTCGGTCTTAACTGGACTCCAAGACACCCTGGCTCAGTATATTTAAGGAAAACTAATTATCTTAAAACCTATGAACAGACAGCAGCTCATGAGTTTGGGCATGTATTAGGATTAGGTGATGCATACGGTGCATACTATCGTGGATACTATGAAGCTCCAGGTACAGGCCATTATATGATGAATGCCAATACCAGAGTTCAGCCAGAAGAGGTTGCCATGATGCTTAAAGCACAGAGTGTTGGTAAAATGCAGTATTTTCCTCGCGTAATATCGTTTGAGAATTTTACCAAGCGTTTCCAGCAAGTTAAAGCAAGAAAACTAGCTGATAAAAACAGAAAACAAAATGAGAAGAAAAATGCCCAGAAGAAAGGAGCTCTCACAAAAAGATGAGTAGCTCCTTCTTCTTTCTTATATATTCCAACTGTAAAAATACATTTTACTTTAACGTGCATTAATTATCGCCTGGCACCTGTTTTCCATGACTATAATCACATCATCAAGAGATTTCTGATTATCAAAATATGGCTGAATCTCTTCAAGAATAATCTGTAGAAGCTGAGTATCAAAAGAACTTACCGATGTAACTCTTCCAATAGCATATGCAATCTGCTTAACACTATCCTTTGTCGCATATTCGAGAGAAACACCATATTCAGTGGCTTCTTCCTCTGTATACCACATTCTCATATTATCTATATTATCGTTATATTGTGTAATTACAGGATCAGAACTATCGTAAAACGCAGTTTTAGATATAGGGAAATCGTAAGCCTCCGATAAAATCTCTGGC
Source organism: Clostridia bacterium (assembly GCA_024403775.1). Classification (GTDB taxonomy): domain Bacteria; phylum Bacillota; class Clostridia; order Saccharofermentanales; family Saccharofermentanaceae; genus Saccharofermentans. Next base: position 35,123 of record JAKSRE010000014.1, on the reverse strand, counting down.
TTAAGAAGAGTCTCTATAAATCCCCATGCCGCATCACAGTTAGGACAGGAAGCAGAAATGGCAACTGAATTAAAAATTGTGGCTGTAGCTCCCGTTCCCTCATACGAAGGATAGCCATAGAAGAGGGCATCTTCTGTGGTTATTCCAAGGAAAGATTCGAGCGAACTCCAAAGAGAACCATAATTAATGCATTTAAGTGCACCAGTATCAAAATAATCTATACCTAAACTTCCGTAGAACTCATTCTCATCTTCTGCCATACTAAATAAACTCTTTACTGGCAGATCCTTACAGTATTCGCAAATAGCCCTGAATTCTTGAGTATCCAACTCGATATATCCCCTGTCATTTATAAGTGGAGTCGACATACTTGATAACAATATCGACAGTATATCACGGCGGTTATTATCAAGCTGCATAGGATCCGTGCCATTACACATCTCCTCAACAACTTCGAGATATTCGTTAAAAGTAAATCCAACGTTATTGGCACTTAAGTTCTTAGCGCCATATAAAGCATCAAATCCGAAGGAAATTGGAATCTGATAAAGTTTATCATCAATTCGAGAAGCTTCGATAATATTCATAAAATACTCTTCTTCGTCAATCTCAGTTATATAGTCAGTCAAATCTATAAGATAGTCAGTACTATTAAGCTGTTTCATAGAAAAAGCATTAAGAATAATATCAGGACCTTCTCCTGACATCAAATCACTGGAAAGCTTACTATAGAGTCTGTTTTGCTCCGCGAGAAGTTCTTCTGCATAATATGGGCTGTCCACATAATAAAAATCATTGTGATTTATAGTGTATTTCTCATTATACTGTATAAAGTAATTCTTATTATTTGTATTAAAATCGTACAGTGCCGCGCCCAGTGTGCCATCCAGAAATCCAAGATTAGAAGCTGTAAGTATAACTTTACCTGCATTAGGATTAGTCACAGCTGGAGTAAATTCATAAATCAGAATAGACGGTGTCACATTATCTAATCCATAAACCTCACCATATAAGACGATTCTCTCATCTGAGACAGCACTTATTCCCATCCCTTCGACCTCAGAAAGATTTACACAGCATTCTGAGAATGAGAAAACAGTTTCCTTTGTTCCAGTTTTAAGATTTACGGAATACACATTTTCGGCATCGCTATAATAGTTCTTGCCATTTACATTATAAAGATTGTAGAGATACAAATCCTCAAGCCCCTCAGGGAGCTCGTACTCGCTCATCTCACCTGTATTAAGATCAAATTCTATAGCATCAATGGAACCACTGGTAATAAGTATGACTTTATTATCATCAATTGAAATAATAGAAGAAATATCCCATATATCTTCTTTTGGAAAATAATCATTAAGATCAATTAATACCTCTTCATTTTCATCAGCAACACTTAAGGTATAAGCTGGCTTGTCATTATACCAGCCAAAGAAAGTAACAATAACCATTCCCGAATCAATTTCAAATACATTCTCAGGATGAACAAATGAGCCATACTCGTCTTCTATGACACTCGTATAGGCAAAATCAGCAGGCGTGCTGGTGTCTATCTCACCATTTTCCATATCAATGATATATTCATAATTACCGTAGTCATCTACATAATTACCATATTCATCTGTACCACCAGTGTAAAAACCCATGCTTACATAACATTCATTACCGAATTTTCTGATTCCTTCAATATATACAGAGTCTTCACTGTCATAAGTGCAATACTGGGACAAATCATTTTTCCAGATAATACTGCCGTCATAACCATAATAAACAATATCATCAATTACCACGTCGCCATATTCATTTATATTAGCCTCAGCAAATCTGGAATCATTGTATGCATTAGCTTTGTAGCCATAAACATAAAACAAAAGGCCGTCAGAAGTTACTATTGGGCTAGAAAAGTAAAAATAGTCCAGACCCATTTCCTGATATTCCTCACCACATACCATTCGCTTACTGTCATACCATGGAGAGTCTTCGGCAATCTGTACCACCTTATTCTTGGAAGGACCTTTACCAATGCTTACCGTTTTTGAACAACTAGTAAGCATAAGAAGATTACTACAAAATATTAATAAAGAAAGTAATGCTACTGATACTTTCTTATTATTCATCTTCCTCTCCTCCTACGAACTAACAAAGATAGTAACTCATCATACTGAACTGATTATATCTTTATTTGTATTAAATATATAGAAATAAAATTATTAAAAAATCCTTAAGAAAATACTGTCCTCCGACATATATATCGAAGGACAGTAATTTAAACATTTTTACAAATAAGCTAATTTTATCAATTAAGCACGCTCGTCAACAACAGTCTGGCACTTGTCTTCCATAATCAAAAGAACATCCTCGAGTGACTTCTGCTCTGCAAAGTAAGGCTGAATCTCCTCACTTATAATCTGAAGCATCTCTGTGTCAATACCATCAACAGAATTGATTGACTCTAATGCAGCAATAACGGAGTCAAGATCGTCGATATTCGCATACTCTGTAGCAAGTCCATACATCTGCATCTCAGCTTCGCTCATCCAGCGCTTATTATCATCAACTGACTTATTAAACTCCTCAACTCCAGAGATAATACTGTTCTCAAAAGCAGCTCTTGAGATTGTTAATGAATATGACTTACCAAGGCACTCATCATCCAAAATTGTCTCAATGAATTCCCATGCTCCGTCACTGTTTGCACATGAAGCAGCAATAGCTACTGAACCATCGATAGTAGCAGATGGTCCCTTTCCATCAAATGATGGATAACCATAGAATGACTTATTTGCATTATCCTTATCTGACAATACTGAATTAAGAATTGTGTAAGAAGATCCAACATACATCAACTTGATGTCGCCTGAATCATAATCCATTGAGTCGCCGCCTGGACCATAGTAAGCCACGCTTCCCATAAACTCTTCATTGTCATCATAATAGCTTTTCTCAGGATATTGTGCGCAGTACTCACAAATTGCCTTGAACTCATCTGAATTCAAATTAACTTTACCCTTGGAATCTACGATTGGTGTACCAATATTTGCAATAAGTGTTCTAAATACATCTAATCTTCCATAATTCAAATTCAAAGGATCATTTCCGTTACAGTGCTCATCAACAATAGTGTCATACTCATCGAATGTAAATCCTACACCACTCTCACCTAAGCCTGATGGACCATAGAGAGCCTCAATATAGAAAGTTAATGGCAACTGATAAAGCTTATCATCCTGCTTAGCAGCATCAACAATATTCATAAAGTAATCTTCATTACTCATATCTTTGATATAGTCTGACAAATCAACAAGGTAATCAGGATTATTAAGTTCCTGCATTGATGCAGCATTAAGAAGAATATCAGGACCTTCGCCATTCATCAAATCCATAGCAAGCTGTTTTGATAACTCAACTTCCTGATCCATAATCTGTGCATTATAATCTTCTTCTGAAGCACTAAAATCAATCTGATTATAATCAACAGTATAATTCTCGTCATAACTAATGAAGTACTTCTCATTTGTGTTGTTGAATTCATAAATAGCAGCAGCTGTTGATTCATCAAGCCATGAAAGGTTAGAAGCGCTAAGTAAAATCTTACCAACGTTAGGATTTGAATCTGCCTTTGTAATGGAGTAGATTACTTGCTTTGAACCACTACCATACTGATCCCAAACCTGACCACTAAGAAGAATCTCATCATCAGTAATCTTACCAATTGAAAGATTATTTACTTCAAAAAGGTTAATATTGCAGTCAGAGAAAGAGAAAATCTCCTCTTTTGTACCATTAATGAAGTCAACCTTTGAGATACCTTCAGTATTTCTTACATAAAATTCATTATCAAGTTCAACAAGATCGTATGAATTAATGCCCTCAAGACCTTCTGGTGCCTCGTATACACTTAGTTCTTTCTTCTCGAGATCGAGGCTGAGCATACCAACTGAACTGCTTGTAGAAGCAAACATGATAACTTCTGTATCACTTAAGAATGCACCACCTGAAACATCATAAACAGCAAGTCCTGTTAAGAAATCTCTGCTATCAACAACCGTTGTCTTACCAGAAGCATCAACGATAGCAAATTTATAAAATGGATCACCAGTCTCACTCCAGCCGTAGAATGTGTGTACTGCTGTCTTACCCTGAGAGAATGTTCTCTCGTAAGAGGTATTAGAATCTCCGATATCAGGAATATCACCCAAACCGTCATCTTTTACTGGTGTCTTATCAATATTACCATTTGAAGTATCAACCTTATAGTAAAGTGATTCGCTTGTAAAAGTAGTATCATCATACATCTCAACTCTGATATAGCACTCGTTATCTTTCTTTACTATACCATTAACATAAGAATATTTACCTGGTTCATTGCTGGCAAAAGTTGAACTTGTATCAACACTCCATACTACATTTCCTTCCAGATCATAGCAGTCAAGTCTTCCGAACTGAAGTTCAAGAGCATGTGCTGCAATCTCAGAATCTTCCTTCGTCATATAATCATTTTCTTCCCAAGTGTCTATGTTGAATCCGTCATAATAGATAAGTACACCCTCATCACAGAAAAATGGATCTCCATATGAATAACAGTACTCAAGACCATATTCTTTTGCATAGTCTTTTTCCACAACACATCTAGTAGAATTAAACCAAGGTGTATTTTCCTCAATTGTTACTACCTTCTTTTTAACTGCACCCTTTCCCCCTGTGAGCTTAGAACAGCCTGCAACTGTAAACAAACCTGTAGTAGCCATAACCATCGAAAGGATTAATGAAAGAATCTTTCTTTTTTTCATATCGTTACTCCTTTTGTCATAATTGAACAAATTCATTATATAATACTAATGAATAAAAAGAATTTAAGATTTAATTAAAAAAAAGTTAGCAAAAAGTCCAGATGGACTTACCAGTGAGAAAACGATTCCATTTCGAAGATCTTTATTGGAGATTATAAGATTTCCATCCTTAAATTCAGTTAGTGCAAGAAGCTCAGACAGACCATATTTTTCACGTCTTGTGACAAAGCGTTTGCTGTCATAGCCTATGCATTCTGCATCAATTTTCGAGGTAAGATAAGGCACAATATCACTCTTGGTTGCAAGGCTTAACATGGCAATATTATTAATCGCATTTATGTTTATATGATTGTCTCGAACCGCGGCCAGAAGGCCATCTACGGCATATTCAGGGCTTGCTCGTCTAACATATTCAATGCCAAGAATCAGATTCTTGGGAGTAATTAAAAGGACATTTTCAGATCTTTCAATCTCGTTTAATTCATCGTCAAGATTGAAGTGCGTTATGAATATTGAAACCTCATTTTTGGCGTTTGCATTTCTGTAATTCTGGACCAGTCTGTCGTATACATTTATGCCGACAAACCTGGTCACATTTAAGTAATTTGAATTGATAATCTCGTCACCGTAGAAGACATTCAGATCAGAAAAAACATTAATTTTCTCGCCATTTCTTAACTTTTCATTAACTTTTAGGAGGCTGATATCAGAACTATAGTACGCTCCTTCTTCCTTTTTGATGACTGGTGCCACAGAAGAAGTATCTTCTTTCTCATTAATATAGGTAAGACCAAACTTATTAGAGAGATTTTCTGCTATATCATTTACCTCTCTTTTTGAATTACTATTCTTAACAAGCATTATGTACTTAAAATTAGGATTTATATTAATGACTGAGCACTCATACTCTGCTGCCATCTTAAATAAAATCTCAAGCGGGAGCGATGCTATGAGAAGGGAGTCTTTATTAAGCTTACTTTGATCTAGTGTTTTAAGCACTTCGACATCGCTGCCACCAAGAAAACTCTTAATGTCATCTAGTTTTGTACCAGAAGTACCAAATTGCAAAAATAAGAAAATACGCATTGTCATAGCTCCCCTTTTGTCGCACAATATATATAATTGTAACTCAAAAGGAGAAAAATATGAAAATTGTTGTACTCGATGCTGGCGCAGCAAATCCTGGAGATTTGTCCTGGTCACTTTTCGAAAAGATGGGAGAAATAACTCCATATCCTTATACTGCACCTGAACAGGTGATTGAACGTGCTCAGGACGCTGAGATTTGCCTCACAAATAAGACCATATTTACAAGAGAAATAATTGAGCAGCTCCCTAACCTTAAATATATCGGTGTACTTGCCACTGGATATAATGTGGTTGATCTTGCCGCTGCAAAAGAACACGGAATTGTTGTTACCAATGTTCCTGAATATGCGACATTCGCTACAGCGCAGATGACTATTGCGCTTCTTCTTGAGATGACTAACCATGTTGGAATTCATAATAGCAGCGTTCAAGCTGGTGACTGGGTTAAATCTGAGCAGTTCTGCTACTGGAAAATGCCATTAACTGAGCTTTGGAACAAGAAAATTGCAATTGTCGGTCTTGGAAAAATCGGATGCAAGGTAGCAGATATCTGTAGTAGCCTTGGAATGGAGGTAATCGGTGTCGGCCGTGATCCTTCAAAATCTTATCCAGGATTTAAATATGAGATTCTGCCTTTTGATCTGGCTGTAAAGAATGCAGATTATCTGTCACTTCACTGTCCTCTTAACGACAGCTCAAAAGACCTCATCAATAAAGATTCAATTGCCCTTTTTAAGGACGGCATCAGAGTTATTAATACTGCAAGAGGTCCAATTGTAAATGAGAAAGACATGGCCGAGGCTCTTAAATCAGGAAAGGTAAAGGGTTATGCCGCAGATGTAATAACTGTTGAGCCAATGCCTGAGAACTGTCCACTCCTCGGAGCTCCTAACTGCTATCTTACTCCACATACCGCCTGGGCTCCACTTGAGACAAGAGAGAGACTTCTCGATGTTGCTTATAAAAATATAAGAGCATTTGTATCAGGTGAACCAATCAACGTAGTAAATTAAAACAAATTGCAATCACATAACAGGGGATGTCAGAGATAATAAATGACATCCCTTTTGTTTCACCCAAATGATTGACGGCACATCGAACTGTCTTACCAGCTCGATATGCCGTCAACATATAATAAGGGATAGATATATATAGAAAATTGGCTTAATTAATAGAGTATCTAACTCTCTAATTATTTTACTTAATCTAGATTCAATTTACAATTCAAAAAACGCAATATAAAAAAGAATTGTTATTTTACTTATCCTTCCACTGAGAAGCAAGTCCAAAAAGGGCAAAAAGCAAGGCCAAAGCTACCAATAAAAGGGCCTGCTCACTCTTGATAATTGAGCCATAGAAAATATCTCTATATATCTGGCTGCAAAATTCATTTACTGGTTCAATAGTAATAAGCTGAGGTGCTGCGCCTGTAGCAAGCAGATATCCACCCGATATTGAAGTAAAAGTCTTTATTGCGATTCGTTGTATAAAGTGAATCGCAAGGCCACATACCAGACCAAAACCAAGACCTATCAAAAGTGCCTTTGTCTTGGACATTCCTGAAGGATCACCGAGAAAATCTATATATCCATTATAGAACAGATAGCACCCCGCAAACGTCGTCAGTATCACAACCGCTTTATCATATAGCGAATACGATATGGTGGCAAAAATCAGGGCTACGATACCAATGATTGCGAACTCTACAATCTGTGGATTATCTGCAGTAATCTGGTCTTCCAACAACAGGAATAATCTAAAACCAGTATATCCACCGAGCACTGCAAACAGAGCTGCCAAAGACAACTTAAAAGATTTAAAGCCCTTAAAACACAATGTGAAGCCTACGCTAAAGTATGCAACTGAACCCATAAGTGGCAGCATCGATGCCAAATCAAATGATTCAAAAATACCTTCCATGTCTACACCCCTAACAAATCTCGTATTTCCTGTATGGTAGTCTTGGTACAAATCTCATTTTTAAGTTTTGCACCACCATACATACCTTTAATATATTGTACCATTGATGAGCGCATCTCACACACAGCAAATCGCTCTTCTTTATACTGGCAGGTAAGTTCAAGTTCGTGCAATAGCATAAGTTTCCTATCGCGTTCAGATGGGAAAACAATGCTCATAATATCATCATTACTTCTGTTTTTATTCTTTTCGAGCTCATATTCTTCGTCAGATAAAGAAAGTTGTCTGAATATCCATGGATTTCCCACAGCACCTCTTCCAATCATGACACCAGTTGCCGCTGTTTCTTCCATCATTTTTTTATATTCTTCTCTATTTGTAATATCGCCATTTGCAATAAAAGGTATGTCATAGCCCTCTATTGCATTACGCATACGGGCAATCTCAAAAATATTCGCCTTACCTGAATACATCTGTTTTGCAGTTCTACCATGAACACAGACAGATGCTGCCCCAGAATCAGCAAGTGCCTTTATAAACTCAGGCCCATTAAGGCTACTGTCATCAAATCCGATTCTTGTTTTAACTGTAACAGGCTTACCATAGATAGATGCAGCCTTTACCGAAGCCTTAACTATCTTTTCTGCCCTCTTTGTATCCTTCATCAGGGCTGAACCAGCACCAGTCTTAACTACCTTGGGAACAGGGCACCCCATATTTATATCAATAATATCAACTTTACTTAGGCGCTCGTCTTCGCAGATAGCCTTAATTGCGAAGTCAAAATCCTCTTCCTCCGCCCCGAAAAGCTGAATCGTACAGATTCCCTCACGTTCAGGATCAATTCTCAAGTATTTCATACTATAATCGACGCCGTTATACATAATCGATCTGGCGCTTACAAGTTCTGTTGGATGAAGGCCTGAGCCAAATTCCTTACAGATACTTCGCATCGCGATAGTGGTTGCGCCAGCCATTGGCGCTAAGCATATGTTATTAGGGATTGTGACATTACCGATTTTAAATTCCATTTTTTTGACTCCTTAAGCTTAATAGTAAACTTGCGAGAAGAAAATCAGAAATAAACAAAAAGGTAATGCGCATAGATATATGTTGCCAGAATTCCAAATGCTATTCCAAGAACAACCGAACAGAATACATCGGTAAAGAAATGGACGCGAAGATAAAGCCTCGAGAGTGCAATCAAAATCGCATAAATAATAGCAAAGACTCCAACAACAGGATTAATAATATAAAGTACAGTTGCCGCCGCAAACGAACTTAAAGCATGACCTGACGGAAAAGAATAATCCCAAGGTCTTTTAATAAGAAGCTTATATTCCTTATGGAAGAAAGGGCGACTTCTCTTAACAATGTTTTTTATAATGATATTTCCGATAATAACGCACAGGATGAGTGCCAGAAGGAAAGAATAAAAATCAGCTGATCTTGAATCAACAAGAAGCATTATGCTGGCAACGATGAACCAGATAAGTCCAAGATTTCCAGTCTTGGTGATAGTTACCATCGCCTTATCCATTAATGGCGAATACAAAACATCGTGAAGTCTGTCGAGATTTTTAAGTTCCAGAGCACAAAGTCTTCCAATATGATGATCTGCAATACGTTCAAGCTCAGCAAAATCAAGCCCCTCTTTACGAAGAGCTCTGGCGATTTTCATATCGATTGAATAGAAATCCTCCTTGCTTGAAGGACGCTTGTTTATCAATTTTGGCATTAAATAAAGGTACCTTTTATATATCAAATCATTTTCACCAAATATATTACTACATTAAACTGATATTTTTCTATAATTTATGACTTGAAAACTAATTAAATAAGGATAAAAATTAAGTGGTATAAATTTATCTATTATAAGAGGTAATAAATGAAAGACTGTCTCGTATATTTTTTTAATGGCTTTCTTGACAGCGGTAAGACATCACTTATCTGCACATGGGCAGGAAGTGACGATTTTAGTAAGGCAAAGCTTGTAATCCTCGCTACTGAAGAGGGTGAGATTGAATATGAAGATGATAATTATCCAGGAGCTACTCCTATCGTAATTAACAAGGATTCAGAGGAAATCACTTCTGAACTGATGTTTGCTATTGAGAAGGAGCATCAGCCTGACTTTTTGTTTATTGAATGGAATGGTTCTGTATCCCCTTCTACTTTCTTCGACAACATCGATGTTCCTAGAAGATGGATGCTTGCAGCTTCTGTAGTAGTAATTGATGCTTCAACATATCAGGGCTACTTCCGTAATATGCAGCCTATGTTTGCTGAATATTATAAATATGGTGACACTGTTCTGTTCAACCGTGTAAATCCTGAGACAGACAGCCTTCCAAAGCTTAGAGCTTCAGTAAAATCAATTAATCCTGGCATCAATATTGCTTTCTTTGGCGAGAATAATGAGCCAGTTCTTATCGAGGACCACCTCCCATATGATCTTGAGAAGAGTCCTTGTGAGATAAGTAATGACGACTTTGGTATCTTCTACACAGACATGATGGATAACGTAAACCGCTACAACGGTAAGCTCGTATCCATAATCGGTAAGTCAGTTGTATTCCGCGAGATGCGTGGCAGAGGTTTTGCCCTCTCTCGTCCAGCATACACCTGCTGTGCAGATGACGTTGGTCAGATTCAGCTTCTCTGCCTCTATTCCTATAAGTCCAATTTCCCTGCTAATGAATGGCTTAAGGTAACAGGAAGAGTAAGATATTTTGAGCAGAAAGACCCTCAGTCTGGCAATATGGTTCCAATGCCATGCATTGAAGTTACAGATTATGCTTTAACTTCAAAGCCAGAAGTAGAGATGGTTTACTTCAGTTAATCTATTTCTAATAAGCGAAAATAATAATTTAAGAGAGGTATAGATAAATGACAAAGGTTGATATTTTCTCAGGTTTCTTAGGCGCAGGAAAGACAACATTAATCAAGAAACTCATCGCTGACGGTTATAACGGTCAGAAGATTGTAATTATTGAGAACGAGTTCGGTCAGATTGGTATCGACAGTGGATTTCTTAAGGAATCAGGAATTCAGATTACTGAGATGAATTCTGGATGTATCTGCTGCAGCCTCGTAGGCGACTTTGGCAAGGCACTTGCAGAAGTTATTACAACATATGATCCAGACAGAATCCTTATCGAGCCATCAGGTGTAGGTAAATTATCTGATGTTGTTGCAGCTGTTGAGAAGTGCGAAGGCACAGATATCTTAGGCAAGACAACAATCATCGATGCTTCAAAGTGCAAGATTTACCTCAAGAACTTTAAGGAATTCTATGAGAACCAGATCTCAAATGCTTCAACTATCGTCTTAAGCAGAACTTCTAACATTAAGGAAGCTAAGTTAAATGAGGCTATCGAGCTTATTAAGGGCATTAACCCAAATGTTCAGATTATCACTACACCTTGGGATCAGCTCTCTGGTAAGGCTATCTTAGATGCTATTGAGAAGCCATCACACGCTTCAGACATGGCTTCAGATATGATTAAGGAGATGCACGAAGAGCACGAGCATCACCATCATCACGACCATGAGCATGGCGAGGAGTGCACATGTGGCTGTCACGACCATGACCACGAGCACGAGCATGAGCATCACCACCATCATGAGCACGGCGAGGAGTGCACATGCGGCTGTCACGACCATGACCATGAGCACGAAGAGCATGAGCATCACCACCACGACCATGAGCACGGTGAGGAGTGCACATGTGGCTGTCACGACCATGACCATGAGCACGAGCATCACCATCACGACCACGATCACGGCGAAGGCTGTACATGTGGATGCCACGATCATGACCACGAGGGTCATCACCACCATCATGCTGACGAAGTATTTGACAGCATCGGTTTTGAGACTGCAAAGCTCTTTAATAAGGACGAGATTGAGAAGTGCCTTGATGCCCTTCTTGATGATGAGAAGTACGGAATGGTTCTCCGTGCCAAGGGTATCGTAGCTGGAGATAACGGCGAGTGGATTCACTTCGACTATGTTCCAGGTGAGAACAACGTTCGTAACGGTGCAGCTGACATTACTGGTAAGCTTTGCATCATCGGTTCAAATATTAATAAATCCGCTATCAAGGAATTATTCGGAATTAACTAAAAATGTCAAAATCCAATTCGATTGATATGGTAAGCGGCTCAATTCTTGGGCCGCTTAGTGACATGCTCCCACCACTTAGCATATCATGCTTGAAGTGGGGGCTTCTTACTCAATGTCTCTAACGAGACAAGTATCAATAAGCTATCCCCGTGTGTCCCACGGTTTATTTTCTACTCATTCACATGAGTTGCCTTTTTGTTTTACGCCGATTCTAATAATCGACGTCCTTCATTGCAGATATTTATTGCTGCATTTATATCTCTGTCCATTTTGTTTCCACATGAACAATTGTATATTCTGTCAGAAAGTTTTAGCTCGTCTTTTATCTTTCCACAACAACTACATCGCTTGCTCGACGGATAAAAGTGGCTACTTACGTTTATGGCAATGATTGTCTATTTTGTGATTATTTATCGAAAAGCGGTTAAGAGTTCAAGAGAAATCTAAGTTTTAGTAACTTCTCACTTCGCTAGTGGAAACCTAAGTGTCGCTTTGAACAAATCACCATCAATCGTTACCTTGAGTTCGCCACCCTGAAGAGTTGTGAGACTTTGAGCTATAGATAAACCAAGGCCGTTACCGTCTGTATTACGAGATTTATCGCCTCTTACAAATCTCTCCATCAGTTCTTCTGTTGAGATGTTAAGTTCATCACGGGAAGTATTCTTAAATTCAATAATCGCTTCTTTTGAAGTCTTGGTTAATATCAGATATACGCGGGAATTTTCCAGAGAATATTTACAGATATTATTCATCAGGTTGTCAAAAACTCTCCACATCCTTCTTGGATCAGCATTTATCATTGTCTCAGTCTCTGGCTGATTGCAGATAAGTGTAAGTTTTGCCTTACTCATTTTCTCTTCATATTCACCAGAAGCCTGAGAGATAAAAGTACCTGCATCACAAGGAACCAGTTCAACTTCAAGATTACCAGAACCAGCTCTTGAAGCCTCGACGAGATCTTCAATCAGTTTTTTTAATTTCTCTGACTGCTTTATCAGAACATCTGAATATTCTTTAATCTTAGGATTACTGGTCTTCTCACCAGCGACGAGGCCAGCGTAATTTATGATAGATGTCAGAGGAGTCTTAATGTCATGAGATACATTTGCTATTAATTCAGTCTTCATTCTCTCACTTTTTAGTTTCTCAGTTATTGCTTTATTCATACCTAAGGATATGCTTGAGAGGTTATCTGCATGTTTAACCATGTCTCCCCACATCCATTTTTTATCAATAACAACATCTTCACCAGATGCTATTCGTTCACCACCTATTCTAAGTTTGTTTAGTCCTATGGCAAAAAACAAAACAAGTGCTGTAAAAACTAATTTCTCAATAACCCAAATAACAATTAAAATATCGAAATCATTTGAACATATAATGAGTCCGAAGAATTCAAAGATTGCAATACCAGCCATTATAAGTATTGCTTTGGGAACACTTGGAAGGTTTGTGAACAGATATTTGACAGCGTGTAATAAGGAAACCACCTTTCGAGAAATAAAAGAACATATCTTATAAACAAGCGTATCTTTTATTAGGGTTTTAAGCTTAATTCGAGCCGCAACAGAACTACAGAAAGCAGCGAATAAAAACAGGCACGCTGCCGCTACAAGAATGGAGACGGTAATCGTTCCCCACAGATACTGCATGCTGCCCCCGATGTCATCCATGAACATAATCCAGCCGACAATAAGGCCACCAATAATAGCGGAAGTAAGAACAAACAAAATATCTGCTGGAAACCTGGTAAATAATCCAGGAACAAGCTCATTAATACCTTCCTTGTGACCAGAAGCAGCCATAAGAAAAATAAAAGAACAAATAAAGAGAATAATAGCCACAACTCCAATTGGATATACCGCATATTTAAAGGTATCAGCTATTTTGAGAGCAGCCAGTCCTCCCTGAATTGAACTATTTCCAACTAAGCCCTCACCATAATAAGCTTCGACAGAGATAATCTGCTGGCATAATGGATCGTTCAGCCTGTTTGTTATAGCGGCCTGATAATCATTGAATATCAGTATATCTCCGCTATTTCCACGTTTTGAGAAATACACCTTACAAATAACCTGCTGAACTTCACGGTCAAGATTCTGTGCGTTATATATAGCCAGAATATCGCTCTTCTCGTCGCTTATAACCAGCGGGAAATCCACGCTCGCTCCACCAGGAATTCCGCAGAGATAATTCATTCCATACTCAACTACATACTGCTCCACCTCATCATAGAAATGTCGTGAATAGATATAGTCAGTGCTTGCATTCTCATAGTCATTAAAATATAGCTGAAAACCATTAGCCAAAATTATCTCGACTCCAGACAAAGCAACTGCCAGCCCAGAAATAACGAAAGTCATATATAGAACCAATCTTCCCAAGGTGGTTCTGCAAAAATTTTTAAAAACCATTAGTTACGTATCCTTTCCATCTTATATCCCTGCCCGAAAATCGCTTTCACATATCTCGGATTTTCCGAATCAATCTCTATCTTCTCTCTCAGATGTCTGATGTGAACTGCAACAGCATTCTCGCTTTTATACATTGGTGTTTCTTTCCAGACCTGAAGATATATCTGCTTTGGTGAATATACCTTATTCGGATTTGAGATAAGAAGTTTTAAAATATCATATTCCTTCGGAGTTAGGGAAATCATCTCGCCATCGACTCTGACTTCTTTTGCTACATCATCTATCTCAATTCCGCCATTGCGATAGATTTCGGGCGCAGTCTCCTTATTCTTAAAACTGCAATATCTTCTAAGCTGAGAATTAACTCGTGCCACAACCTCGAGTGGCTTAAAAGGCTTGGTTATATAATCATCTGCCCCACTATTAAGGCCGCTAATTATATCGTAGTCTTCGCTTTTGGCCGTTAGCATAATTACTGGCACATCGCTTATCTCTCGTATTTTTGCCAGAGCTTCAATTCCATTCATAACGGGCATCATTATGTCTAATAAAACCAAATGAATATCTTCCTTACGAACAATATTAAGAGCCTCGACACCGTTTGAAGCAACTTCAAACTCATACTCACTATTATTTAGATAGATCTTAAGCGCATTTACGATATCACTCTCGTCATCACAAATCAGAATCTTATGCATATCTCTCTCCTGTAACCATTCATGAATGTAAGTTTATTATATTTCTCTTATGGTTAATCTGGGACACAAATCTTTTTAAGATTTAATTAAGGTCAGGAGGCGTGGATAAGAGATTATTTGGGATATATTTGGGCACTCATCTTATTGTTGTGGGTGTGTCTATGTAAATGCCACTTTGTGTCGATGTACATAGACCAAAATCAAAAAAACATAGACACACGACCTGCACAACATATCCATAAACAACAGCCACCTCAAATGTGATAGCAAAATCACTTTTGAGGTGGCCTTCATTTTAAAATATATTAACTTCTACACTTACCAGCCAAGATCCATGAGCCAGTTATTAAGTGCACGCTCCCTGTCTTTCTCATTAACGAGATCTTTTGGTGTCTTATACTCACCTTCAATCTGGCCGTCTACGATATAGAGAACTCTGGAACATCTTGCTGCAACTTTGCTGTCATGTGTAATCATCATGATTGTTGTTCCTTCATTATTAAGCTTACAAAGTTCATCCATAACCTCAATTGAACTTTGGCGGTTAAGCGCACCTGTTGGCTCATCAGCAAATATAATCTCTGGTGAATTCATCATTGAACGGGCAATACATGCTCTCTGAAGCTGGCCGCCTGATACCTCATTAATATCATTGTCAGCTACTTCAATGATATCTAACTTACGCATAAGTTCTTCTGCTCGAGCCTGTTTCTCTGCTCTTGATGCATTGGACTTTTTACTCTCGACTGCTGGGAGCATGATGTTGTCAAGAATTGTGAGATTCTTCATCATGAACATCTGCTGAAAGATAAATCCCATCTTATCAAGTCTTACATCTGTAAGTTCTGCTTCTGTAAGCTTGGTTAAGTCTTTGGAATCAAAGATTACCTCGCCTGAAGTTGGACGATCCATACCAGAGATACTGTAGAGAAGTGTTGACTTGCCAGAACCTGAAGGACCCATTATTGCGACCATCTCCCCTTTTGATACTTTGAGGTTAATATTTTTAAGAACATTATTCTGTCTCTTGTCTACTACATATGTCTTACAAAGATTTTTTGCTTCAATAATTGCCATTTTTATTTCCTCCGAAATGTTCGTAACTAAAATTCTTATTCGATACTTGCTGTGTCAGAAGCCTTGATTGACTTTGTGCAAAGCGAAGTCAAGAATGTAACCACTACTGTTAAAAGAACGATGATTCCTGGGAATAACAGGAAAATCTTAAGTGGATCAATCACATAATTTATATGTGTGGCACCCATCATACCAAAGATAGGGGTAATGCAAAGGTGTGTAATAGGAATAGAGAGAATTCCTGCCAGAATCACTGCTGCAAAAGCTACGATTCCAAATCTCAATACCTGCCAGAGAATAATTTTTCTATCCTTAAAACCAATTGCCTTCATTATTGCTATATCGCCCTTCTCATCAGAGACAAATGAACGCTCCATAAGAATGGTTACAAGTATTACTACAATGAGAGTTATAGCAAGGAGAAGATACTGAACTGCTTCCATTGTAGGAACTACACTAAGGCATTCTATCTGATATTCTGTAGCAGTCTGAATCTTATCTGTTTTAAAATAATCCTTTAACTTCTCTATTCTGTTATGAATCTCCTCATCAGAAGGATTATCTGTAAAAATAATCTGAAGCTGGAGAGCTGAACTAATGTAAGAAGGATCAGTAGGCGCATCCTCGTGAATACGGATAAGCTTACCCAGATTATTCATGGACTCAAAATATGCAACAACTGTACAGTCGATTTTCTCAGTACCATAGTCGATAGTAACTGTATCACCAATTACCACGTCCATAATGTCACTTACAGTCTTTGTAATAGCTATCTCATATTTACTCTGTGGGATAGAACCTTCAGTAATCTCGTACATATCCATGGTAGTGTTGCGACCCTGAGACAAGGATATTGAATATTCCTTTCCATCAGCGATAATCGGATATTTATACTGGAAATCCATAAAAGCCTTACAAGGATAGCCCATTGCTTCAATATCTGCTGCCGTGTCATCGAGATACTCAAGAATCTCCTCTTTATCCTTAACCATACAGTCTATACTGATGCTAATCTTATCAACATAGGCATCCGCTTTCGAAGAGAATGTTCCTATTAAGCGTTCGCTTTTCATTGTATTAACTGTATTTGCCAGAATCAGAACAAACAGTGTACAAAAAGCGAAAGCAATAACAATTGTAAAATATCTCTTTGGACTACTTAATACATCATTAACTGCCATGAAGCTTGGCACACTGGCCTTGCTGTTTTTGAGCTTAAGTCGAGTCTTTTTGCTGTATCTCTCTCCGGTCTGTCCGCTTCTTATTGCATCAAGAGGAGTAACCTTCTTTACTTTATTTGTTGAGATATATGCAAATAAAATGATTGTAACTACAACCAGAACTGCACCAATTATGTTAGGCCACTTTCCATAAGAGTTTCCCAAAACCATATTCTCACTTACAGAATTGATTAGAAGTTTTCCGAATGGGAAGCTTGCTATAAGTCCAACTGCACTTCCAGCAATAGCAAGTAATAAATATTTACCAAGATATAGTGAACGAATCTTAACATTACTGATACCGATTGCCTTCATTACACCGATTTCTCTGAACTCTTCAACGATAGACAAGGTGATTGTAAACTTCAAAACTACAAAAGATACAATCATGAGGCAGACACTAAGTATAAGTGTTATAAATGCAACGATAAGATCCATTACATATCCGAGCTTAACTGTGCTTCTGCCATCGCTGAAGGAAACATTACTGCATTTACTTACGGCACTATTTACAGCTTCATTATCATCTGTATCGATATTACAAACCTGACCCAAGTAATATTTATTAATCTTCTCATCAGATGTCAGTTTGTTCATGTCTTCGCTACTGATAAGAATTCTTGTATTTCCCATAAAATCAGAACCAAGAAGAGCATCTTTGCCGTTACCATCAATGATAAGCTCGAGCTTTACATTCTCCATCTCCAGATAGAGTTTATCACCTGTTTTCATATCATTTTTTTTAAAGAACGAACCCGTTATGTAGCAGTGGCCTTCCTGAAGGTCTGGCAATTTCTCATTATCATGTCCGAAGTAGGTAATACCAGTATCTTTATACTCCTGAATAAGGAGCATATTCTTAAGTACAATTTTCTTTCCATCGCTACTACTCAGATTATCCTGAGCACCGAAAACCACATTTTCCATTCTGTAGTCTTTGACGGCCTTTTCTGTGGAGAGCATATCGTCTAATGCACCAATACTATTCTCGCCTCTTGTGATAACAATGTAGTCACCTATCCCAGCCTTATCAAGATAGTAATCTGTTCCGTTTGAAACAGTAATTACATTGTTAAGACCTGAGCTTACAAACATTGTTGCAAGAATGACAAAAAGGACAAGAATAATATTCATTGTCTTTTTTCTCTTAAGATCCTTCTTCAAAATTCTCAAAAACATCTTTATTTCTCACTTTCTTATCGTTGTGAGCTAATAATACTGGATAAATTATTAAACAATCCTTAAATGGGGAAAAAGCTAGATTTATAGCTGTCTTAAAACAACCACAATGCTAAACTCATCACCATTAATATTGGCAAAAATGTCGCCATCCATTATGCGCATAAGTGACCTTGCAATATAAAGTCCAAGGCCGCTTCCTTCATGCTTTGAGCTGTTTGTGCCACGATAGAAAGATTCGAACAGATGAGGAATCTCATCTTCACTTATGGAGCAGCCAGAATTAGTGACGGATATTAATGTGCAGTCCTCTTCTTCTGAGAATGAGATAGTTACTCTTTTACCATCACCATATTTAATCGCATTTTCGAGAATGTTCTGTATTACCTCTTCAAGACGGTCAGGGTCGCCTTTAAGAAGAAGATCGCTAAATTCATTTATCTTAAATTCAGTATGAAACCTTGCGAATTTATCCTCATATAAAACTTTTATTCTTGCGATTACTGAAGATAAATAGAACTCGCCTATTGTTGCCTCAAGATTAAGGAAATCCTCCTTGGAAGCTGCTACGATATCAGCGACATATTTTTCTATATCGAGCGCATTGCGGCTAATTCCATCAAGAGCATCCTGTCTTTTCTCAGGTGTATCATAAAGGTCAGAACTTAGGGCTCTGGTATAGAGCTTAATCGCTGATAAAGGGGTCTTAATGTCGTGAGAGATTGACAGAATTAATGTCTTTTTTTCTTTTTGAAGTTCTAATTCCTTTTTACGATTAGTCTCAAGGTTATCGCGAAGCATATCCATGCCCCACATAAATTTACCGAAGAATTTATTCTTATCCTGCTTAATCGGATTAGACAGATTACCACGCGCCAGTTCTAGTGAATAGTTACTCATGGTATTAAATGGCTTAAGTATTTTCCTGTCCACATAAACCAGAACAAAAAGCGTGATTACAATCATACCGCCAAGCCCGATATTCATAAAAAGAACTTCGGTGCTGCTGTCATGTATCACATATTCGATAGAATAAAGTTTTCCATTAACGTTTACGACAGCATAGTCGTTATTGGTTTTATAATTCTCATCAAAGGGAAGTATGTTAACAATACTTGGATAGTCTGAAGGAGAGGCAGAACCATTTGTGCTAAGAGCAAGCTCTGCTCTTTTGATATCTACTCGATACTGGCGCTTACCCTGATTATTGGCATCTCTATAGAGAATAACATTAAAGAAAATGGTAATAATCACTTCCAAAACAAGAAGTGAGACTGCTATTTTACGAAAATTATTCATATCTATAACCCGTGCCCCACACTGTAAGAATGTGCTTTGGATTCTTGGAATCAGCCTCAATCTTCTCTCTAAGCCACTTTATATGAACTGTAAGTGTCTGAATCTCAGACTCGCTGTCTGAACCCCAGATAGTATTAAAAAGATATTCTTTTTTAAGTGTTGTATTTTTATTCTCGATAAGAAGTTTAAGAAGATCGAACTCCTTCTCAGTCAAAATCTTATTCTCCCCGTCAACAGTAAGCTGCTTGGTCACGCAATTAAGAACGAGGTTATCGTCTCTTATCTCGTCAAGGGAATACTTACGCTTAAATACACCCTTAATCTTGGCAAGAAGGATATCTATATCATATGGCTTATCCACATAATCGTCTGCGCCAAGATTAAGTCCGTTAAGCTTGGATTCTTTATCGGATTTTGCACTCGCAATGATTATGTAAGCGTTAGAAGTCTCTCGGATTTTGGAACATACTCTGAAGCCATCTATTCCTGGAAGCATGATATCGAGAACCACAATCTTGGCACCATACTTATCATAAAGCTCTAACGCCCTTTCGCCAGTCTCAGCAATGCATACAGAGTAATTTTCTTTTACAAGGAAGTCCTTAAGAAGCGTTCCTATCTCTTTGTTATCCTCAACAATAATAATATCTGCCATAATCGCGTCCCCCTCGGATTTATTTTAGCACAGTACTACCCAAACAATAAATTGTATGCTACAATTTACTCCAATCAAGGCACAAAAATAGCTGGGGGCTATTCCTTTTCCCTCCAGTAAGACCTTTTTAAAACACTGAAAGGAAGTAATTTATATGCTATATTTTGGCACATTATGCTTGGAGGACAGCTCCGGGTCATCTCGTAAAAAGTAATTTATTTTGTTTTGTTTTTTCGTTCGCGAAAATGGACTTTTATCGTGCAAAATTTTATCGAGGTGATTTTATGAATAACAACAGAAAAAGTATCAAGTTTATCGTTTTGTCAGGTTTGATGGCTGCAATCTATGTAGTTCTCACTCTTCCAATGGCACAGTTCGCATTCGGACCAATTCAGTTCCGTCTTGCTGAGGTATTAACAGTAATTCCAGCATTTAGTTTTGCAGGAATTCCAGGTGTAACACTTGGCTGTTTCCTTGCTAATCTTCTTAATCCAGGAAACCTTGGCCCAATTGATATCATTGGTGGAACACTTGCAACACTTATCGCTGGCTTCTTAAGCACAATCATTGGCAAGCGTAACAAATACTTAAGCATCATCCCACCTATCGTGGTTAATGGAATTATTGTAGGAGCATATCTCCCATTCCTTCTTGCTGAAGCAGGCACCAAAGTAACCATTCCTATGGTTCTCATCAGCATGCTCTCAGTAGCAGCTTCCGAGGCAGTTCTTCTTATTGTTCTTGGAATACCATTTATTATCGTCATCAATCGTACTCCTAAAATCAAGGCAACACTTGAGAACCTTTAATCTCTCCCTTAAATCTGATTAAAGGACAAAAAGAAGCTGTCTCAAAAAGTAATTTTATAGAATACTTTTGCGGCGGTTTCTTTTTTGTCTTCATATATTTATTCTTTGCCGTCACAAAGCCCCCTGTGTTTTTGTCACAAAAATTGTGACGCTGGAAGATAGTCTTTGTGACGTCACAAAGAAGTATGCGAATTTGTCACAAAAATTGTGACGCTAGAAGATAATCTTTGTGACGAATAAGATTCAATTCTACTCAATCTCCATTGGCTCTTTTATTTTCTTTCTCAAATCAGAAAATCAAAACCAAAACTTAACCCTTTCTTTATATATCTAAGATAATATGGTTCAAAGTGATAATTAAGGAGCTAGATATGAAATTAGAAATTAAGAACATAACTAAAAGTTTTGAAGACAAAGAAGTTCTTCGTGGAATAAATTATACTTTCGAAGAAGGCAAGATTTATGGTCTTCTTGGCCGTAACGGTGCGGGTAAGACAACCCTTTTTAATATTATGAATCAGGACCTTCCAAAAGATAACGGGGAGATTATTTTGGATGGCAAGCAACTCGAGACAGATGATATCGGTTATGTTTTATCTACCCCTGTAGTTCCTGATTTTCTTACTGCAAGAGAATTTTTGAAGTTCTTCATAGATATTCATAAAGATAAGATTACAGAACCTAAGACTATCGATCAGTATTTTGATATGGTTGGAATTCTTGAAGAAGACCGCGACCGTCTTCTTCGTGACTATTCACATGGTATGAAAACAAAAATGCAGATCATAGTTAATGTTATCTCTAATACCAAAATTCTTCTTCTTGATGAGCCACTTACTTCTCTTGATGTAGTAGCTGCTGAAGACATGAAGAACATATTAAGAAGTCAGAAAAATGATAAGATTATGATTTTCTCTACTCACATTATGGAGCTTGCATTAACTCTTTGTGATGAGATTGTACTTCTGAAAAATGGTTTCGTTGAGAAACTGGATATGAATGACAATGATGGAAATAAACTCGATGAAGAAGCACTTAAAGATCGAATCATCAACGCCTTAAGAACTGCAGGTGAAGCAAATGCTTAATACTTTTCTCCAGGCCGCAAAGGTTCATAAAGCTTATAGTGCTAACGCTTTTATATATCATTTAAAGAAATTCCCACTTATCGGAGCTCTTATAAAGAGCAGAGAATATGGTGGTGGACTTATTAAAGTGCTAGCTAATCTCTCCTTTTATATTAGTGGAATCTTTAAGTTCTGCATATTTGACTGGCTATATCTTGCAACCGTTTTTATTTTATCTGCTGTGCTTAAGGAGAATCTTGGAATGCCTCTATCTTCGACATTTCCACTTATTATCCTCGCGTTTTTGCCTATCGGAATTTTCCTTAATAACACTATCTTCAGCACCGAAGCAGACAAATACTATGACATCATTATCTTTAGAATGAATGCTTCCAAGCTGGCACTTTCTACTCTTTACTATAATCTTTTAAGAATGCTTGTTGGTTATATTACTGCTTTCTTTGTTATATGTAAGCTGTCTGATATAAGTGCATTAACTGCTATTCTTATTACTCTGGCAGCAATTCTAGGAAAATTTGCTGGAATAAACTATAGAACAGAATGCACAATGAAACAGCATGAAAAAAAGTTCATCAAATGTGCTGTTCTTTTCATACTAACAAGCTTATTAATAGTAGCTTCTCTTCTCTTTACGAGAGTTGTTGTACCTACTGTTATCTTACATCTCATATTTGCCATTATCGCAATCATCGGTCTTATTTTTGTACCAAAGGTTGTTTTCTTTAAAGACTATCTTCAGCTTTATAAATACTACTTAAAAGAAGACAATGTATTTGTAAATGAGAAGTCTCAGAATGCTACAAAGGAAGCAGCGAAGAATAATATCACTTTCGAAGAAAAGGATAAGAAACTTGACACAAATAAAGTTAGTAATAAGAGCGGCTTTGCTTATTTTAATGAGTTGTTCGTGCTTCGCCACAAGGGACTTCTGGCCCGTAAGACAAAGATTCTCTGTATAATAAGTGCCGCAGTATGGGGCGTGGTGCTTGGAGTCTGTATCTTCGCCAAAGTAACAGGGGAGGCGTTTACCATAAGCATTAATACCGCCTATAAAGGCCTTCTTCTGATTCCAATTTTTATGTACTACATAAATCAGGGCGACGGTCTTGTTCAGGCTATGTTTTTCAACTGCGATAACGCGATGCTTACATATAATTTTTATCGAAAGTCCGAAAACATCCTTGGCGTTTTTAAACAGAGACTTAAGACTATCATGTACTATAATCTTATAATCGCAGGCGTAATCTCACTTGAAGGAATCACCATCGCACCACTGGTAACAAGCGAGAGTTATCTTAAAGTTGTAGTGATTGCAGTTGTTCTGATATTCACTAGCAGCATTTTATTCTCAATGCATAAACTGGTTCTTTACTATATCCTGCAGCCATTTACAGATGGCGTGACAGTTGTAAAACCTATGTGGACAATGGTAAATACTATCACTTATATTGTTTGTTTTAGTCTGGCTCAGTTAATGGAAGAGATTAATCCAACTATTGCACTCTATGTTGCTATCGGATTTATCGTTTTCTCTTTTATTTACTTCATTGTAGCTCTGGTTCTTGTAAGAAAACTTGCGCCATCAAGATTCAAGCTGAACAGATAACTTGGCAAAGACAAATTAATCAGTTAACACGCATACATCTTACAGTATGTCTTGCTGCGCCGCCATAAGTACAGGTAAACAATGTAAGATCGGAGTCAAATATAATCATGCCATTTATGTCAGTAGGCTCAATGGTCTCAAGTTCAACTATCTCATAGACATATACTGTTCCGTAGGCATCTGTAAAAATTACTTCCATGCCGACAGACGCATTATGCAGAGGATTAAAATGAGATCGATAGTTGTGCCCCGCAATTACCATGTCGTTAGTATATACGGAACCAGAATATCTTACTGGTGAGATTTTAAGATCATCATAATTATCTCTCCACTCATCCATTACAGGAAGTTCGATACTAAGTTCTGGAACACTTATTGTACCTATATAGTTGTGTCCATCAACTTCGATTACGGGCATATCAGGTATAATCTCTTCTTCAGAAGAACTAACTTCTTCTCTGGAAACTTCATAATCAGGAATTTTTATGTCGCTACCATGGTTAGTTTTAGTTGCTATTTCCTTTGAGATAAGAAGAACTACGTTCTCCGCTTCATTTCCTGCCTTAATATCAGAATATTCATTATAAGCAAAAAGCGCCATCGCTCCAATAATAAGGATGGCGCCAATAGACATTAATATATTTCCAACTTTCTGCTTTTTACTTTTCATAGCTGTCATCATCAAGTTTCTTAATTGACCAGCCTGTGAGAACCAGAGCAGCGCCTATGAAGGATAACACTGGAATTGGCCAGTTAAGCTTACCAGTCTGAGGAATTCTCGTTCCTGTTCCTCCACCGCCTACCATTGATGAAGATGGTGTAGGGGTTGGTGTAGGAGTTGAAGTTGATGGAATTGTTGGTGTAGGACTAGGTGTAGATACACCTGGAACTGTTGGCTCCGGGGTTACTGTTGTAACTGGAACTTCTACTAATTCTAATTCCATCTTAGGAATAGAAGATACATCATAAATCCACTTATCACCATCATTATATGGTACTGTGGCAATATATGAAGACATCTTATACCAGCCATCAATAGCAACTGGCTGTGTAATCAGATACATTCCAAGCTCAAGGTTATCAAAGTATGCAATACCTGAAGCATTTATAGCCTTGGTAATTCCACTTAAGGATTCAGAATTTACTATTGTCTCTGCCTTATCTGCAAGTTCAGGTGAACCGAGATTATCAAAATCAATAGTGAGACCAATGAAGTCTTTTTCTAATACATAAGTATCATTACCTGAAGCATCAGTTGCAATAGATGCAATATGGAAAATCTCAACATTTCCGCCTGTAATTGGTTTTGCATCAGAATCAAGGAACTTGATGCTAAATGAACCTTTGGCAGTCTGGTCAACTTTGCCAGGTCCCGCAGCAAGTGCCATGGTACTCATGAAAAACAACAGACAAATCATCATTGATACTACAATTGAGATTCTGGAAGTTTTGAATCTATTATTCACCAGTTTTACCTCCTTTCGATTTTGCTTTTCGTTTATTCTGCTTAGCTATATCAATAGCAAATACTACAGTAAAAGCAATAATAAGTAGTGGTACTCCGATAAAAGGAGCAACCAGAAGCGGATCAATTTTCACAGCATTTGAACGAACTGCGAATACTACTTTCTCTGCCTCTTCTTCGCTCATGACTCTTATTCCACGAACAAGAAGTCTGTGCGTATTAATTCCATAAGGTGTACATGTAAGAAGTGTACAATAATCTTTGCCAGCCACAATCTGAAGAGCATCAGTCTGTGTTGGTTCAACAATAAGAATCTGATCTACAACATAGGTCAAAGTCTGATCAAGTACGGTAATATAGAAGATATCGCCCTCTTCTATCTTATCAAGATCAGTGAAAAGTCTTGATGAAGGAAGTCCTCTGTGAGCCATTATAACTGAATGAGTATTCTCACCACCAACTGGCAAACTTGATCCTTCAAGATGACCTGCGCCACTTACCAATACAGAGTCGCTTGTTCCATGATAAACAGGAAGTTCAACGTTAATATCAGGAATTGTTACTAATCCCATAACATTAGAATCACCTACTTTAAGTGTGTCATTATAACCTGATACAAGTGCAGGCTCAAAAAATGCACCACTAGTAGCATATAATCTTTTGTTATAATCATCAGCCTGTTCCCAAAGTGAATTTGTTAATTCATAATCAATCTCTTCAAGATTAGCTGAATAATTCGTAATTGCTGTACTCTGAGCTTTGTGATTTACAAAGTTACTGATTGTAGGATAAAGCATGATAGCAAGCCCAATGAAAAATACCAAAATCATAGCAATGCTTGTGATTCTATTTTTACCAGACTTTGTCAAAACTTATTACCTCTACATAAATCGGGATTGGTCTTCGTGGAAGTCTTAAAACCTCCACGAAGAAATCACCGTTTTTTTTTAATTAATCTTGTGATAAAGAAAACTAATAAAATTACTTCTCTTCTTCCTTAAGATCCATTCTCTTCTTAGTGATAATGCCAACAAAAGCACCTACCATAAGAACGCTACCTGCTACGATAAAGATTGTAGTACCCATACCACCTGTTGATGGAAGAGTTGAACCCTTGCTATCTCTAAATGTAACTGAAGCTGCATTCTCGCCATCAATATTTACAGTCTGATCTGCTGCAACATTATAACCAGCAGGAGCTTCAACCTCTTTGATTGTATATGATCCAATATCCAAACCAAATACCTTAACAGAACCAGCAAGCAAATCAGCGCCTGTCTCTGTAGCTTCTGCAACTCTATACTCAGTTGGGTTATTATCATCATCAGTCTTTGTCACAATAACCTTAATCTCATCATTACCATTAAAGATTGCAAATTTTGCACCGTACAACTGGCTGTCATTTGCCGCATCCAACTTAGTCAAAGTAAAATCATAAACATATGTTGTTGTTGTCTTATCCTCTGGTGTAGGTGGGAACTTTGGATCATTTGGTGTAGGTGTATAATCTGGACTTCCTGTATCAATCTCTTCTGAAGAAGAAGGTGTACCATCTGG
This sequence comes from Clostridia bacterium, assembly GCA_024403775.1. GTDB lineage: Bacteria > Bacillota > Clostridia > Saccharofermentanales > Saccharofermentanaceae > Saccharofermentans. The sequence goes on along the minus strand of JAKSRE010000014.1, from coordinate 8,126 downwards.
ATTACATGGAACACAAATCCAATCCATAGCAGCTGTATTAAGGTTTGTGTAATCAGCATCCTTATCTGTTGTAGCTGTGTACTTAATAACCAAGTCAACAGACTTATCAACAGGATATGTGAATGTAATAACGTTTGTAGTTTCATCAAATGATGTGAAACCATCTGGCAAAGTAGTAACCTTAGAACCATCAACATAGAGTTCTACAGAATCACTATTAAATGTAAAACCCTCACCAAGTGTATCAGTAAAGTAATATGACTTAACCTTATTTGTTCCAGCGTATGCAGGACAGTGAGCACTAATCAAGAAGTACTCAGTAACACCGATACCAGAATGAGATGTTGTTGTATAAGAACCAGCATCACCTGTATCTGATACAAGCTTACCAAGAGGTGGATTTTCTGTTGTAGTATCATTTGGATTCTCTGGATTCCACTTTGGCATATCGCTCTTATCCATAATAGTTGCAGTTGGAGTAGCAGAAGTAATTGATACTGCTGCACCAGGATTTGATGTTACATAATAATAACCGTATTCTGTTCCAACATCAAAAACAACTGTAGTATCAGTAGACTTTGCTTCATAAGTAAACTTAGCAGTACCTAAAGAATTAACACTTATTCCCTTAAGGAATGTAATGATATCACTATCTTTCATACCATCAGCAATACCTACAACACCAGTAGTATCACTTACAGTGAATGGTGTACCTGTTCCAAACAAAGCACTGTTCATGGTGCTTGTCTTCTCACCAATCATCTTGTAAGTTACACCAGTTCCATCATCGCTTACACTAGCATCAAATAGCTTGTATGCAGAATAAGTCTTGCCTGCTGTAGGGTTTGAAATCGTGATCTTACCAGCATCTAAAGCAAACGCTGAAAATGCAGAAACAGTGAAAAGCGCGATTGCCGCTACTGTTGAAACTAATTTCTTGATTGTTTTCTTCATAGTTTCGTCTCCTTTTTTATTGTTTTTTTGTTTTTAATAAACTTGTTTAATTGCGTCGGTTTTATTTCTATGGATCCCTCACCGACCTTTTACGAATCCTCTTGATATAATAACCTCCAGTTATACCTATTAATATAAAACCTGTAAGGTAATTAAATCCTGTTCCAATTCCTCCTGTATTAGGAAGCTCATATCCAAATACACCTTCAATTGTATTTGTGATAGTTATCGTACCTTCGGTAACTGGGTTCGTCGCATCAACACTATAAGTAGTCGACTTGTAGTTCTTACCAGTTGTATCCTCGACAACGTAGTATGAATACAGCAACTTATTGCCATTCTCATCAAGTCCCCATTTAGGAAGATCTGTAAAAACGTATTCATTCAGATTATCAGCAAACGTGAGCTGAACTCTCTGACGATATGGTCCTTCGGTACCTTTTACCTCTGAAGGCAAGTTGTCAGTTGCTACCATTGGCGTACTTGTCGGTTTAGGCGTTGGAATTGGTTCATTAGGTGCCTGACCTTGTACCACTATATAGACATAGTCGATATAAAGATTTCCCGTAGTGTTTGAACCCTGAACATATATCGTACAATTACTAGCACCTCTCGGTATTGTCATCGTGCTACTAGCTACGCCATACGAACCGTCCTGATTTTGAACGTTAAACTCGTTTGTATACTGAGTTTCACCATTTTGATTGTATTGAGAACCAACAACAATATTTCCCGAAGTAGCCATACCCCTTACAGTCACTGTTATCGTCTTACCAATAAAGTTATCTGCTGGAAGGCTGATTCCATGCCAACCATCACCTCTATTAGTAATACGTAATACTCTATTGCCTGTTTCCTCGCCATCTATTACCGTGATAGTTGCAGTATTATTACTTCTATCTGAGTAATTGCTTGTATTTCCAAAATTTTCATACAAAGCTGTATTTACATTCATATCCATATGATTAGGAACATACACAACAGAAACATATACATAGTCAATATATAAATCCGCATCACCATTTGAACCTTGAATGAATACGGAACAATTAGTTGCATCTGCTGGTATAGAAAAAATTTGACTTCCTATAGCATAGACATTGGTAGAACCAGCAATTGGATCAGTTGCATTTTTGTATTCAGTACTTCCATCTAAATCGTATTGAACACCAAATTGAACCTGTCCAGAAGTAGCCTTACCTCTAACTTCGAGATTAATGGACTTACCTATAAAGTTATTAGCTGGCAGACTAATGCCATGCCAATTATCACCTCTATCAGTAATCATCAAGGCCTTATTTCCTGGATAATCGGCATCAACCAATGTGATAGTTGCACTATTATTACTTCTGTCAGAATAATTATTTGTATTTCCAAAGTTTTCATTCAAAGTAGTAGTATTATTAACATCGTCCTGTGGTGGAACATATGCTGGAAGATTAGCGGTCATTGGTACAACAGCATTAAAATAATCTATATACAAATCATCATTCGCACCAGAGGTTGATAAATATGCAGTACATTTGGTAACTCCGTTAGGAACCGTTATTGTAACCGAGCCGGATCTATATTCATCAGCACAACCATTTATCTCAAGTTGGCTAGGATAATGTTCACTTCCGTCATCATAAAAAAGAATAACATTTACCGTTCCGCTGGTTGCTTTAACATTGGTTTCAAGTGTAACCTCTTTGCCACCAAGTTCAGACAAAACCAAATCAAAGCCGCGCCAGTCAGACTTTCTTCCCGTTATCCAAACTGCTTTATTACCACTACCATCTACATCTACAAGTTGAACATTACTCTCATCAATTCCCTTGAATACACAGAATTTATCGTAATCCAAATCGTTAAAATCTTCGTATATAGACATACTAGCTGGGTTTCCGATTTGATAAAGCTGAACCCAAACAGGTTCAACAGGATTAATCTGTCCATTATCATCTTCCCAAATCTTTTTAACAGTTACGTTAGTAAAAATCTCTTCAGGATCAATCTGAACTACTGGATGATCATAACCCTTGACTGTCTCTTCACACTCAAGGAAGTAGTCAACATCAGCTTCCTTATTTGAGTAGAAACCTTCCTGATTAGAACTCTCTGGCGGCTTATTCATATTATGATCTGTACCCAAATCACCAACATTAGGATATTTATTACCATTATTTATGTAATCGCTATAAGCAACATCAGTAAGCTTTACGTTATAAGCTAATGTATAAGTGCAATTATCCTCAAGTGCATAATCTGGATCAAATGTTGCAGTTATCGTTCCTGTAGTATCATCTTTTCCATAGGCAGGAACAAAGTCTACACTCTTGATGATTCCATTACCTGCTGAAGTAACACTGCCATTATAAAGAACTACTTCTTCACCCGTAATCTTATTTGTCTTTACAACAGTAACATTAGGATTATTATCATAATACTTAACATACTGGCTCAATTTATCAGTAATAACTACCTCACTAGGGAATTTTCTATTGATGATATGGTGAAGTTGCTGATCAAGCTGGTCACCATTCTGAGCAAATACATAGTGATTCGCTCCAACACCAGGCTCACCATTACTAGCTATACACTGTCTGATAACCCAGTCACTTACTACGTTATTATAATCAGTAGAAACAAGCTCACTCGAGATACCAATAGAATAGGCATCAAGATAAATACCAAGTGGTCGTAATCCATAAACTAAATTATTAAATGCATTAAGCGATGGTTGACGACAGTTACGAATATTATCTGTGTCAGGATTATTAAGATCACCATTAATATAAGAAATTGTTGTACCTGCACGATCCTGAGTTCCATCCTGATTATCAATAACATAACAAGTTGGAACACCATCACTGATAAAAATCATCATCTTATCATTGTTGTCACCCTTCACCTGAGCAAACATATCATATGCAAGTCTAAAGCTAGCATCATAGTTTGTACCAGTACTATACTGACCTGTTACATCCAATCCTTCACTATCTACTGCCAATTTATTTGAAGACCAGTTATAAAGTATTCTTGCATCAAAACTAGAATTATATCCATCACGACTATTTGTAGCCTGATAATTATTCTTGCCATCATCAGCAGTATTACGCCAAGCATCAAAACCAATTACAGCTACTTTATTGGCAGAGTTCAAATCAAGGAACTGATTAATAAGACTGTCATTTGTTACCTTTGATACAAGTTTATATGTACTTTCATAATTATCTATGAATAATTGCTTTCTACCATTTTGAGGCTTTGATCTTGTACCATTTCTAAGATTAGCACTACCATTAAGGATTCTACTAATAACAACATCTCTGTAAAGTCCATTTTCACCATCATATGAGACATCCTTATTATCAAACATAGAACCTGACTGGTCTACAACAATAAGCAAATCCACGCCCTTTGTTTGAGTCTCTGACAATCCTTCAATATTAAGATAAAGTCTGTAAAGGTCTCCATCAATATTTTCGATAGACTTATTAAAATTAACATTATCGCCATTACCGTCAGAATAAGCAGCCAAAGCCATAGGCATATAGAGACTAGATGGTCCCATAGCAGAATCATCCATATTCTCTATAGCAAGTGCCAATCCAGCTTCACCAAACTGAACTACAGGACGTGCAAAGATATTGTCACTGTTATTAGAAGGATCATAGCTAACAGCAGCTCCATTAATCTCATAAGTTACATAAGCGACCTTATTTACAAAGAAACCGTCTGCATTAGAGCTAATAAGATTCTCCAAATCATAATCTGTATCCGCATCACCCTTATTAGGATAGCCGTCATTTATATAGCATTCCAAAGCATCAGCTGTCAGGCTGATATTATAAGATAATGTATATGTGCATTCCTTATTAAGAACATAACTAGAATCAAAGATACACTTTACAGAACCAGTTGAATTAGAAAGTTCAATATCCTCTGCATATTCGCATACAACACTATCAACGATGCCATAACCATCGCCTGTCACTCCGCCATTAGCTTCGTCGTAAAGAACAACTAATCTTCCGTCAGAAGTAGTCATTGTAACCTTGGCATCAGTATAGCCTGCTGGCAGGAATTCAACATATTTACTTAATTCAGAAGTAAGAACAACATTATTAGGAATATTCTTCTGAGTAATCTCGAAAAGGATATTCTCCAAATCTTCCATGTTATTCTCAACAAAAATGTATTCGCCATCCCCATTTGTAAGCTGGCTTATAACTGCGTCACTATATTCATCATCAGGATTTTGAGACTTAAGTTCATCTGAAAGTCCAATAGAATATACGATCAAATCTTCATTGTTTGAGATAAGCTTTTCGAAAGATGAAATAGAAGGCTCACGGCAGTCGCTAAGACTTATAGGAGATTCTTCAATAACTGGAGCCGCTGGTGCAGCTGGAACAACCACCTCTGGCTCTTCTTCAGGAACAATTTCTTCTTCAGTAGGCACTACTTCTGGGATAGAAGATTCTACCTCTTCAATAACTTCAGAAGGCTCTTCAGGAATAACCTCACTAACTTCAGTATCAGGAGCAGCTTCTGTAGCCTCAGGCTCTTCTAAAGGGCTCTCTTCTGAAACTTCTTCAGAAATCACTTCAGGCTCTTCCTCTAAGACAACAGCCTCTTCCTCTTCATTAGCTTCAGATTCAGTTATATCAGAAGGCTCTTCAGTTATCTCCTCGATTACTGTTTCTTCTATAGAAGGCTCAGTCTCAATATTAGAAGATTCCTCTTCAGTAACTTCAATCTCAGAAGGCTCTTCTACTGGCGCTTCAACTGATTCAGAAGGTACTTCTTCAGCTAATACCTCCTCTGGTTCTTCAGTAACTATAATAGTTTCTGGAACAGGCTCAGCTATAGAAGGCTCAACTTCCTCTTCTTCAGTAATAACAGGAACTTCCAAAATCTCTGGCATAGCAACTGTTACTTCAGAACTTACGCCTACGCTATTACCATTCTCATCAATCCAGCATGTAGGAACACCATCACTAATGATAATTAAAAGTTTGGTGTTTCCATCATCCTTAATTGAAGATACATTAAACATCTCATCAGCAAGACGAAGACCTGCATCATAATTAGTATCATCTGATGCATGGGCTGTCACATCAATACCTTCTCCTTCTAACCTAATATTAGTCCAGTCAAGAAGAACTCTGGTATCAGTAATATTTAAAGCTTCATTGGTATTTAAAACTTCTGGAACCTCATCGCCCCAGGCATCAAAACCAATGATTGCAATTTTATTATCAGGATTAATCTGAAGGAATCTGTTTACAAAACCAGCTTCTGTAACCTGAGATTCAATACTATATTCTTTTCCATCCTCATCTTCATTCATCTCAGCTCTGTAGTCTGCATTAGCACTACCATTTAAAATAGTACTCAAAACTACATCACGATAGATCTCATCCTCGCTATCGTCATTTGACCTAAAATCGCTATTTGCTGACATTGATCCAGACTGATCAATAAGAAGCAGCAAATCAACTGCATCATAATCCTGGATTCCAGTAACACTAAGATACTGTCTGTAGAGATTATCGCCACTAATTGCTGTATCATTATTTGTACCATTAAGTTGTACAACTGTATTACTTAATCTGTATGGCTTATTGTTTGTGAGTGAGAAACCGATTATCTTGAGGCACCAGGACACAGTAAAAAGCGCAACAAGAGATACAGCACCAATAAGAGCCCCTCTGTAGACACTCTTGATTTTGCGTCTTTTATGAATCTTGATACGTCTTTCAAGATTAATCGCCATCAACTTGCCCCTTTTTCTTAAACCTCAGCTAATATCAATAAATCTCGATATTAGGCCAGACTCTAACCATAACCTTACCAACCATCTGCTCTTCTGATACCGAACCAATCGTACTGTTACGGCTATCAATTGAGACCTCACGAGAATCACCGAGCATAAAGAAGTGATTATCGCCTACCTGATAAGGAAACTCGATGTCGCATTCACCAAGTGCTTTCTTATCAATGTACATCTCATCAACATATTCGCCATTGACATATAGATTTCCATCTATATCCAATTCAATTACATCACCAGGCGTGCCTATAACACGCTTAAGGAGTAACTTGTTGTTCCAGTAGAAGCAACACAAATCTCCTAATTCCAGTTTATCCGTCTTTATGAGAAGAACTATGTCTCCGTCATACAAGGTAGGATTCATGCTGTTACCAGATACCTTGATAACTGGCATATAAAGAGTTGATAAAAGTACCGCTACTGCTGCAACAAGGACAAGGACATATATCGTAGTTGTCATTGTCTTAAAGACTTCGCGCTTATGCGCGATTCGTCTTTTCTCTCTGGCAATAGCCTTATCGGTAAGAACCACCGCAGGACTTATATCATTTACTTCGTTAGTCTCTTTCTCCGCCATTTTTTGTTAAGTACTTCCCTTAATTCGATCTCTTTATATTAAGGCCAGGATTCTGCTCACAAAGCTTCTTTATCTTAAGATCAATCTCGGCTTCTTCCTTTAAAGCTCTCTCCTTTGCCTCTTCTATAATCTGATCAGCCTTTTTTTGTGCTTCTGCTAACTTCTCCTCTATCTCCTTTTGAGCCTGATTCTCAATCTCCTGAAGCTTTATATCAAGCACTGCCTTCACAGATTCATAGTACTGATCAGCAGCAGCCTGACTTGCCTCGAAAATCTTATTCATAGATAAAGCAGCATCTGCAATATTTCCACACTTATCCATGATGATAAGTCTGGAAGATAGTTTTTTCTCCAGTGATGAGATTTTGTCATTAAGTCGTTTCTCGTTTTTCTGATAATCAGAAATAATATCAATCAATTCACTTCGATTGAATTTACGTAAATCTTCTATAACTTTAGACATTATTCCCCTCCCTAGTTACCTAGATTTTAAGATATCAAACTCAAACATAAAATACTCTTATATTAATAAATTGTTACACTTCATTTCATTTCTTTAAACTTTATCAAATTCATGGTCTTTTATATCAAATATATGTTGTTTTGCTGAGGACTGAGGGAGAATTTCAGTACAAAGGAATTCACCAATTGCTACATTCTCATAAAGTGATCTATCATTCACTATGATGTGAAGGGATGAGGTGCTTTGTGTTCATGAAAGTCCACAAAAGGGCTCCACAAGTTTGTGGACTTTTAAGCCTGTTTTTGTGGAGT
>JAKSRE010000013.1 GCA_024403775.1 Clostridia bacterium | reverse complement strand
AGTCCACAAAAGGGCTCCACAAGTTTGTGGACTTTTAAGCCTGTTTTTGTGGAGTTTACGCCAGAGTCCGCTTCACAAGTCCACAAAAAGCCATTGGCCTTCATAATGCCTCACCAAAATATATTTTAAATACTAATTATGTTACTCTACTACCAAGCTTTTCTCTCTTCCTCCAGCTGATAAATCCATAGAAATCATTAACGAAGAAGACAACAAAATTAATAATCACAGGAAAATATACAGGATTTTCCAGGGTAGCAAGTATCCACAAGATTATTAATATCACGTCATTTGCTGAATAAAATAACGGATAATATGATGATCGAAGCAGAGTAAGAGAAGCTGCAAAAAAACTGGTCGTAATAGAAAGCGTACTAAAAATCAGATTTGGCGTATCAAAGTGCTTCAAAATAAAATAGAATCCAATTGTCACCAAAATGGTAGATAATAATACCATAAGCCATTTTGTCCTGTTCATTGGACTTATAGCAACTTCGCCCTTCTTCTCGGACGGATTTCTAAACCACTCCACTGCGGCCCAGGCTGACATCGGAAGAGTCATTCCTAGATAAGTTACAAGTTCACCCCAGTAACAAAAACGATACGATATGATTCCATAAAGAACACTAAATACCACCATCAAAAGTGGTGACCACACATTACCCTTGGCACCAAGAACGAGTGATGTTACACCAATAAGAGCAGCAATAGTAATAAGCACATCAAACTGTGGCGACACAATATTGGAAGCCAGAACTATAAGTAGTGAACTTTTTAATAAAATCCAGTCGTTTTTTGTGAAATTACTAAATGGCATACTCATAAAGCTTGTCCTAACGCTTCTCTTTCTCTTCGTTCTCTAATATCTTTCTCTTATATAAATTCAGGGCTTATAAAAACTACGCCCCTGTTAATTAGTTCATCAATAAATATCTTATAGTATTCAGGTACCATATCTTCTGTCTCATCGTGAGAGTGAAGAACAATAATATGAGTAGAATCTTCATCACTAATGTTATTAAAATACTCATCAATTGTTCTAATCACATCATTTACAGTAAAACCAGAATCAGGACGAATATTATATTCACCAAGATCCAAAGTCCAGAAAGTATCTATATCTTTATGTAATTCATATTCTTCCCAGAAATCGATATTGATATTACGGTCATCTAATTTACAAAAGCCCTGGTCTCTTAAGTATTTCTGGTAAAAATCTTTGTTATCCTTACCCTTATCATCATAGGGAAATCTAAAGAGTCGGTATTCACGTTTAATACCAGAATCGTTATATAAGTTATCCAGGATTGCCTCACACTTTTCTATCTCTAATATACCTTCTTCAGGAGTTAACTCAGAAAAAGATAAATGAGAATAACTGTGATTACCAATAACCATCCCTTTATTAAGCGCATAAAGAGTATCTTCGTAGTTTTGTTCTACTAACTTCCCCCAGGCAAATAAAACCGCCTGAATTTTCTTCTCACACAAGTAATCTACAATCGCTTTTGTGTTCTTTGAAGTAATATCATCTATTGTAAGATAAGCTTTTATCATTTGAAGTTTCCTTAATTATTAGGCCCTAACATCCATAATAAGGACAACGTTCCTTTATGCACTGTGCATTTCTATCTTTATATTCACATTTAAGCTCATTTGTCTCAAGTTTTACATTATAGTTCTCGTTTATATATGAGACAGCATTTTTAAATGCAACCATGGCATCTCGTTTGCAGCATCTTGGACCATTTATCGTACCAAGTTCATTTACTGCCTTTGATGTAAAAAACATGTGATTACCCCAGGTTCCATCCGTTGACAAAGGACCTGTTTTATCAATTATTGCAAGTGCTGCTCCACAAGAAGTTATAGCACCACATATACCCCAAAGTCCACACATCGCCCCTGGCATTCTAAGACCTTCATAATAAAGTTTCTCAAGAGCGTTATCTAATTCTATGTCACCACCAGCATTTTTATATGCAACCAGAATACTTGCTCCATCAAGCACGTGATGTTCAGGACCATGAATACTAATATAATCTTTTGATGCGATATTCTTAAAAATACGAACTGGGTTGGTACCAGTCTCTTTTTTTATGTCCTGAATAATGAGCTTACCCTTTTCTTCAATTGTCATAGTTGTTTCCTTTATCTTAAAATCTCGTCAACTGTGGATACAGTACTGAAGCTTCCTTTATTTCTTGAGATTATCTCTCTCATCTTTTGAAGTTCGAAATAGTTTACATAACAGATCAAAGTAGTGTTATCACCTGAGATTGCCCCTTTCGAAGAGATAATAGTACAGGTTTTATTAAGTTCACTCTTAATGTCACTAATGAGCTTCTTAGGCTGAGTTGTAATAATAGTAATCTGCTTAATTGCCTCGAAGTGGTCTGTGAAGTGGTCGATTATAGCTGTTGCAATAAAATAAACCAGAAGGCTTAATAAAGCAGCGTCTCTATTAATCAGCACAAAGATAGAGATATAAACCAATGCATTAAATCCAATAAGAATTGAAGTCATACTGTAGTTTTTGCCTGTCTTGTCTGACAGCTTGGTTACAATTATATTGGCAAGAATCTCTGAGCCGTCAATACAGCCGCCTGCCCTGATAACAAGAGTCAATCCAAGACCAAGAATGGCTCCGCCAAAGACTACAGCAAGGAAGTGCTCAGTATTAAGTACAAAAGGAATCTCCTCAAAATAGGCTATTCCAAGAGTATAGGCAAGTGCCCCTGCAACGCTTCTTGCAACAAAATCCTTTCCTACAAAAATATATGCTGCGATAATAAATGGAAGGAAAATTAAAAACACACATACTGACAGGTTGGCACCAGTCAGCATGCTTACAATAATTGCAATTCCAGCTGTACCATAATCAATGGCATCATTAGGAAGAAGCACGCAGGCTACAGAGAAGCTCGCCATCAGAGCTCCAATAATAATGCTAATATATGAAAGAATTTTTTTAGTTCTCATTTATGCCTCCCAGAGTAATTAATACCATAGTTTTGCTTTGACAGCTGTCTCATCGCCAGTTTTTATAAGAAAACTGTATTCTGTATCAGAAGTCTCTTTTCTTAAGACATCAAGAGAATCATTTACTCTGGTCTCCTTGGCATACTGTATCTCAAAACCTTTTACTTTCTTCTCATCATAAAAAGACTCTTCGAAAGTGTTCATTATAAACTTAACATAACGCACATTATTCGTGTGATGTGTAAAGTCGGTATCACTTGCAAATACTTTCTGGGAATATATCAAATCCTGACTGGAAAATTCATCATTCATCTTGGAAAAACCTTCCGCAAAATTAGAATCCATAACTTCCAGATCAGAAGGAAATTCAACCGAATCAATTTTACGAATCTTACGTAACTCCAGATCTATCACACACATCTCAGTTTTTGCTACAACAAGAAGTTCGTCGTTCTCATTAAAAAGATTTGTCTCGACTGTCATACGAATCGGAGACTTGGAAGTAACAAAAGCGACTGCCTTAGTCTTGGTATTCCAGAATGGAAGTTCATTAACTTTAACCTTAATGCGTGTATAAAGCCAGGCTGCATTGTTTTTTGCTTTAATTGTTGGATTATCACTTCCTATGTATCCACAAAAGCTGGTAATCATATCCTGATTTATGTTTAGAAATTCAAGGATACCCAGCCTTCCTGTTCGGTCGACATAAGAATAAGTAATTGTATAGTCTCTGCTATAAATGTATTTCATGGATTTTTGCTCTCTTTATTAATATTGCTAATAATAATTATATCCTATTTATAAAGTCCACAATATCCTTAAAGCACTTATTTTTAATATCAGGTTCTCTGTGTATCTCATGGCGATAAGGTCCATAATTTATACAGGTCACATTCTTCCCTGCTTTTACCATTCTATCGTACACTTTTTTGGCTCCTGCCCCGTAACCAGTTACAGGATCAGCTTCTGCGAAAGTCATCAGACATGGCGCATCAGAAGCATCTTTATAGGCATCTTTTGCCTGCATTCTCTTAACCAAAGTAAATAGATCCTTGAAGCCTTTCCAGGTAAAAATAAAGCCAGCCATAGGATCATCGCAGTAATCTTTAACTATAGCCTCATCTGTACAAATCCAATCGAATTCCGTCTTATTATTTTTAATCTTACTGTTATAAGAGCCGAAAGCGATAAAATTCAACAACTTACCAATTCTCTTTTTACGGCCACACAAAATGCCAAGCTTGGATAATACTATGCCAAAATCAATAGCCGGATTAGGGCCCATAGTAGCTGAGAATATATATTTATCAAAATTATTGGTATATTCTTTTGTCATATAGATATTACGAACAACAAAAGAGCCCATACTATGTCCGTAGAGAATCTGTTTTTTACCTTCACCAAAATACTCCAAAGCCATTTTATGAAGCTTCATCTCATCTCTTAATATGGCCATGGCAGAATCTTCGCTGTCACCAAAATATCCCTTTGGTATACCCTTATCTTTATTCAGGTCATAGGTAGCACCATGGCCCATCATGTCCATTGCACAGACATTCCAGCCATCATCATTTAGATACGCAACGAGTTCCGTATATCTTCCAAAATATTCTGCCATACCATGACAAATCTGAACTGTTCCTTTAACCTCTGTATTCTCCTTAGCTGGATACATAAAGGCTGCAATTTTATTACCATCTCCACACGAAGCATCAAATATTATTTTTTCCATCTGTTTACCTAACTCCTTTATATCAGCTAATAATCACTAAAATTCTCTTTTCGAAAGTAATTACTGCTTAATTTCTATCTTTATAGCAAGAATCAAAAAGGTCTAATATAAGAATCATCTTCAAATCTTTACCGATTCCTTTACCCCTGTAATTTTCTTCAACAATAACATCACACAAATAGTATGTTGTTGCATAATCTGTTATTACTCTGGCAAATCCAATCAGTATATTTGTCTCATCGTCGTATACACCATAACATACTGAATTGTTTATAGAGTCTTCTATTACCTGTTTGGATCTTGTAGCGGCCCAATAGGTATTATTAAGTAATTCCGTCACTCGATTAATTTGAAGTTCGTCTTTGTTATCTGAAATATAAAAGCTCATCTCAATTCCTTTCAGACCTTTATACCATTTCGCATTTTTGAAAATTCATTAAATTTGCGAATCAGAAAGCCATCGTGCTATATCAATAATTTCTATTCCCTCATACTGACTTGATTCGTGCTTGGTTCTTGCAATTAACACCTTAGGGAAAGCATCCTTAATTGATAAAAGCGGTGATACTTCACGTTTAAAAGTATCCTCTCTTGTAATATCATCTGATACCTGTATATACGTTTTCTTTCCGTCTTTAATAGCTACGAAATCCACTTCCTTGTCATAAAGTTTACCTACATATACTTCGTAACCACGTCTAAGTAATTCCATTGCCACGATATTTTCATACAAATGGCCATAGTCAGCATTCTTTGTACCTAACTCTGCAAATCTAAATGATAAATCTGCCAAATAATACTTCTTATCAGATTCAAGATATTTCTTTCCTTTTATATCGTATCTTTTAATTGGGTAAAACATAAAAGCTCGACACAGATAATCCATGTATGTTCCAACAGTTTTATCATTAGTTTTGTAAGTCCCCGATGTCAATTTGTTGGCAACATTTCTTATTGATGTTTGGCTTCCAATATTATCCATTAGGAATTCACTAATCATTAACAGCAAATTCTCATTCTCTATCTTATATTTCGTAACAATATCCCTAACAATTGTAGCTTTAAATATTCCGGATATATATTTCTTTGCATCGATATCACTTCGATACAAATATGAACCAGACATTCCACCGTCTTTATAATATTTTTCAAATGCAGCATCTAAATCCTGATTAGGATAATATTCGAGATACTCTCTAAAAGAAAATGGATAAAGGCTAATCTCATATACTCTTCCACCAAATAATGTTGCTAAATCGCTGGACAAAAGAAACGCATTTGATCCTGTAATATAGATATCGAATAATTCTTCTTCGTGAATACTATCTATAACTCTTTCAAAGCCATCACATAATTGAATCTCATCAATAAAAAGATAATTAATACTGTTAGCAACATAATGATTCTTTATATAGTCATACAAGTTATCTGGATTCAATAGTTTCTCATATTGCTTTTGATTAAGCTTAATTCTTACAACATTTGCGTCTTTTTCTTGCTCAACAATGGAAGAAAAGGCATCCAAAAGTTTGGATTTTCCACATCGTCTAATACCAGTGATTACTTTAATATCTGGTATATTCTTAACATTCAATAATCTATTTAAGTAACTATTTCTATCAATTAATTTCATGTTATCACCACCTAAGTGGATTATACTCCACTTCGCATTTCTAAACAATTTTTATTTTTGCGAAATGAAAACAAGCTTATGGAATAACAAATTCCAATTCAACTCAGTCAAAGATGTCATTTATCGAAGTTGGATAGCGCGATTAAATTACATTTTAATTTGCATTTACCGATGCATCCATTGTCCTACTGTATAACACTTTTCATTGATTTTTTCAGAATCCATATCTTTGTACCATTCCATCAGTTCCTTAATATATTCTTTTGGATTTGATGAATATACCAATCCTAATACTTTAGTTTCATCATTCCAGAAAACAACATTACCATTTTCAATCCACAAATAAGAAAACTTGCCTTTCACAATATCAACAGACGATGAAAGTTCTGTATAAACAGTAAATTCTGACAGATAAACAATATATCTTTCTGAATCAGTATTATAGAAATGTTCTTCATCTTGAAAATCACGCAACGCAGTCTCGGCAATTGTTTCATATGCCTCAATATTGTCATATAATTCTAATGTTTCTCTACTTTTACCGCACGCACACATAACAAACAAACACGCAATAAAAAGCACTAACACACCCATTATTTTTTTCATATCTATGCCCATCTCCATTTAATAAAATAGGAATTAGTTAAACTTCGTACTGCCAGCTCTTAGTATCCGATAAAGCTTTATCAAATCTGTCTAAATATGATAATTCAAATTTATTCTCAAAATGAAGCTTGTGAAAGAAAGTATTCATATATCCACAAACAATTATGTGACCTGTTTTATCAAATTCCATTCTAATAAAACTCTCACCATATGTTTCCATAATTGTTGCTGATCCTTTCATTTTTACATTCATAGAATGTATTTGTTCTACAAATTCATTAAGAGTAATAGCACCAACATCCATATCCATAACGCCAGTAAAACCATCACTATTTACTGTTACATGCAAAATGACGTTATTTACCACTGGATCACTTTTGTAGATCTGAGCGTTAAGTACCATCTTAAAATTGTCAGAATCTAAAACTACCGATTTGTTCATTATCCCTTTTCCTTACTCACTTAAATTCTTCTTTATTATACATAAATTAATGCTCTGCGAGGGTTCGAATCACCCCTCTCTTATTTTTCAGACAATAACAAAAATGCATATGGGAGTCGGACCTTTGCATACCAAAATGCGTCATTGGGTGGGGTTCGTTTCTGTCTTCTTCCAAAAACGCCAAAACCGAGCCATGTTCAGGCAAATTTTGTCAAGTGAATACCTTCTTGTTCTGAACACTCCGCACAAGTGTAACGCGGAGGACCATGAAGAACAAAGGGCATGAACGCCTGAAATACACAACCAAAATAGAACCTATATCGCTACTAAGCCGGGTAACGAACCCAATGCAGTTCCCTTAAAATAATATCCTTAGAGATATCATCCTATGTCCAATAAAGATGTCATTATCTTTCAAAAGATATACTATACCTTTTTGATATCTGCAAGAATACTGCTATCCTTATGATGCGCCTTAAAAAATTCGACTGCTCCTATTGGATAATAATGTGGATATATCTCATTTATAGTTTGCTACTTTATTTTGCTAACTATATTCAAATGCATTTCTTCTGCTTTTAATATCATAGTGTTACCGTAACCCTCTATAATTATAATTACTATTTCACTTAACTATCTGAACTATTCCACTACCACCATCTACAATTATTCTATCTCCAGTCTTAATTACAGTAGTGGCATTACCTGAACCTACAACAGCAGGAATACCAAACTCACGGGCAACAATTGCTGCATGTGATAACGGTGCTCCAATGTCAGTTACGATAGCACTCACTTTATGAAAAGCTACGGTCCAACCAATATTAGTTGCACTGGTAACTAATATCTCACCGTTTTGAAGTTCATCTATATGGCTTATATCTGTAATTACTCTTGCAATGCCTTCAATCTTACCTACGGCACCAGGAAAACCCTTTACATCAGATGACAGATTAACATTCATAATAGATGAACAGTAGAAATCTCTACGCTTATCAGAAGATTTCATATATTCATCTGGATCAAATCTGCCATATATAAGTCCAGGGAACGAATCGTATGACTCATTCTTAATTACATTATTTCGGCGAGTATCAATATATCTTAGAACAGACTCATCTCCTTTGATTAAAGAAAACGCTTCATCAATATAAAGCAGGAATATATCATCCCCAATATTATTTATACGTCCAGCACTAAGCATGAATTCGCGAAGTACACAGAAAATCCATACTCCCTTACTTCTGATTTCTTCACGGAACTTATTAGCACCAATGAATTTAGCCATTTTTTTATCAAGCCACTTAGCTTTTGAAGGATATTGGGATTTAAACTCAGAAACAGCTGCTGCATACTCTTCCTCACGCTGCTTTACCATAGAATACATGCTAACGCCACTGGACTTATAGTCTTCAATGGCTGAATCAACAAATCCGGGAATCTCATATGGATGTTTTTCAGATAATTCCATCTCATTAACACATCTCTGTCCACAAACATCCATATACTCACTGCGAGTAACCTTGCCGTTAATTATATCTTCAAGCATCAGTATAGGCTTCATACTCTCTAATATTCCAACTGAGCTACCACACAATCTGTTGGCTAAGTCCTCACCTGCAATCTTAGTGAGCTTATTACGTGTAGAAAACAATGGAACCATCTGAAGTCCGCATTCAGCTAATACGGAAGATAATCCATCATTAAGTTTAGGAATTATTACCTGCTCCCAATAAGACAGAAGTGAAGCATTATCATTAATCTTGCGAATATCATCAATCATGTTTCTTGCTATTACTGCAAGATTTCTAACCATCTCACTCTTCTCGCTTCGAGTTAGAGTCGACTTGTTCTTTTTAAATAGAATCTTAAACAAATACTTCTTGAAAGATTTACCGTCAAATGGGAATACAGGTACCTTAACACCTTCTGGCAAGTTACCTACTAAATCGCGAATATTAGAAAATGCTTTTTCTTCAGAAACACCAAGAGCAATCTGCATTGAGCATAAAACACTAATATTCATGTATGCCTGACCATTAATAAAATCAAGGGCGTTAGGCATACCTACAAACTCGTTGATTTTGTTAAGCGAACTATATGTCATTGGAGATACAGGCTTCATAAATATCTCACCTACATTAGTCTTTGTAAGCAAATACTCTCCACCTAATGTTCCGTTTATATCAAATGTCTCATCATTAGCTCTATTAAGCGTAGTAATTGGCCTTGCCTGAAGGATAAAGACTTTACCTTCTGATACTGCCCATTCAATATCCATTGGACATTTATAAGAATCTCTAATAATGGAACAATATTTATAAAGTTTCTTCGCAAAGGAACTAAACTCAGACGGACCTTCGTAAGAATACTTAATAGCATCCATACGAAATTCCAAGGCATTCTTAGATCCAGATACTAAATCTTCACCTTCACCTCTTACATAGTTACCAACAATATATCTAGAGGAACCTGTAATTACATCGGATGTAAAAATAACACCTGCAAAGGAAGGTTTAACATACCTTTGAACCACTACTCCAATACCGCAGGAATTAAATCCCATGCTCTCAGAATATTCATGTACACGATTAGAATAACTGGAATTCTGAACAGTCTTAATGGCCTCAAGAACATTTTCCGGCTTAACATCTGTAATTGTCTCGTATTGACCTGCGAAAGACGCTCCAGCACCATCCTCGTTAATTGCTGAAGATCTTACAGCATATGTGTATTTATTAGATAAACTATTTACAAATGAAGTTATCTCTTCGCTAGTCGCATCGCTACTTATAGCATAACCTTCTGGCACAGGAAGCTTTAATCGTGTGAGTTTAATTAACGACACACCTTTACCTCCAACAGAAGACAAAATACTATCCGGGGCCGAAATAAAGCTATAGATATTACTCATGACTTCACCTCCCCTAATAGTAAATCAATTCGAAGATTGATCAAATTCCTAAGTTCATTGTCGTCGTATAAATCGATACCCATATCACACTTAAAATCATCTTTTCTATAGATAATCAGCTGTAGCATAGTAGATAACTCATAAGAGATAATCTTACACTCAGATAAGCTCTTGGTACCTTTATAGTGTTCCATAACATACTTAACACTGAAGGCTTCTTTACTTAGGTCACGCTTGAACAAAACATAGTTAGTTATAGCCTTGGTATATTTAAAGTCATTTATTAGAAATCTTGCAATTATAAAATGAAGATTCTTGAGTTTATCGCTGGGAGATAAATCATCAGAGTTAACAATCGCTAATACGTTATGGTCGCTAAGAGCACTCTCATATTTCTTCTCAAAAACTCGATATATTAGATTCTCCCTGGAGCCAAAGCAATAGTTAATCATAGCTGCCTGCATACCAGATTCACCAGCAATCTGTCTTGAGGTAACCTTGAACGGATCGTCAGTATTTTCAATTAGTTTCTCAGTAGAAGCTAGTAACTTCTCCCTGGTAAGATTTATCTTTTCTTCTTTACGCATAAGCATTAAACCTCAATTATTAAACGCGTTTAATAAAATAATAACACCAAAGCAAACACACGTCAACAAAAAGAAATTTGAACAAAAATAAAGGCGTGATATCACGCCTTTTTTGCTTATGTTTTTTTCAATAGTGTTATCCATCACAATCGATTAATGAGTGATGAAAACGTAAAATGTAATATCAATATATCGTAATTTAAAGTCTTCATTATTGAGGTTGGATAGTGCGATTAAAACCCAATTTAATCATCAATTAATTCCCATACATACTTACCAAAATCAGCAATAATACACATAAAATCAATGCTACAATGTACAATGCTTTATTTCTGTTCTTTCGAATCCATTCATATTTCTTTCCAAGAAAATACAAAGGAATAGACAAGACCATCTCTAAAACCATTATAGAAACTATTCCCCTAATTCCCCTCAAAAAGTTCTGAACAGACCAGTTTTTCTCAAAAAGACATATAATAATTCCAGCAATTACAGTACATGTTATTACATTTAAGAGTATTCTTGGAAATGACTCATATGGGTTTCCATCTCTATCAATTGCAGAGAAGTAGCTCGCGAAAACCCCTTTCTCAATCTCTATAATATCTTTTGCAATATCCATAAATCTATTGCCATGTTTCTCTTCTTCTTCAATCGTATTCCAATATGCATTCACATCCATTGAAGCGATTTGTACAAAGTCTTCTTTCATTTTCTGACTAAGTTTCATTGCTCCCTTCAATTCATCCATTTGTTTTTGAAGATTTTCTATATTTGTATCAAGAGCCTCATCCATAGATCTTATGCCATCAAAAAGATCATCGATTTCCTCGACAGACATTCCAATCTTTCGAAGGATAATAATTTTTTTCAACTTCTCTACATCTTCATCAGAATAATCCCTGTATCCATTTCCTTCTCTGGTCGGTGTAATAAGTCCTTCTTTTTCATAAAATCTTACAGTCGCTCTTGGAACTTCTAAGAGCTGTTCCACTTCTTTTATTGTCATCTTAGTGACCTCCTTGTGATTTATGAGGCTACTTTAATCTATAAACAAACTTTACAGTCAATATCTTTTTTTTATGTTTTTCGCATTTTTTATAGTGTAAAGCAACTTTATAGTCTATTTCCGATCCATTTTTTCTACTTTAATGATATTTGCGAAAGTTATTTCTTATTTTGGTAAAAGAATTTTTATCCGACATAACACTCTGATAGACAACATAAAAGAATACCAGAACAATAGAAATCTTTATGTGTTCATATGTTGCGAATGATATAACAACAAATGAAAAAAATGGAATTACTAAATAGTAAAAAACGTGAGTATGTATTATTTTTTTCATTTTTGTAGATGCATACAGGGAGCATCCTATTACCATTAGTGATATATAAGCAATAAAATCATAAGCTGAAAAGTCTATCCTCACTAGTTTTCTTAATACATTAGAATAACTAAATAAATCCAAAATCACTAAACAAACTGATATGATCATTTGTAATTGGGGGAGAAATATGCGATGCAACTCAGTCTCATGAAATGTATCGTATTTTTGATTAAGGAATATCGAATACCAAATCATTATAATCACATTACTAAGCAAGATTATGCTTGAAACATACAAATTAATATCTAGTATGTTAAGCAAAAAAAACACTAACAGCATTACACATCCTGAAATACAAATTATTTTCTGTCTCATATTTTTACTTTATACTTTCGTTTACTATATAGAAACTTACTTCAACTGATTTCTAATCGCTTCTTGTTCTTTAACGCTTAATTTATCAATAAAAACACAATATTCATTTGGATAACCACCTACAAATGTCATCCCTGGCATATTTATCTGATTGGGACTCATAATCCACAACACTTCTCTGCCATGAAAATCTTTTATATACTCTAGTCGCTGTTCTTTATATTTCACAATCATATTTACAATTCTTTTCTACATTCCTATTTCAGAAGATTAGCATTACTAACTCAAATATATTAATCTTTTATTATCTCTCCTCGATTTTGACCCTTGTACAAAAAACGTCTTACTTCCATTATTTTCTTTTTGTCTTCCTCAATTACTACATAATAAACGATATAGTTTGCTACATAGATTCTATAATATGGATTGTCTCTTTTTGTATTTGTTTCATACCTTTCGAATGACTCACAAATAGGCAATCTTTCCATAATTGCCTTTTCCAAATCATCAATCAAATTCTTAGCTGCTTGAGCATTATTAAGTTGTTGGGATATGTATGTAACTACACTTGAAACATCCTGCAGAAAAATAGGAAGATATCTGATTTCGTAGTTACTTTTCATCAATCAATCCTCTCAATGTTCCAAATACATCTTCGTGAGAAAGTCTTTCCGATGTAGTCCTTGCTTGATTATCAGCTTCGTCTAAAGCTCTCTCTACTGGATCTACCAAACGTGAATACGCATCAATACTCATAACAACCATTGTTCCGTAGCCGTTCTTAGTAAGATAAACAGGATCTCCAGTACTAACGTCTTTTTCTATCTCGGGGAATTTATTACGCAAATCTGAAACTGGCCTAATCTGAATCACACATATCACTTCCTTATCATAATTTTATCATTATTATATCATACCTCATTATTTGATAGAACATAAAATGCGAGCCCGAGAACTCGCATAATACTTCTTCCCTTAGCTCATGAAATATGAATTTCGTAACTCATTTAAATTATTCTTTATTATACATAAATTAATGCTCTGCGAGGGTTCGAATCCCTCCTCTCTTATTTTTCAGACAATAACAAAAATGCATATGGGAGTCGGACCTTGGGATACCAAAATGCGTCATTTGGTGAGTGGGTTCGTTTCTATCTTCCGCTAAAAACGAATAAAGCATCTTGCTGCTAGTTCCGCACAAGCGAAGCGCCTATAAGTGAATGTTCCATTGTGCTGCAAGTTCCGCAGAGTGCGTAGCACTCGAGGACCTGTTTGCAGCAACACAATGAAACATGAACGTCTGGTGCCCCAAACAGGAATCGAACCCGTATCAGCGATACCGGAAACCGCTATTCTATCCATTAAACTATTGGGGCTTTAATTTACTCGCCTTTTTTGAGCATAACTGAAAGGAGGTCTATAACCTCTAAAATCATTTTCGCCTTATCTGAAGTATCAGAATCATATCTTATGTGGGCTTCGGATGAAGCATCAATTCTAACTCTGGAAGCGAATTTTTCTTCACGTGTAAGATTTGAGACAGCGGCCATATTCAATTTTCGATTCTTGGCAAAATACAAATATACCTTGCGGCCCTCAAAAGAAATCTTCTCTATTAATGTCTGCTGGCCAAGAGAACGGATAAGAGATACACCCGCAAGAAGGTACATCTGCTTAGGTGGCTCTCCATAACGGTCGATAAGCTCATCAATAAAGTCATCATATGCCGCCCTGCTACTAATCAAAGCAATTCGACGATAAGCAGTAATTCTCTCCTCATCGCCTTCAATATATTCGATAGGAATATAGGAATCACAGTCAATCTTGACAGTTGTATTAACTGGCATAAGTGTATTAAGAACGCTAATCTTCTCTTCATCAGTAAGATCCTGATTCTCAACATCAGATACAGTTATCATACTTCTTCCATCTTCATTAACGGCCCCCTTTACGTCTGATACAGCACGAAGACGCTTTACTTCCTCATCAAGAATTCTGCAGTAAAGTTCATATCCAATAACATTCATATGACCATGCTGTTCTGCACCAAGAAGATCTCCCGCTCCACGAACTTCAAGGTCAGCCATGGCAATCTTAATACCTGAGCCCAGCTCAGTAAAATCACGAATGGCAAGTAATCGCTTACGTGCTTCCTCATTAAGCACTTTATTAGGCGCATTATCATAAGTTATATAAGCATATGCCTGCTTATCAGAACGTCCAACACGGCCTTTAATCTGATAGAGCTGAGCAAGTCCGAATTTATCAGAATCTTCAATAATGATTGTATTTACATTAGGCATATCAACGCCTGACTCAATGATTGTTGTGCATACAAGCACATCAAACTCACCAAGAATAAAGGCATTTACAATATTCTCAAGCTGAGTCTCACTCATCTTGCCGTGCGCATAGGTTATACGAACGCCTGGCATAAGTTTACTTAAGTTTTCTGCCACTTTATCAATATCAGCAGTCTTATTATGAAGGTAGAATACCTGTCCGTTACGTGATATCTCACGAAGGATTGCCTGAACAATTGTCTCCTCATCATAAGGAATAACATAAGTCTGTACAGGGCGTCGATTCATTGGTGGTTCCTGCAAAACAGAAATATCTCGTATACCACTTAAAGACATATTTAATGTACGCGGAATAGGTGTAGCTGTCAGAGTAAGGACATCTACATTGTTCTTAAAATTCTTGATTGTCTCCTTGTGATTAACACCAAAACGCTGCTCCTCATCGACAATGAGAAGGCCGAGATCATGAGGATCTACGTCCTTGGATAGAACTCTGTGTGTACCAATTACAACATCAATTTTTCCACTTTTAATCTCTTCAAGATATCCCTTTAACTTATCTGCTGAAGTAAATCTCGAAAGTAGTGCAACATTGATATTAAGACCTCTTGATCTCACTATAAAGTTATCATAATGCTGCTGTGCAAGAAGAGTTGTTGGTGCAATCATGAATGCCTGCTTACCGTTTTCCACACATTTAACAAGTGCTCTAAATGCTACTTCAGTCTTACCAAAACCAACATCACCACAAAGAAGTCTGTCCATTGGGAGCTCGCCTTCCATATCAGACTTTATCTCACGAATTGCGATAATCTGATCTTCTGTCTCAACATATGGGAAACTCTCTTCAAACTCTTTTACGAGTTCATCATCAGGATCACATGAGAATCCCCTGCATGCTCGTCTTAAAGCGTAAAGTTTAATGAGGTCAAATGCCAGAACCTTAATTGAAGCTTTGGCTTTATTAACCTTATTCTCCCATTCCTTGCTATTAAGCTTGGATAACTTTGGATTACCATTATTAGGTCCAACGTATTTCTGGATTGAGTTTGGATTATCTGTTGGAACATGTATAAAGGAATTATCTGCATACTCAATCTTAAAGTAATCCTTTATGGTATCACCTACAGACATGCCCTTCTCAAAACCTACATAACGGCCAATACCATGAACATCATGTACTACGAGATCGCCTGGCTTAATATCAGCAAATAACTGAAGAGCTCTTGCGGTATTACGCTCTTTGAGTTCTTCATCACTTATATTTTTCTTCTTAACCTTCATAACTGAGTCAGTACCAAATACATCATTGGAACCAACTACCATCAGGCCAATCTTACGATATACAAATCCGCTGTTTAAATTAACTTTTATATTGTGGAAGTTATCACTTTCGACAATTCTGAGTTCAGAAAGCTGCTCAAGAAGCTTCTCTGTTCTCTTGCCACCCGAAGACATAAGAACACAAAGGCCATTGCCCTTAAGTGCCTCGACATCTTTGGCAAATCCTTCTGCATTTCCTTTATAGCTGTCTGTTGCTGAACCAAAAGCTTCAGCTTTTACTGCTCCTGGAAGGCCGTTCGACATTGAAGGAAGCATAGCCATAGCTACAACTGTCTTAAGTTTATCTATTGCCTTCATAGGCTCATTTATTGTAAATACAGACTCGAAAGCAACCTTTGATATGCTTCCAATCTCATATGCATGCTGTGTTCTTCCATAATGATCCGCAAAATATGCGTCCATTCTGGATTTAACCTCTGCAAATTCATCAAGATAGACTACAGATGTTTTTGTATCAATATAATCAAGTACTGAATATGCCTTATCCCAAAGGATAGCAGAGTACTTGTTAAGAGGAAGCATCTTATTACCAGTTGAAGCCATCTCACCGTCATTTGCAGCAGTTCTTAAAAGAATATCTGCAATCTTTGTTTTTGACTCTTTACGAATCTCTTCACTGTTAACATTAGCATGATGGTTAATTTTCTTCGCTAATTCAAGACGCTGAGCCTCATTGATTATGTACTGTCTTGCAGGACCAATAGTTAAAGCCGTAAGGTTACGAATTGAACGCTGATCTCCTACTGCAAATGCACGCATTGAATCAATTGAATCATCAAAGAAACTGATTCTTATCGGATAATCAGATTCAGGTGGAAATACATCAAGGATATCGCCACGAAGTGCAAACTCACCTCTCTCCTTAACCATGGCACAACGCTCATAGCCAAGGAAAACCAAGTGCTTTACGGCCTCGTCCGGCTTATATGTTCCACCAAAACTTAAGTTTATAAATCTGCTTTTATAATCTGTTGGTCGCTCATAGAGATTTAAAATAGCACCCGCACAAATTATTAAGGCATCAAAATTGCCCGTCAAAAGTCTGGTTAATACTGCTGTTCTACCCATCTCAAGTTCGTGAGATCTGGCAAAGGCATTAATATAGTCAATATCTTCTGGGAAAAGCGTAACTACCTCGCCTTCAATAAAAGCGGATAAATTACTCTTAAATGTTCTGGCTCTTCCAGCATCAGCAACAATTACTACCGGCTTTTTACCTCTCGCTTTGGAGAGAGCTGCAACCATATAAGCCTTCTGCTGTTCACACATACCAGTAAGGTTTAAATGACGCTCATCAGCGAAGGCTTCATCGAATTTTTGCATCAAAATATCGTCTCGATTTATTAAATCGAGAAGTTCATTTACTCCAAAAGCCTGTGTCTCTTCACCAAGAGTCATAAAAAATAGATTAGTGCTCCTCTATCCACTTAATTGTCTGATCTACTGCCTGTATAAAGGATTCGTTTACGAGTGGGCGCTGTTCCTTAGGAATATCCATAAGTACATAGTCAAGTAATGTAAGGTGCTCTGGAACTGGTCCATAACCAATTCTTACTCTTGGAAATCCTTCAGTACCAAGAAGCTTGATAATTGATTTCATTCCATTATGTGTTCCAGCGGAACCCTGTGCTCTGACTCTGATTTTACCCAAAGCGATATCAATATCATCGTAAATAACAATGATATGAGACGGATCAATTTTATAATATCTTGCCATCTCGGCTATACACTCACCTGAATTATTCATAAAAGTCATTGGCTTAACTAGCATTACCTCTTTACCTGAGATAGTGCCCTTGCCAAAAAGTCCTTTATGCTTAGTCTTATCAAGTCTGATACCACATTTATCTGCCATCAATTCCAGTGCAAGAAATCCACAGTTATGCCAATTATAGGCATACTTATCACCTGGATTTCCCAAGCCTGCAACAAGCCAGATTTCCTTACTCTTACCGAACAATTTCTGTTCTCCTTATTCTCGCTTTAAATTACCAGGGTACAGATTTTATACCTCATATCTCTTACGGTCAAGTTCAATAAACTTGGCACCACGGAGACGGTTACGTGTTGATACCCATTCTTCCTTGTTTGTCTGTCTAGCACGACCGATACCAAGGCTAAGTGGTGGTACATCTGAAGTAATTGTTGAACCAGCAGCGATATATGAATCCTTACCAAGAACAACTGAAGAAAGAATATTTGAGTTACCTCCGATAAATACATTATCCTCGATGATACATCCGTTCTTCTCTTCCTGACCATCGTAGTTACAAGTTACTGTACCACAACCAAAGTTAACATTCTTACCTACCTGCGAGTCACCAATATAAGTAAGGTGTCTTGCTCTTGTATATTCATCGATTGTTGAGTTCTTAACCTCTACATATGCACCAAGTGTTACATGATCTCTAATAACTGACTGAGGTCTTACATGTGTAAAAGGTCCAATACGACACTCATCACCAATCACACACTCAGTTACAATTGAGTTATCTATTTCAGTACTATTTCCAACAAGAGCTGAATCAACACGGGTATTCTCACCAATGATACAATCCTCACCAATCTTTGTCTCACCTGTGATTGTACAACCAGGAAGAATAAGTGTATCACGTCCGATTTCTACACCCTCACTAATCCATGTGCTCTCTTCATCGAGAATCTGAACACCATTAGCCATATGATAGTGAAGAATTCTCTTGTTTAAAATCTTGGAAGCCTGCATAAGCTGGTAACGATCATTTACTCCTCTTGTATCATCGAAGTTAACGATATTAGCACCTACGCTGTGGCCATCACTGATAAGAATTCCAATAGTATCAGTAAGGTAGTACTCCTTCTGAGCATTCTGAGAACCAAGTCTTCCCAATGCGGAGAGAAGAAGGGCAGTTTTAAAGATATACATTGAAGAGTTAATCTCTTTTATCTTAAGTTCCTCTTCAGAAGCATCTCTGTGCTCTACAATCTTTACTACGTTTCCATTAGCATCTCTTACGATTCTTCCATATCCTGTAGCGTCTTCTGCAGTAGCTGTAATAATCACTGCAGCATAATCATTCTCTTCTATCATCTTAAGTGAAGAGTTAATAGTAGCTGCCGTAATCATTGGGGAATCACCTGGAAGAACGATTGTATATCCGCTTCTTCCTTCAAGGAAAGGTGCTGCCTGCATAACTGCATGTCCAGTACCAAGACGCTGCTCCTGGAATACGTATGCAACACTCTCTCCAAGAATTCGTCTTATCTCTTCCTGCTTCTCACCAACTATATATACCTGTTCTTCACATTCAGCCTCAGCAAGTGCATCTGCTACCCAGCGAATGATTGGCTTACCTGAAACCATCTGCACTACTTTAGAGTGCTTGGACTTCATTCTAGTGCCTTCGCCTGCCGCCATTACAACTGCACAAATTTCCATCAAATATCACCTCATAACTAACTGTTTTATTACATTTTATATTATAACAATTTATATACGATTAGTGTATAATCATAATGTTAAGAAAAATAATTCTTTTCGAGAAGGATGGAATGGGAAATGATTGCTATTTTACTTGCTGCAGGTTATGCGACAAGACTATATCCGCTTACCAAGGATAAGCCTAAGTCATTATTGCCTTTGGGAAATCAGTTGATTATTGATTATATTATCGATTCAATTGATTCAATTGAAGATGTTAGTTCTATAGTTTTGGTTACAAACGATTTGTTTGCTTCCCAATTTCAGGCGTGGGCAGATTCCTGTTCAAGAGAGAACAAAGCTCCTATTACTATTCTTAACGACGGTACAAACAGCGATTTAAATAAGCGCGGTGCGATTGGCGATATTAAATTCGTTATTGATACTCTTAACATAAATGAAGATGTTGTTATTCTTGCTGGTGATAATATCTTTACTTACGATATTAATGATATGTATGCATTCTTCAGAGAGAAGAATGCTCCTACTCTTGTAGCAATTAACGTGCCAGAGAAGCATCAGCGTCAGAAGCTTGCCATCGCCGATATTGCTGAAGATGGCAAAGTATTGGATCTTGTAGAGAAACCAGAAGAACCTAAAACAGAGTGGGGAATTTATGCTACATATTTCTATGGCAAGGATATCCTTCCACTTCTTGATGTATATCTTAATGAAGGTAATTCACCAGATGCGCCTGGCAATTTCCCTTCATGGCTCTATAAGAGAACTCCAGTGTACGCATATAAGGCTAACGGTTCATGCATAGATATTGGTACTCTTGAGAATTACTATTCAACAGTTGAGCAGTATAAAAATGCATAACAGGAATTTTGGTAGTTTAAAAAAAGCAGTTCATTCATTAAGTGTCGTGCAGACTCGTTTTGTTACGGCGCTTTTTGTTTGCCTTATTACTGTAGGTTTGTTTGTAAGTTGTAGTAAAGATAATAATCCTGAATCTACATTAAGTTCAGAGACTTCGGTGCAGGTTGTCACCAATACACCAACACCTACTTTATCTCCTACCCCTACTTCTTCACCTACTCCAACTTCATCTCCTACTCCAACTCCAACTCCTACTCAGGTTCCTGAATATATTGAACCTGATTACGATACTGTATGGTACAACGGGTTTGTTGATCCTTATTCAGTAAGAGCAGAGGTAGTAAGTAATCCTGATGACATTACAGTACTGGTTAATAAATACTATGCTTTACCAATTGATTATGTTCCATCGGATCTGGTAACGGCACCTTATTCTTATGACCAGCAGCTTAGAAGTGAATGCTGTGAGGCATGGATACTGATGCACGACGATTGTATGGAAGCAATAGATCAGGCACCATTTCTGGTATCTGGATATCGTGATTCCTCTTTGCAGCAGTATCTGTTTGACAGATCCAAAAACAAAAACGGATATGCTTTTGCCTGCCAGAAGAATGCAAGACCTGGAAGATCAGAACATCAATTGGGATTAGCAATTGATATCACCACATCATATTGGACTAATATCGATGACACATTTGGTTCTACTACCTGTGGTCAATGGATTAACGAACACTGCCACGAGTATGGCTTTATTTTAAGATTTCAGCAGCAGTATACCGCTGAGACTGGTTATGGTGTTGAAGCTTGGCACTATCGATATGTTGGTGTTGAATTAGCAACATATCTTTATGAGAATGACATGTCTCTAGAAGCTTACTACGGAAAGATTCAGATTTTGCCTGGAGATGAATAAAAATTAGTCTGATAAATCCATTTGTCTGTGCTATAATCTTTTGTAGTTAATTTTTGGGAGTTTTTTGATTTATGTCTATTCGTTTTAAAAGACCTATAGTTATTATATTTACTATTGTTTTACTGTTCGGTATGTCTTTTGGATTTACTTCATGTGCCGAGAATGCTGATGCTACTGTTGTACCAGAAGAGACATTACCTTCTTATGATGAGATGCACAAATTAACAGAAGACTATGTTATAGCCTATTCAAATTTTATGCTTAATTCTACTGCTACTGATGTAAGCATTTATACTTCAGAAGGAACTACTCCTGCTGGCAATATCTGCAGTGCTACATTTATTGAATCAAATGACTCCAAATATATTAACCTGGTCCTTGAAGTAGATCGTCAGGATTCATTTGACTGTGATGAGTATTACCGAATTGATGCAAGCCATATCTTTATTGCTCGTTCATCAATTGCTCCAGATAATTCAATTATTGGTATTTTTAAATATATTATTATTGATGATGTGTTATACAGAATCGACGAGCAGAATCAGACTGTTACTCCAGTAGACAGACAGGATTCACTTGACTTGTATCTATCTTTTGAAGAAATTATTACTCTCTATTCTGGGAAATAATTAATCTATGGCAAATAAAAATCAAGATAATACATATAAACGCGGTTTTAACGACGGACTTGCAATCGGATTAGGTTACTTGTCTGTCTCTTTTTCGTTCGGAATAATGGCCGTATCTTCAGGTCTTACCTGGTGGCAGGCTGTCATTATCTCTATTTCAAATCTTACTTCAGCAGGTCAGGTTGCAGGTGTTGGTATAATGGCTGCTTCAGGTACACTAATTGAGATGTTTTTAAGCCAGCTTGTTATTAATATCCGTTACAGTCTTATGGCTATCTCGCTCTCCCAAAAGGTTGACAGTTCCATGAATCTTCCTTCAAGAGCAATACTTGGATATGGAATTACTGATGAGATATTTGGTGTAGCAATGGCAGCAGATCATGATGTAGGAAGAAGATATTTTGCAGGTCTTATGACACTTCCTATTCTGGGCTGGACCCTTGGTACTCTTCTCGGAGCCGTTTTGGGAAGTATCCTTCCAGAAAATCTTACTGTAGCTCTGGCGATCGGAATTTATGGTATGTTCGTTGCTATTGTTCTTCCTGTAGCAAAGAAAAACAAACGAATTCTTACTGTTGTATTAATGGCAATTATGTTTGCCCTTATAATCAGATATGTACCTTTCTTTAGTTTCTTAAGCGGTGGTTTTGCTGCAATTGTAAGTGCTGTACTTGCTTCAGCTATTGGCGCATTTATCTTACCTGTAGATGACATTGATGATAAGGAGGCAGTATAAATGAACAATTCATTTTGGATATACCTTCTTGTTATGGTTCTTACTACATATCTTATTCGTGCCTTACCTTTCAGCTTATTTAGAAAGAAGATTAAGAGTAAGCGCCTTCAGGCATTTTTTGACTACATCCCTTATGCAGTATTAACCAGTATGACTGTTCCTGCTATTTTTTATTCTGGAATTAATTTATGGGCTGGAATTCTTGGATTTGCTGTAGCTATGTTTCTATCATATAAAAACAAAAGCCTTTTGTTCGTTGCCATCGGCACCGTTATTGCAGCTTTTGTTGGTGGATTTATTCCATTTTAACAGAACAAAAAAGGGATGTTTGCTACATCCCTTTTATATAAAGAAAAAACTAATTATAAACCTTCACAGCAGGTATTAATAAAGTCTGTCAACTTCTTTACCACAACATCCCATCTGTAGTGGTCATTTACATAACTAATACCATTGTGGCCAATAGCCTTCATCTCATCGTGGTGACTAATTATATAGTTAAGACAGCCCTCGAATTCAAGATAACCTTTGTAGTAAAGTCCAGCGTTACTCTTACGGCAATGTCCCTTAAGCACCTCACACTCACCATTTACAAGAACTGGTGTTCCTACCTGAAGAGCTTCAAGAACTGATATGGAAAGGCTCTCGAACTTGGAAGGAAGAATCATTGCCAGACTATGAAGAATGTAATCAAATTTTTCTTCCTCACTTACAAATCCAAGATAAATAATATCTTTGTGCTCAGGTACAGGAATTACATTTTTGCCCATAAGAACAAGCTTTAAATCATTATCAAAGCGCTCTTTATATCGGATAAACTGAGTAAACATCTTGTCACAGTTCTTACCCTCATCAATTCGGCCAGCATAAACTATATACTTACCCTGAAGTTCCGCTGGAACCTTGGTTGAATTAGGATCACTCATAAGAGACTCAATGCTATTAGGCATATCAATACCCATCGCAGTTACAACTGAAGGAGTCTCCCAGTTACGGAATAAACGGTTAACAAAAGACTTCTCCTCATCAGTAAGGAAAACAAAGCCCTTGGTATTCTCAAAAACATCACGATAATAATTAAAATGAATATATGGCTCATCATGAGCTGTAGGAATCATGATGGCTTTATCGTAAACACCCTTAATTCCAACGCAGGTTGTATAGAAAAGATAAGTAACGAAGATAAAGAGGTCGTACTTATCCTTGTTCTCTTTTATATAGTTAACTAGCTTGGTACAAACTGGTCCCTGCTCATCTACCCAGAGTTCCTCATCTCCATCTTCGTGGAATTTACGACGAAGCATCTTGGCATTAATTTTATCGAATTTTGCCTGATTACGAGGCTTATCAACAGAGAATCTTCTTACAGTAATTCCATTAATCTCCTCACAGTCAGCTTCATAATGATCCTTCCAGGTCATGTAATCCAAAGCTTTGGTTGTAAGAACCTCCACCTCAAAGTTATCTTTAAGGTGTTCAGCAACAACTCTGGTATAAAGTTCAGAACCACCATTGACCTCCAGGCCATAGCGCTGATTTATAAAAGCAATTCGCTTCATCTTACAATTCCCTTCAGTAATTATTTCTGAGAATTACGAGCCTCAAGCTTCTCGAAAAGCTCGATGTACTTATTACAAACTGTCTCACGGTTGAAGTTCTCACGTACAAACTTTCCACCCTGCTCACCCATCTTAGCGGCGATATCAGGATGCTCCATAGTGTAATTAACGCAAGCCTCAAACTCACGGTAATCTCTGAAGTAATATCCACCATTAGATTTCTTAACAAAGTTTGTAGTAACATCACAAGCCTCTGGTACGAGAACTGGACGGCCACAAAGCCAGCTGTCCATAATAACGATAGAGAAACTCTCATGTGTTGAAGGCTGACATAGAAGAAGTGCAGCCGCATGAGCATTATACTTATCTTCCTTACTTACAAAGCCAAGGTCATATACGTCTTTTTCAATATCCTTAGGAACGAGAAGGTCTCCACCTCCGATAAATACGAGCTTAAGGTTGTTACGATTACATCTCTTATATACCTCAAAGCAGCGAAGGAGGAAACTGATATTCTTACCAGCATCTTTACGACCAGCATAAAGAATAAATGGATCATTAATCTTATACTTATCTCTGAATGCCTGTGCATTAGAAGTAATATCTATATCCATTACACATCCAGGTACAACCTTCTCAATATGAGATGTGTCATATACACGATCAGCAAGAACAGCCTCTGGTTCAGCGTTAAAAAGCATTCCTGCAACAGAAGAGAATGTATCGTAGAAAATCTTAAGATAGATATATGCCTCTTCATGGAAACAAGGAATCATAACTGCCTTTTCTGGGCATGCCTTGATTCCGTAATATGTTGTAGCAAACATATAAGGAATATATACAAAAGCTGTATAGTCATCCTGATTTTCCTTAATGTATTCATAAAGTTCAGGACAATCAAACTGATTGTCAATAAAGATCATCTCTTCCTTACGGGAGATTTTCTGACCGCTCATAAGCTTAATATTTACCTCATCAAATGCAGTCTTATTACGCTTACCAGTAATCTTAAAACGACGAACAGGAACATCATTAATTATCTCAATTCCCTCTTTATAGTAGTTCTTTGTCCAGTCTCCGCCAAACATCTGAATACATGTAGTCAAAATCTCTACATCTACTCCGCTCATCTTAAGATCTCTTGTGGTCTCACGGCAAAGCATCTCAGCACCACCAGGAATATCTGCTGCAAACCATGGAATAACAAATGCGATTTTCTTCATTTTTCTCTCCCCGCTATTAGCCCTTGATTGAATCTATATAAGTATCAAGCTGTTTTTTAAGTAAACTCTTTATTGTGTCGTAACTAAAATCCTCAAGTCTCTCCTTTTGTTTCTCAACAACTTCATTACGGAAAGCCTCATCCGTAACTACCTTATTCATTGCCTCAGCAACAACTACAGGATCCTTGTCATCGATTACAACACCGCTGTCCTTCAAAGTATAAGGAATAGCAGTTGAGTTATAAGCGATAATAGGCACATTAAAGAACATTGACTCAGTAAGTGGTACGCAGAAACCTTCGTGTTCACTCATGCAGAGGAATGCATCTGCGATTCTGTAATAAGCCAAAATCTCATTAAACTTAAGGTGGCCAGTAAATATAACTGAATCCTCAAGACCTAATTCCTTAACATAATCGTTAAGTCTCTTCTCATATTTAAAGAAAGCTCCGCCAGCACCAACAAGGAACAGTCTTGACTTCTCATTAAAGTGCTTTTTGTAGTAAGCAAAACCAGAAATAATATCCTCGTGCTTCTTATTTGGAGCAACTCTTCCTACAAAAATAAAATTCTTATAGCCGTCATTACTGTACTTATCAATAAGTTCCTGACTTGGCTCTTTTTTATAATCCTCGAAAGGAATAAGTATTGGTCTTACAACGATAGGACATGTAAATCCATAGCTTATCAAGTCCTTCTTGTTATATTCAGAATCTGCAAAACAGAACTCAACCTTATCAGCTAAGTGCTTGATTCCATCAACACCAGATTTAGCATTTCTTGTAATATCCTTACTATAAGGTGCAAAGAATGCTGGTGGTGTTACATTGTGGTAAACAAGTACCTTATGGCAGTTCATATACTCAAATGTATAATTTAATAATGAACCTGTTGACATGTGGTAAATGCAGATATCATCTTTCTCCACAGGAGGAAGCTCATATTCATTAAGTTGAATAGCTGTTCCCTCTGGAAGACGCTGATCAATCACTTCAGCATAGATAGCAGTATCGTATCCAAATTCCTGAAGTGCCTTCTTTATAGCTATTGTGTCATTTCCGACAGCATCACCGAAAGCGATTGTCGGTAAAACCTGAATAATTCTCATACCTTTTTCCCTCTCGGTATTACTTGTTTAATTTAGCCTCAAGCTCTGAAATTCTAGTCTTAAGATAATCATTTTCCTGTTCAATGCTCTCAAGTCTCTTAAGAAAATCACCCTTACTATTGAGCTTATTCTTGTATCCATAAAGCTGGAATACTGAATTTGCCATATGGTAGTTAATATCATTTTGTATAGCGAAGAGATGGTTTACATAGAAAGCCATAAGTCTTCTGCAGAGTTTCTTATAGAAAACTTTAATTGGATTACCTGTAATAGGGTAATTAACCTGAACCTCTCTGTGTGATACAACATATTCAACACTTCTCTGAAGTGAGATATCAGAATATGCATAAGAAAGAAAACTAAAATCACTATCACCAAGGACATCGTCGAAAGTAGTAAGATCGCTGTCAGAATACTTCTCCTTTATATCATTACGAATCTCTGACATTACGTCTTCAATATTTATACTCTGTAATTTGTTATCAATATCAGACATGTTCTAATCCTCCGTCAAAATCAGGCTTTACCCTTATTAATGAAATCCTTAAGATAACCTGCAAAGAGTTCCTTCACCTTCTCGTACTGGAAATCCTCCAAACGACGATTCTGGCCTTCGATAATCTTATTTCTTAATTCTTCGTCTTTTACAATTCTGTCAATGAGGAGTGCAACCTCAACAGGATTCTTGCTGTCAATCAAGGCACCGCTTCCATCAAGTGTATATGGGATAGCGCATGCATCGTAAGCAATGATTGGAACCTTAAAGAACATAGCCTCAGCAAGTGGTACGCAGAAACCTTCATGCTCACTCATGCAAAGGAAAACAGATGCAATAGAGTAAAAAGCAAGAATTTCCTTAAAACTAATATGTCCTGTAAAGATTACATTATCCATAACACCAAGTGTCTCAGCGTATTTCTTAAGCTTAGCATCGTAATTCTCAAAGCCGCTATTAGAACCAGCAAGGATAAGTCTTGACTTACTGTTTACATTCTTATTGTAGTAAGCAAAAGCAGCAATAATATCTTCGTGCTTTTTGTTAGGAGCAATTCTTCCTACGAAAAGGATATTAGTAAATCCATCACTTCCATAGGTCTTAATTGTCTTACTGTCAGGCTTCTTCTTATAATCGTCCAAAGGAATAAGAATTGGTCTTACATCAATTGGACATGTATAACCATACTTAATAAGATCCTGCTTATTAAACTCAGAATCTGCAAGACAGTAGTCTATTTTACCAACAAGGTTTTTAAGTCCTGCATAACCAGCAATAGAATGCTTCTGGATTGTATAACTGCAATCCTTCATAAACTCTACTGGTGTGATATTGTGATAAATCATAATCTTACGACAGTTCATTGTCTCAAGATCAAAATTAAGTCTTGATTCGGTTGACATATGATAGATAACAACGTCATCTTCATCTACTTCTGGCATCTGATTACCAATAATAATCTCACAACAACTGTCTGGAAGTCTTGAATCAAGAACATGTGTATGAATTGATGTCTCATAACCAAGATCCATCAATACTTTCTTTAATGCAAAAGTATCATTACCAACTGCATCGCCAAGAGCTAGAGTAGGTATCATCTGAATTACTTTCATAGTGTTTACCTTCCTTAAAGTTTCTCTGCTTTACGCTCTAACTCTGCAAGTCTTGTCTTAAGAACCTTATTCTCTCTCTCAAGAATATCAAGTCTTTCCTCAAGAGGAATTCTCTCTGATAATTCCTGATTGTAGTTATTCAACTGCAAAACAACATTTGACAAATGGAAATTATAATCGTTCTGCTGATTAAAAAGATGTCCAACATGATAAACTGTCAAACGGCGAATAATCTTTCTAAATGTTCTTACAAGCTTGTTACCTGGAATACCAAAGTTCTGGTTAACCATTCTGTGAGTAATAATGTATCCAAGGCTGTCCTTAAGTGACTGCTCTGAATAAACCATCTCTGGCTGAATCTCACTGTTATCAATCTCTATAGTATCAAATGAGATAATGTCGTTTGTAAGCTGTTTCTCCTCAATCTCTGCACGAATCTCGGACATAATTGTGTTCATGTCAATATTACTGTTCGCCATGTTCCTGTTCTCCCATCTTGTATGTTTTTCCATCAACTGTAAATGTAGACTTGATTCTTGATATTCCTATGTCATGTAAGAATGAAGCGGTCATAAATGTCTTTGTTCTTACAATATCATCATATTTAACACCATCGATACCATGAAGCGCTGTATCAAGGTAATAGTAAGCTGGGAGGAGATTATTCTTAATTCTTATTACTGCCTCACCACTCTTCTGAAGATCAATTGGCTGGTTACTCTCAATTGCTGTATTTGTACCATAACAGTGAAGTCCATCCTGTCTAAACACACCAAATCCAAGTACGCCCTTAAGACCTTCCTTATGAGCCTTATATTTAATTCTCAGATAAATATCTTCATCTGTATCAAAGATGTATTTCTCATTACCATCTTTATCGGTGAGCTTAACGTCCGTGAACTCTGCTTCACCAGTACCAACACGAATAGCATCCTGCTCACAGAAGAAAGGAATCTCTTTTTTGAAGTTATCAACAATCTCAGGATTCTCTGCAATTGCCTTTTGTCTTTCTTCCTCTTCCTTCTGACGCTTAGCTTCTTCTTTTGCCTTCTGTCTTTCAGACTTCTTAGCTTCTTTTCTAGCTTCTTCCTCTTCTTTTTTCTCGGCTTCAGCTCTTCTTCTCTGCTGACGACGAAGCTGTTCTTTCTCTACCTGAAGAATTCTCTTACGCTCCATCTCATACATATAGCGTTCGTGAACAAATCTAGGAATTCCTGACTCCTTGATAAGGCCGTCCTCAATCCAGTAAGTCGTATCGCAGATCTGCTCAATCTGACCAAGAGAGTGAGATACTATGACAATTGTTGTACCCTTACGCTTAAGTTCACGAAGTCTGTCAAAACACTTTCGCTGGAAATTCGCATCTCCTACTGCCAAAATCTCATCGATAAGAAGGATATCGGCATCAACATTAATTGCTACAGAGAAAGCAAGTCTCATATACATACCTGAAGAATAAGTTCTTACAGGGTTATCAATAAAATCTTCAAGCTCAGAAAACTCGATAATATCTTCGAGTCTCTCGTCAATCTCTTTATGAGAAAGACCAAAGATAGAAGCATTGGTATAGATATTTTCTCTACCACTCATATCAGGGTGGAATCCCGCACCAAGCTCGATAAGGCTTGATACTCGGCCATCCATCTCAATTGTTCCTTCATCAGGATAATAAATTCTGGTGAGAAGCTTCAATGTAGTACTCTTACCACATCCATTATGACCGATAAGACCTATTGCTTCGCCCTTTTTTACATCAAAGGAAATGCCCTTAAGAACTTCTCTTTCTTCATACTGCTTACGCTCCTTAAAGAGAATTCTCTCCTTAAGTTCGCTGCCTTTATCTATGAAAATCTTGAATTTCTTTTTTATATTCTTTACTTCAATAGCGTTATTGGAATTATCCATTCTTATAGTTCCTCCGCAAAATGTCTCTTAAGTCTTCCGAAAGCAAAAAATCCGAGGAAGAAGAAAAACAAAGCAAATCCAAGAGAATATAAAAGTCTCTCAGAACTTGGGAATACACCATCATATAAGATATCTCTATATGCAAGAATAATAGGAGACATAGGATTAATAGTCATAATTGCCTTTGCAACTGCCTTATCAGGAATCTGGAAAAGAACAGGTGTAAGATAAATCCAACCCTGAAGAATAATTCCCATAATATGTTCCATATCTCTAAA
Organism: Clostridia bacterium; assembly: GCA_024403775.1. Lineage (GTDB taxonomy): Bacteria > Bacillota > Clostridia > Saccharofermentanales > Saccharofermentanaceae > Saccharofermentans. The sequence continues at coordinate 49,674 of JAKSRE010000013.1, read as the reverse complement.
ATATACTGTGATAGCTGAGAAGAACATTGCCATACCAAGTGCAAGAATATACTCAATTATCCATACAACTGGAAGCATACAAATTGATAAGTGTATGCCTCTTCCTGCGATAATTACAGTAATAAAGATGATGATAAAAGTAAGAAGCATGTTTACAAAGCAGCTTGTTACATAAGCTATTGGCAATACTTCACGTGGAAAATATATCTTTGTTACGAGATCTTTACTCGCTCTTATGGATGTAGAACCACCTACAATTGATGATGAGAAGAAAATCCATGGGATGAGTGCAACAAAAAGCCACAGATAATACTGCTCAATACCTGAATCAAGAATATATGTAAATGCAAGTGTGTATATTAACAATTGAAACAAAGGATTGATAAAAGTCCACAAGAATCCAAATACTGAACCTTTATAGCGTCCACGCAAATCCTTCTTAACAAGATTAATTATCATTTCACGATAATTGATTATTTCTTTAAATGTTTTAAACAAGAATCTTCGCTCCTTTCGCATAAAAACACATAGTAATTATACACCTATATTCAAAAAAATGTTGTTTCTATTTCTTTACTTGTGGTATACTCTTCACGTTCGTAGGACGCCTTTATAGCTCAGGTGGCTAGAGCGCATCCTTGGTAAGGATGAGGTCACCGGTTCGAATCCGGTTAAAGGCTCCACACACACGCCGACTTGTAAGATTTACAGGGCGGCGTTTTTTATTTATTTTTCTGAGAAATCTGTGCATTCCTGGCACTTTATAAACATCCTTTTTAGTCTATATAAACGCTAATTGTCACTTTTCGATAAGAAAAGATATATGTTTTTAATACATATTATGTGTATTTATAGAATTCATGGTTGTTTTCTGATAAGATTAGTGCGTTGTTTTTTATTTAATTCTATATATACACATTGGTTAGAGAAAGGAAAAAGACTATGTCAACTACTAACATCGTTATCATGGTAGCTATCGTGCTCTATCTTATAGGCATGGTTATCATAGGCGCAGTATTCAGCCGTAAGACTAAGAATACTGATGACTTCTATCTCGGTGGCCGTAAGCTTGGACCTATCGTTACAGCAATGAGTGCTGAGGCATCTGATATGAGTTCATGGCTTCTTATGGGTCTCCCTGCTGTAGCTCTCATGACTGGACTTGCCGAAGCAACATGGACTGCTCTTGGTCTTGCAATCGGTACTTACATTAACTGGCTCATCGTAGCAAAGAGAATCAGAATTTATACAAGCAAATTAAATGCTGTTACACTTCCTGATTTCTTCTCAAAGAGATTCGGTGATAAGAAGCACATCATTACATGTATCGCTGCTATCTTCATTATCATCTTCTTTATCCCTTACACAGCTTCAGGATTCTCTGCTTGTGGTAAGCTCTTCAGTTCCCTCTTTGGTGCTGACTACGTTACAGCAATGATTATCAGTGCTTGTGTAATCGTTCTTTACTGTACACTTGGTGGCTTCCTTGCCGCTTCTACTTCAGACTTCGTACAGTCTGTAATCATGACAATTGCTCTTCTCGTTGTTGTTGGCTTCGGTGAAGGTGTAATTAATGGTTTTGGTAATGTATTTAACAACGTATCTTCATTAAACGGATATCTTGATGTATTTAAGGGATTCGATGTAGCTTCTGGCACTACAATGTCATATGGAGCTCTTCCAGTTGCATCTACTCTTGCCTGGGGTCTTGGCTACTTCGGTATGCCACACATTCTTTTGAGATTTATGGCTATCGAAGATGAGAAGAAACTTAAGCTCTCACGTCGTGTTGCTTCTATCTGGGTTGTTATCTCAATGTCAATTGCTGTATTAATTGGTGTTGTTGGTTACTCACTCATGAAGAATGGTATTGTTCCTACATATACTGATTCTTCAAACGCTGAGACAATCATCGTTGATATCGCTAAGTTCATCGCATCTCACGGATATATCCCAGCATTCGTTGGTGGTATCATTCTTGCTGGTATCCTTGCTTCTACAATGTCAACTGCTGACTCACAGCTTCTCGCTGCTGCTTCAGCTTTCTCACAGAACATCGTTCAGGAGACATTGGGCAAGAAGTTCGATGCTAAGAAGGGTATGCTTATTGCACGTATCACAGTTATCGTCATTTCTGTTATCGCTGTATTCTTAGCTCTTGATCCAACAAGTTCAGTATTCAGAATCGTATCATTTGCATGGGCTGGTTTTGGTGCTGTATTTGGACCTGTTGTATTGTTTGGTCTTTTCTGGAAGAGAACAAATATGTACGGAGCTATCGCTGGCATGATTTCTGGTGGTGCATCAATCTTCATCTGGAAGTTCATCATCCGCGTTCAGTTTGCAGATACAATCCTCAACATCTATGAGCTTTTACCAGCATTCATCATTGCTTCAATCGTTATCCTTGTTGTAAGCCTTGCTACTAAGGAACCAGATAAGGAAATCACAAAGACATTCGATTACGTTCAGGCTCAGTGCAAGAAGTAATTCGTAACTGCTTTTAATCTCTGAATTTAAACGGCCGCCTTTTTCTTATGGAGTTGGGCGGCTTTTGTTATGCACCGCTATTCTCTTCTTATCGAAAGTGAGTTTGAAAACGCCTTCTTTCTGTGATAATCTACACGATATACTATCTAAAGGATTATGAAGATGACTATTAAGAAAAATAATAAATTTCTTTTCTATATAACTTCTGTTATCGCATCATTTCTTATATTTTTTGTAAGACTTATATATATAAAAGATTTAAATGGTCCTATCGTATTTGAGGATGAACTTGGCTACTGGACTCATGCAGCTAATATGAACGGACTTAACTGGAGCAACACATTAAACATGTGGTACTCATTTGGCTACAGCTTCATTCTGGCACCTATTTTTAAATTCACCCATGATATGGCACTAATGTATAAAATAGGTGTTGTAATAAATGCTATATTTGCAGTTATGGGCTTCTGGCTTGGAATGAAATTAGTAGATCAGTTAGAACCAGAACTTCCTGATATGGCAAAACTTCTCATAGGTTTCACTCCTATGATGTACTCAGCTTATATGCTTCAGAGTAATATCTGCTGGTCTGAGACATTCCTTTATACCTGGATTATACTTACTACTGTTATTGTGCTTCAGTTTTTTTCAAAGCCAACAGTACTCTGGTCTGTTTTGTCAGCTTTTACACTTTCTTTCAGTTTCATTATTCATAACAGAGCATTGGTTCCACTGATGGCTTTTGTTCTTGTTGCTCTACTTTTTATTATCAGACGTAAGTTCCCCCTTCCTTCAATTATTGCTTTTACTGTGACTGTGGTGCTCGTTTTCCTTGGTTATAAGTACTTTAAAGGTGTATTAAGAACTATTGAGTACAATTCTGATTACATTCTTAAATATAATATCCAGAGCGATATTGAAACTGGAGTAGAAGTATATAGTGCTGATGACTTTGTAGGAAACAATATTACCAAGGTAACTGGCCGAATTAAGACATTATTATCCTGGACAGGTATCAAGGCACTTATCAAATCTGCACTTGGCACACTTTGGTATTTTAATGTTGGAACCCTTGGTCTTGCTTTCCTTGGCATATGCGAACTCGGAATTCAGTTTTATAAGAAGCTTAAATCCAAAAAGAATATTGAAGGCATTCTTTTTATACTCCTGTCATTTCTTGGTACTGCTGGTCTAAATACTATAATGCATACCTCGCCTCAGCTGGGCAAGAATCCAGAGAGACTGGATAATTACTTTTATGGCCGCTATGTAGATCAGATTACAAGCATCCTTATCATTCTAGGTTTATTTATGCTTCTCAAGATGATAAATAATGCGCTTAATGGCACCATTAAACTGAAGCATATCATCTCCGTTCTACTTTGTATTAGTGTTCATGCGGTGAGTTCATATTTTATTCAGATACAGGTAAAACCATATCCAGTTTATTTTGTTGTAAGAACTTGTGCCGCTTCAATCTTTTATAAAGAAGAGTATGATGCTGCCTTTTACAGTAAACTTGGCTATGCCTGTTTTATAGCACTAATAGTATTATGCTTAATCCTGTTTCTTGTATCACGTCTTATCAAAAACAAAACGGACAATATCAGCAAGACTTCAATCGTGATTCTTTTCCTTACTATTATCTGCTTTTCTATCTGGTCAATGTTTATAACTTATAATAACTATTCGGATGATACACTTAATAATCAGCGCTATAGAGACCTGACTTTACCTGCAGCCCAGGTTATCAATCAGGACAGAAATGCTCCGCTCTTTTTCTACGCTGGATGCGATTACTATTATCTTAGAACTGTCAGAACAAAATGTGCGGATAATGAATTCTTTGTCGGAATACCTGACAGTATGTCATTCATGGATGGAATAGACCATGCATATTTCATTATTCCTTTCGGAGTGGATCCAGCCTTCTTCCCTCCTGGACAAATCGATTTTCTCTATGATAACTGTGAGCTTGTTCTCGAGAACCAGAACCATGGAATCTTCGAATACAAGGCAAAGTAATCACAAACTTCCATATTTAATGCATAACAAAAGGCCGCTACCATAATCGATAGCGGCCTTACTAATAATCCTTAAATTACTTCTTGAGGAACTTTTCTGCAAGGAAAATAAGGAGACAAGCACCAGCAACTGAAATGATTAAGCCACCGATAATGCCACTTGCACCGATTCCGATAAGACTAAGAATCAATCCTCCTACAAAGCCACCAACAACACCAAGAATGATGTTCATGATAATGCCGTGTGAACTCTTCATAATTTTACCAGCAATGTAACCAGCAACAGCACCCAAAGCAAGATTAAGAATAAAACCTAAAACTGAACCCATATGATTTACCTCCGTAAGTAATATACTAGAATAATTTTAGCACAATGTTTTAGAATTAGTAGTCAGAGTATTTTTACTGTTTTAACATACTAGAGCATTATACAGATTTCTTTGATGATTCCTTTAGATTTAACTAAATTCTTTGTCTTTAACTGCAAAATCCCAATAACAAAAAAAGAACTGTTCCATATCTGGAACAGTCCCTTACGCAAAACAAAACAATAAATAATTTATTGGATATTTTAATTAGAACATTGCCTTTACGAACAATACTGCCATTGAAGCATCACCGTAGATAGCAATCTTACCCTCAGCGATAGCATCGAAGATTGTCTTCTTGCCGTTAAGAACAGCAGCCATAGTCTCAGCATCAGCATTCATTACGAAAGATGAATCGTTGTAGTTATATGGAGCAACCTCTGCCTTCTTTGAATCAACCTTAACATAAAGTGGCTGTGACTCAACATTACCTGTAAGTGTGATCTGAGCGGCGATGAAGTTTGATGTAAACTTAGCCTTCTTTGCATTGCTGTTAATAGCAGCGAAAATGCTGTCGAATGTAGCCTCAACTGCCTTCTTAGCCTCTGCCTTCTTTGCAGGAGCCTTCTTAGCTGTTGTTGTAGCCTTCTTTGCAGGAGCCTTCTTAGCCTCTGCCTTCTTTGCAGGAGCAGCCTTTGGTGCTACTTCCTTCTTAGCCTCAGTCTTAACCTCTGCCTTTGCCTCTGTCTTTACTACTGCCTTTGTCTCAGCAGCCTTTGTTGTCTTATCTGCAACCTTCTTGTCTGCAGCCTTTGTTGTTGAAGTAGCCATTACACTATCCTCCCTAAAAAAATCAAATCTCAAAATGACGAAAATAAATCATCACAAAAATTATAAATATTAATTTCATCCATTTCAATTTATGTAGAATAGGCTATCCGACAATTTTTACAAACGCATTCTGTCATTTATGTGCATTTTGTTCAAAAAAGAACCATTTCGCTAGCAAATCTGGTTCCAGTCAGTAATAGAAAACTTGGTTAATGCTCTCATTTCATCCCAGTCAGACGAGCTTCCAACCGCATCATATACAGCACAGACATCAAATCCGCCATCCATAGCACCACGTGCTGCAGCAAATACATCTTCAAATACTATGGTCTTATCGCGCTTATTGCTGCCCATCCTTTCTAATACTTCGATATAAATATCTGGTTTGGTTTTATCAATAGTTCCACCAAGATCATCGAGAGTTAGTATTACATCAAAAAGTCCATCGATATTATTTGCTTTAAGTGCAGCATTTGCATTTTTATTTGAGAGCGCAGTTGCCACAGCAATTCTGATATCTGGATTTTTCTCTTTAAGTGCTACTATTTTCTTGAGGAAAGTAAGTGCACTAGGCTTAAGTTTTATTCTGCTGCGATATGCCTCATATACCATGCTGTTCCAGATATCCATTACCTGCTCAGGAGTCTCATTAAGCCCATAGCGTTCTACTGTAAACTTAGCCGAATCCGCCATGGCGCTGGACTTAACCTTATCTGTATATTCCTTGGTAAGTTCTATTCCACGCTCGTTCAAAAAACGCTTATCGACCTCACTCCATACATTCATGGAATCAATAAGCGTTCCGTCCAAATCGAAAATAAAATTAATATAACTGTTAAGTATATCCATCACGATTTAAAAATCATTCAAGAAAATCCAATTTAGCTGAAATCTCTTTAACAATAGATTCCTTACGCTCATTAAAGATTTTCTTGTTATCGTCAATAAGGTTTCCACCTTCTGTATCAATTGACACAATAAGTGGTCCAAAGTGATCAACGTCAAGATGCCACAATGCCTCAGGCATTCCAAGATCAAGCCACTCAACATCAATAACTTCCTTAACAGACTCTGCAGCAACTACAGCACATCCACCTGGATAGATTGTATGAACAGCTATATTATCCTTACAACCCTGAGTAGTCTTAGGACCCATACCACCCTTACCGATGATAATCTTAACGCCTGTCTTCTCAAGGAACTCGGCCTCACAAGCTTCCATTCTCATAGAAGTTGTTGGTCCTACACTTACAACCTTATGTGAGCCGTCTTCATTCTTACGCATGATAGGACCAGCATGAAAAATAGCCTTACCCTTAAGATCATAAGGAACATCCTTATTCTGAAGAACTGCACGGTGATGAACATCATCTCTTCCTGTAACGATATCTCCTGTAAGATAAATAACATCACCAATTCTTAACTTCTTGATATCTTCGTCACTTACTGGTGTCTTAAATTCATAAATCATAATTCTACCCCCTTGGATGACAAGAAATCATATGATAAATCACTATTAATAAGAATATGTGCACGTCTGTGTGCCCAGCATGCTGTCGAAAGTCCAACTGCAAGAGTTGCTGGATGTCTTGATGCCTGCTCAATATTAACGCCCATAACAGACATCTTTCCACGGAGTCCACCAGGTCCAAGACCAATCTCATTAAGTCCCTTCTCCATCTCCTCTTCCATCATTCTTGCACGTGGATTTGGATTATGTGAGCCTACTTCACGAAGGAGAGCCTTCTTGGAAAGCTTGGCTGCTACTTCTGCCGAACCAGCAATACCAATACCAACAAGGCATGGAGGACATGCATTAACGCCATAAGATGTCATCTGGTCAAATACTGCCTTTACAATTCCGCCGTAACCTTCAAGTGGCATAAGAACCTTGGCAAAACCAGGAAGTGAACATCCGCCGCCAGCCATGTAGAGGTATACTTCTATACTGTCATTATTAGGAACTAATTCCCAGTCAATCCATGGAACTCTTGTTCCAATATTTGTTCCAGTATTCTTCTCATCGAATACCTCAACAGCATTATGTCTTAATGGAGCCTCATTAGTAGCCTTCTTTACAGCTTCAACGAGCACTTCTTCCAATTCGTCTATGTATGGGAATTTAGTACCAACCTTTACGAAAAACTGAATTATTCCAGTATCCTGACAAGAAGGTCTCTTAAGACTGTCAGCCTTTTCCATATTCTCAAACATTGCTTCATAGATAGTTGCAGCAAATCCTTCATTCTCAACTTCCTGCATCTCTCTTAATCTTTTATCAACGTCATCAGGCAAATGTGAGCTTGAATAGCATATAAAAGCTGATAACAAATCCTTAAGTTTATTGATTTGGATTTCTTTGTCTCCCATATCATTTTTCCTTTCAATATTTACAAGAATCTATTAATCTCGTTCATTAATAAGTCTAACAATGCATATTATATCAAAACAAAAACAATAAACTGTTATTATTTATTAACATTACAGACAAAAAAACTTGCCTTATCCTTGTTATAATATGTAAATAAATATGCAGGGGTTGTGAGGATAATATGCAGCAAATAAGCAAAGACTTTATAAACGGGAGTAAATCACATTTTACTTTTAATGTATTAGCACTGACAGTGTTGTTTTTACTGACACTTCTTTTGCAATGCTATTTTCCTGCTTTTGTTATTAGACTTATCCTTGTTCTTTTTCAGTTTATAATCTGCATTTTCCTGGATGCTGCTCTTGGTAAGAGTGGTTATCTGCTTTCCTGTGCATACTCATTCATTCAGTGGATTATTGCAATGTACGAATATACTTTATTCGATGTTCAGACTTCATTGTATCTTGCCTTAGTGGCAGCAACTGCACTTTGCTGTAACATTATTTTCTATAGTATCGTTAAGCATAATTCAAAGAAACTCTATGACCTTAAGGATTTGTATAACAATACCTGTGAGCAGATTAACAGACTTGATACACGTAATCGTGAGTTGGATCTGGCTCTTAACAGAACTGCTCTTATCGTAAAAAATCAGGCAGCTAAAGCGTCTTCCAATAACAAACAGCTTGGTAATCCTTCTATTGACAATAGTCTTTCACAGTTTAGAGCTAACAATTATATAGACTCTGTAACAACCCTTCCAAATCGTGATAAGATACTGGATCAGCTGGAATTATTTATTGATGATGCAATCAGCTTCTCACAGTCATCAACAGGATATTCTTCAGATGCATTCCACCCTATTACAGTGATTTATCTTAAGCTTGATAATCTACATACTTTTGTAGGTAATTCAAGCCATCAGGTTGTAGATTTGTTTATACAGGGTGTTGCTCATCGTCTTAGAGAAAGTGCAAACGAAGAGGATATCGTTGGTAGAATTGTTAGTGGTGAATTTGCAGTTATTTCCAAAAGAATTCTTCACAAGGAAGAGTGCCTTAATTATGCTGATACACTAAGACAGTCAATCACTTCCTTCTTTGCAAGTGAATCTCATCCTGCAAACGTTACTGCATCAGCTGGAATTGCAGTTTATCCTAAGAATGCAAGATTCTCAGGTCAGCTTCTTAAGGCTGCTGAACTTGCTGCCAAGACAGCTACAGATAACGGTGGAAATCAGAATGTCGTTTGTTCAACTGAACTTCGTGATTCATTCTTCTTAAGCAAAACAAACAATGAAATTAATAAAATCTTCACCAAAGCAATGGAAGATGGTGAAATCTATGTTGTTTATCAGCCACAACTATCAGGAACAGGCAAACTTCTTGGTTTTGAGGCATTTACACGTTGGAACAGTAAAGAGCTTGGTAATATTCCACCTTCACTTTTCCTTGACGTGGCAACTCAGTCTAACTTCATTTATACACTCTCCCATTTCATTTTTGAGAATGTAGCTAATGCTCTTGTCGAAGTTAACAGTATAAATCCTAATCTTAAGATGGTTATGAACGTTTCTGCTTCACAGATGAAGAGCGGAATTGTAGATACTGAACTTCATAAGATTTCACTTAATATCAATTTCAACAATCTTGAATTCGACATTCCTGAGGAGATGCTCACAACATCATTTAACGACGTTAAGGGCAGCATTGAACGAATTTATAATATGGGTATTACATTATCCCTCGATAATTTCGGTAGAGGCTTCTCATCACTCAATAATATTCCTTTGCTGCCAATCAATGCAGTAAAACTTGATGGTGATTTTACAAATAATGAAGGTGAAGCCAGTCAGGTTCTCTCATCATCAATCATTTCTCTTTTGAATGAGATTGAAATATCTGTAGTAGCAACTGGTATCGATACTGAAGCACAGTATAATGCACTTAAGGAATATGGCTGCAATGCTTTCCAGGGAAAATACATATGTGCTCCTTTAACCAAGGAGGAACTGCCAGCTTATATCTTAAGCCACCTGGATTAATAGTAAACTTTGGCATAAAATTCACACAACAAAAACAGGAGTTCAATAATTGAACTCCTGTTTCTTTATTTACTATTAAACTTAAGCTCTCTTTGCTCTCTCGAAGATCATGATAACTCTGTCTTCCTTAGCTGCGAAAGCACCCATTGACAATGATGAATTCTCATCACCACCCAATGAAGACTGTAGTTTACCACCCTCATCATTTATTACTGTGTTAAGCTTCCAACCTTCAGCTGACATCTTTGTAAGAACACTTGCCATTTGATCGCTGTCTACTTCGCCCGAAATCTTGTGAGTAACGACCTCTACTGTGTATTCCTTAGGTCCCTGCTCAGACATTGCAACTGGAATAGACTTGGCTTCAGTCACCTCTTGCTCAAGTTTCTTGATAGCATTCTCAAGCTGAGCAATCTTTTTATCCAACTCGTCCTTTTCCATCTGTAACTCCTTAATTCTGTCTTCCTTTGCCTCAATTTGTTTTTGCATTTTGCCCTTCTCGCTCTCACTCAAAGAAACTTCTTTGAGGAAAACAGCACGCTTCTCAGCATCGAGAATAATCTCTTCTGCGATAGCCTGGGCCTGAACAGTAGCACTTTCAGCGTCTTTAATAATACGCTGAGCCTGATCATACTCATCTGCAATTGCAGTAAGCTGCTCTGAATTCTCGAGAATCTCATTATTCAAAGCCTCAATCTGAGCATCAAGCTGTGCCTTCTCTTCTTCTGCTTTCTTTGCCTCTTCAATAATTGCAGTCATCTCATCGCGCTTAGCTGCTGCCTCTTCAGCCTCCGCAATTACAACTTTTGCTTGGTTAACAAGATCATCAAGCTCTGTCTGAGCCTCCTTCTGACGATCTTCAATCTCGGCCAAAATAGCCTGCTTCTGTGCCTCTATCTGACTAAGCTCCTGCTCTGCCTGATCTCTGATCTTAAGAGCCTCACTAGCCTGCTCCATAGATATCTTCTTTGATTCTTCTGTAATTCTATCTTTCTCAGCCTCAAAATCTATTCCAAGCTGAGCAATTCTTGCCTCGATATCCTGAGCCTCTTTCTCTCTGGCTGCACGAGTCTCGTTAAACTGATCAAGCTCTTCCTTTGCAGCAAGCATCTCTGCTCTCATGGCATCTCTCTCAGCCATTACAGCATTATATTCTTTCTCTACTTCAATAGCTAACTGCTCTGTCTGCTGCTGAGCCTCTGTAACGATACGCTGCTGCTCCTTCTTAGCAAGCTCAATCATCTCGTCATATTCCTTCTGAGCTCTAGCTCTGGAATCTTCCTCGATGAATTTAACATCATGCTGAGCCTGCGCAAGGGCTGTTCTTGTAGCCTCAAGTTCGCTTCTTCGCTCACCTAATTCCTTATCAATAGCAAGCTTATCGTCTATAGCCTGTTTCTGCATTGCAGCATACTCAGATTCAAGTCTAAGCTTCTCTGATTCGAACTGTGCTGTAAGAGTTGCAATCTCAGTACTAATCTTGTTCTTAAGTTCAGCAAGATGTTTCTCCTCTTCACTCTTCTTAGCCTCAGCTCTAGCTATAGCCTGCTCTTCTTTTTTGTTCATTTCCTGCTTAGCTTCAGCAATAGCCTGCTCTGATTCACCCAATGATGCCTTCTGGAAATCATATTTACACATAGAACAGCGTGCAACATTATCACCCATCATAACACCACAAACCGGACACTTCTTCATGTAATCAAACTCCTAATAATTTTCTAGTAGAAATATTATATCACCTATGGATTGATTTATCAGTATTTTGTCTAAAAAAGTGTGTCAAATTTGTGAAAATTTATTCTAAAAGTCAATAAATCTTTTTCTTGCAATTAGTAAGGGCCGGCGATTTTACTCACCGACCCAAACCAGGTTATAGAAAAAAGACTGACAAACTAATATAAATTATTTAATAATCTCGAGACCATACTCATTCTTCAAATATTTAATCTCGTTCTCTCCTAATTCAAAAGTATCGCCCTTCCACAAATCATCTCTGAATCCACTAAGAATCCACTTATTACCACCTGTAAATGTAATCTTACCATCTGCACCTACAGTAATCTCAATCTTACAATCTACTGAATTGTACTGATCATTCTGCATCTTTAATGTATAAGAACCATCTGGTAAAACCTTAATGCTGTTTACGCCCTTACCTGTTAATGTAAGTTTTGCAGGATCTACTTTGAGATTATCACCATACAATACTGTTCCATCTGGCTGGATAACACCATCACCAAGTAATTCAGCTGGTATTGCTGTTACAGTTCCGCCACCTGCACCGCCTGCAGAAGCTGGATTTGTAGCTGATGGAGTAGTAGCTGCTGGAGTTGTAGCTGCTGGTGTTGTAGCCGCTGGAGTTGTAACTACTGGTGAAGAAGGACCTGTGCTTGCTCCATCACCCAAAACAGAACCACCGCCTACAGAAGTGCCGCCACCTGTTGAGGCACCGCCACCTGTTGAGGCACCGCCACCTGTTGAGGCACCGCCACCTGTTGAAGCACCACCACCTGTTGAAGCGCCACCACCTACTGATGCGCCGCCATAACCGCCGCCAGTTCCATCTCCTGAAGCACCACTACCAGAGCCACCGCCAGCTCCGCTACCTCCGCCTGAAGGAGTAACTAACGATCCTTTTCCAGGGAGCAGCCCTTGTATCTGAAGTTTTGCAGCTGCATAATTATCGTTCTGCGTCTGTGAATCTTTATCCAATTTTTCAGCTTTCTTCAAATATCCATTGATACCTGTTGCAACTGAACCAGCCATAATAGAAATAATGGCAATAACCAATACCATTTCTATGAGTGTAAAACCTCTTTTGGTGTTATTAGCTAAACATTTCATAACCCATACCTCTCTTTTTTATTCTATAACCTTTTTTAATCACCCACGTGATCTTGTCTTATGTTCTGATTATAGCAAGCCTCTTGTCACAAATCTACCCTTTTACTTCACATTTTCTTCACATTCACCTATTTTTATCAACTATTCTGTGAACAAACTTTTAGATTTTTAATTTGTAACCTGTAGTTTACATTTAGTTAAAAGAATACACTTTCCTGCAATAAACACAGAAAAGTGCATATAATACAAAATTTATCGTCACTGAATCGGCTTTCCAGCGCAAGTATCACCAGAATTAGTATCAGACATAATGGATTCCATTATAGATTCTCTGGAGCTCATTCGATCAGATGCAATTCTAGCACTTTTTATACATTCGCTAACTGCTATTGCTGTAGCTGATGTAATTACAGTAATAATAAAAACAACTACCATCGTCTCAAGTAATGTGAAACCTTTTTTACTATTGATAGTATTTTTCTTCATTCGAATCACTCCTTCCTAATCTGATTAACTTGAGATATCCTCTCTTGTTAATCTTATGATAGCAAGGACTAGTGAACAAATTTTGATGTGCAAGTTGAAAATAAAGATTTTCTTACATTTTATTATAAACAAAATGTTAATTGATATTATCAAGCGACAGTGTCAGCGCATACTCTTTGAGCTCATCTTTTCTGTTATTTACTTTCCCTTCAATAACACCATTAAGGAGACCTTCAAAGATAGCTCTCATATTGCTATCAGCTTTAATTCCTAACTTAATTAGTTCCGCTCCAGTTATATCAAGTTCACTTCTCGAAAGTGGTAACTTATTCATTTTTATATCTGTCTCAATTCTTTGTATATCTCTTAATAGTTCGAACCTAGGAACTGCAGTCTCATTATGAGCAAGAATATCAGCATTCTGAAGCACATGAAGCTTATTAAGGAATTCCAAACCATGTTTGGTCATAAATCTGTGAACAGATATGTTTGTTGCCTGAGGATATGAATCGTGATATTTAATCAATCTGGATACATTATCGTGAATTTTAGTTGATGGTTTAATAATGCTGCATATTTCATCCCAAATTCGCATACTTACCTCAGCATGCCCTTTCATATGGCCCTGCCCAAACTCATCCATTTTAAAAACTTCCGGTTTACCAAGATCGTGAAATAATGCCGCATAAGAAAGATCTTCCTCTCTTTTACCATTAGAGAGTGGGATTCCATCCAATACTGCAAGAGTGTGTTCCAATACGTCAAGATTATGATATTTTGAATGCTGATTAAAGCCTCTAACCTCAGATAAAACTGGTATAAATACAGCGAAAATATCTAAGTATTCACGTAAAACATTTGAAGCATGAGGGGCAGTTATCAACTTGGTAAATTCTGTATAGATTCGCTCCCCTGATATGTTTTTAAGAAGATTTCTTTTATCAAACATAGCTCTAGAAGTAGTCTCTTCTATTTTAAATCCCAATTCAGCTGCAAATCGAAGACCTCTCATTATTCTAAGTGCATCTTCCTCAAAACGAGTCGCAGCATCTCCTACACAGCGAATAACTTTATTTTCTATGTCTGTGATTCCATCATTTAAATCCACCACTCTGCCATTTCTGTTCAGATAAAGTGCATTCATGGTAAAGTCTCGTCTCTTAACATCTTCTTCAATAGATCGAGTAAACTCGACACTATCTGGATGTCTGTTGTCCTTATATGTTCCTTCCGTACGATAAGATGTTATCTCGACATTGTTATTCTCAATTACCGCTGTTATTGTGCCATGTTTACGAGCCATATCGATAGTATAAATACCGGATTTCTGCATGGATTCAATAATCTCGTCAGGAGTAGCAGAAGTCGCTATATCAAAATCATGCGGCTTTCTTCCCATTACAAGATCTCTTACTGCACCACCCACGGCATATGCCTCAAATCCACTGTCGTTTAGAGTTTTTAGTGCATATATGCAATATGAAGGCATTTGATCTAAGTAGTTAATATTTTCCATTGTAAACATCTCGAATCAACTTTCGGAAAAGGCTAAAAGAAGCTGGTACAAATTCTGAGTAGAAATGATGTCACTAAGTCCGTAAACAACTAATTCCTTATTAATCATTGCTACCATCTTATCGATGTCTTTTCTATAAATACGGAACTTATCTTTGCTGGTGTTAGAAGTACGCTGAAAAACGCGTACTACCGAATCTATGAAGGCCTGAGCTGCGCTGTTGTCATCACTGCTTTTAGTGCTAAAGTAAGTAGAACGTGATAAATTTGCAATTCTTTCCTTTCGGGTTGCAGAAATCGACTGAATTATTGTCGGAAACAGAGAATCCAAAACCACACCGCTATCCATGCCATAGACATTAGTGATGGTATTTAAGATGATTTTTGTAAGGCCCATACCAGATTTACGTGAAGCTACACCTGCATAAAACCCGCCTACAAGAAGTTTCTCCTGATAATACGAATTAGATATGTCATTATAAAATTTATCTACAGAATTGAATAATTCCAGACAGGCATTAATAGAACCTGCTTTATACTCAAAGTACTCATCCTCATTTGAATCAATATAAGATTCGATAGCAACACAAAAGCACATTAAAATATTCTTTCTGATCTCTTCAATACTGTTACGTACAAAAAGGCTGCTACCCAATAATGCGATTGTAGGAATAAGATTGTTACTTATAATCTGATTCCATGTATTCTCATCCGTATCATAATACTCTGCAAAACAGTCTGATATGGAGGTTGTTGGTGTAGTTGCAAGACAAATGATATTAGGAAGACGATATTTAACTCTGTCTATTCCGACAAAGTAAGACAACGGCTTATCTGGATTACTTGCTCTTACTGCTACTAATTTTGCACAATTGATATCAGCATTACCACCAATTACTATGATAGTGTCACAGTTATATTCCTTATATATTTTGAGTCCACCATCGACATCACGGTCAGTAGTTGTACTGTCAACTCGGCAATATACAAACACTCTGAACCCAGCCTCTTTGTAGCGGCCTACCAATATCTCAAACTCTCTTTGTCTTCTTGTAAGACCATCGCACAAAATAAGTATTCTTTTGGCTCCAATATTCTTTAATTCTGGAACGACATCATAAACAGCAACTGTACCAATAAATACTTTCTCTGTCTCATCATCATCCAGTCTAAGAAATTTTTGAAACTGCTTGTTGGTTGCCATATAAAATCCTTACAAAAATAACAAAATAAATGCTAATTAAAATCAAAATGAAATATAGATTTAATCTTTACAACATATTATAACACGCATTTAGTTTATAATATATTTAATAATAAAACCAGTTTGTTTAGGAGAAGAGACATGACAGAATATATACCTCACGATATTTATTCAATTGAAGTTAAAGATAGCATTATCAAACTCGAAATGGGCAAAAACTCAGCTGGACGAATGGGTCTCGAATTCTCATTCTGCGGTCCAAATGCTTTACGAGTTGTCTCTACTCGAAGTAAACGTGTTAAAAGACACACGGATGTCTCTATTACCCCAAAGATTTATACATCAATTACTGTTGATCAGACTGATAATCTGATTACTCTAAAATCTGGAATGTTTCAGATAGATATTCATAAAAATGGCAATTACCAGGTAGATTATTACTATCTTGGTCAGCTTATCACTTCACAGTTTACTGATTCTTCTTTTACCTATCAGCCAAATGATGTTTTCTATGGCCTTGGCGATGAGAATCATTCGTTCATCCTTAACGGATGCGACTATAATACTGGCATCGCAGTAAATAAGAGCACAACTTCACAATTCATAATGTGCTCTAATCACTTCGGTATCTTTATCAACAGTATTCATCCAACTGATATTTCTGTCGGCACCAAAGTAGACAATACTATTGTCTTTGACAGTGACAGTGATAAATTTGAATTTGTATTTTTTGTTGGCGAAAGTTATAAATCTATACTCAAAAACTATACTGATGTTATCTCAACCAATCTCGTATCTCCAGCTAAATCATTTGGAACTTCTGTTAAGTTCAATGATGACTTTAATATAGAGGCCGATGATATTATTAACTATGTTGATTCATTAATACAGAGTGGTCTTAATCTCTCAACCGTTTATCTTGGTTATTCATATCTTCCAAAGTCAAGCAGACTGGGATTTACTTTCGATCAGGAGAGATTTAATGATCCAGCTGGATTGTGTCGTAAACTTCATGACAGAGGTATTCAGGTTGGACTCACTGTAAATCCATATATCTCGGTTTTATCTGATGAATTCGATGAATGCTGCGAGAATAATACATTGGTAAAAGATTCAAATAACGATTATATTGTGTTTGATATCGACAATGAATCTTTTGGTATTCTGGACTTTACTCATATCGCACCAAGATCATATCTTCAGCTTAAGCTTGATGCGCTAATCAGACTTGGCGTTGATGTTATCGAATGTGATTTTGATTTTTCTTACATTACTGATCCTTCAATTGATTATAAGTTTAGAGGTAATTTTGATAAAAGTGATGTTGTTAACCAGTTCTCAAGAAGTATGAACGAGGCGTATTACGAGGCTACGTCCAGAGTTAAAGGTATTGTAGATTCATACATTGTATCTTCTCACGGAACATATACTTCAAATACAATTCCAGTTCATAACTTGTCATCATATCCATTAAATATTATCGGATCTACAAACTCTGAATCTTACATAAGAGATATGCTTAATCAAGCTTTGAAGTGTTCAATGATGGGTTACGATGCTATAAATGCTGACATTCCTTCATATGCTTCATTCATTAATGCCAGCATCTCAGCAGGAGACAATAATACTGATTCAATTAATGAGAGCTATACAGCTATGGCTATCAATCTTGCCATGCTCCCACATTTTAGAATAATTACTGATAATAGTAACAAGGATTTGGCTGGAATAGATTCTAAGGTACTAAATGATTTTAAGACCATCTTGAATCTTAAAAACAGTCTCCTTCCATACTTATTTGCAACTGCAGGAGATTCTAATCTTTATGGAACTCCAACACTTCGTCCACTTGCAATGGAGTTCCCAATGGATAGCAACTGTCTCGGAATCGACTACGAATATATGCTTGGATCAAATCTTCTCGTTGTTCCTTCAGTTCCACTCAGCGTGGCTAACAATTCAGGTTTTTATATTCCAGAAGGAAAATGGACTGAAATGTTAACTAACACCAAAATCGCAGGACCTGGTATCGTTAACTACATCCCTATGGGTGAGTCTTACACCAAGAGTCAGATTTTCGTGAAGCCTAACTCAGTAATTCCTCTCCGTAATCTCAATAATACTACAGAGGGAACTTTGCCAAACAGAGGTGGTATCAGAAGAAATCTTCTCAACAACATCACATTTATGGTATATGAGCTTCAGGACGGTAAGGTCTCTGGTGCGGAAGTATATTCTGAAGATATGCAGACTAGTGGAATTATTAATATCCTTAGAAAAGGCAATAAAATCAAAGTTCTTACTAAAGGCTTTGGTGATTCCAAGAGAATTATGCTTAATGGCATCTCTACAATTGTAAGTTCTTCTGAGGGAATTCCACAGGTTACTGCAACAGGTTCGTTCATTGAGTTTAACAGTGATGAACTAATGATTACACTCGGTTAATGGTAAACGAATAATTACAGACAATTTAAAAGGGCTGACTCGAATATCTGAATCAGCCCTTAATTTTTAATTTTATAAACTCTTTTATGGCTTTGGATAGCCGATTGACTTAAGGAATGTATCAATATCCTTAATGTCGCTCTTCTTATCAGAAGAAGCAAGTGCAACTACGACAACATCATTCTTAAAATAGATACCACCGTAAATATCACCTTCCATGAAGTCATCGCTCTCGCTCTCACCCTTAAGGATGATATATCCAGATGACTTAGAAAGCTTTGTCTTAAGCTTACCGTCAAAGTCCTTGTCTTCCTTTACATCCATGATATCATCATAGAACTCATCCTCAAAGTAATCATGAGCAGCTTCTGTATCCTCAAACTGAATAAACATATACCACTGATCATCATCCCAAACACGAGCAAGATACTTGATATCATCTTCATCGTATCCATAATACTCAATATCATCGCCCTTGTACTCACGCATTTCATCATCAAGCTTAAGTTCCTTAAGAGCGTTCTTAAAGTCCTTCTTATCGATAGCCTTAACGCTTGAGCATCCAGCCAATGAGAAAGCCATTGAAGCAACCAAAATTGCTGATAAAATCTTCTTACAATTCTTCATCACTATTCCCTCCAAAAATATTTAAAGACTAACGTCTAATACATTATAGCACCTCGCCCAACTCAAGGTCAAAAAAAAATGGGTATCTCTTAACGGAAATACCCATAGCGTTTTATTTAAATTTGTCAAATTACACAATATATTATGGTGTTGGGAGTTCCAGCTGTTCTAGGAATTTATTAATCGTCTTAATATCCTTGCTCTTATCTGACTCTGATACAGCAACTACAATATAGTCCTCTTTAAAATAGATACCAAAATATACATCACCATCAAGATACATATCGTCCCAGTCATCTACCTCACCATTAAAGATGATATATCCAGATGTTTTGGTTATAAACATCTTATAACTGCCGCTTGCATCCTTATCCTTCTTTAAATCCATAAAGCTGGCATAGATATCACCATAATAATCATGAGCAGCTTCTTCATCCTCAAATTCGCAATAAACAAGCATAATGTTGCCATCTCGTACTATTGCCTCATAAGTCATATCATCATCAAGGTCTTCTTCATCAAATTCACTGATCATGTAATCATCGTATCCTGCTTTGTCACAGGCCTTCATAAAATCTTTCTTACCTACATCTGGAATGCTTTTACTGCATCCTGCCATAGTAAATACCATTGCACAGGTAAGAACTACTGTGGTTAATCTTTTAAAACTCATTTCTTTTTCCTCCATTTTTCAAGTCAAAAAATTATAGCACATATGAATAATTGTGTCCAAATTGAATAGAATACTGCCTCGAACTATATGACAGGTGTTTTGACATAAAAAAATCCGACTGAAAAACTTCAGCCGGATTTATGTAATTATCTTATTTCAATTCAATTCAGAATTAAAGGAAAGGATACTCGATAGCCTCGAGGAATGCTGTGATTTCCTTCTTAGCTGACTTAGAAGCATCAAATGCCAAAACAACTACAACTGTGTTATCTGCAAGATAGATACCACCTGTTACCTGGCCCTTACCAATATCCTTACTGCTTGACTCAGCATCAATGATAATATAACCACTTGTCTTACCAAGGTTAGACTTAAAGTCACCCTCAATATCCTTATCGTCCTTAGCCTCTACGAAGTCCTCATAGTACTCTTCGTTAAAGTAATCACGAGCAGACTCCTCATCCTCGAACTCGATGAAGTAGTAGATAACGCCTTCCTCATCGTCCTCATCTTCCTGAGTCATTGCCATGTAGAACTTCTCAGCGCCCTCTGCATCGTAGTAATCTTCAATCTCATCAGCATCATCTACTTCTACATAGTAACATGTATAATCGTCTGAGAAACCATATCCCCACTCATCATCAAAATCATCCATTGCTTCTGACATACCATCATTAGCCTTCTCCAAAGCCTTCTTAAATGTCTTAGCATCAGTAGCCTTGAACTTAAGAGCACCACAACCTGTTGCACTTAAAGCCATTGAAGCGATGAGAGCAGTAGCAACTACCTTCTTAAATGTCTTCATAAATTTTTCCTCCAATAACACTTAATTGTGAAAATCACGACATACTTATTATAACATCGCACTTATTTTTAAGACAACACAAAAAAACAGACTACCTGATACAGGTAATCTGTCTATTTTGCTTAATTATAATGCTTATTTTACTTAACAAGGAGTCTGTGGTAAACCTTCTTACCCTTACGAACGATAGCTTCGCCATCCTTAAAATCAGCTTCTGTTAAGTTATAGAACAAGTCCTCAACAACCACATCGTTAAGGTAAACGCCCTTCTGCTGAATCATACGCTTAGCCTCACCCTTTGACTTAAAGAGTCCAGCATCAACAAGAACATCTGTAAGACATGTGCCAACAGTAACCTCTGTTGTCTTCATATCATCTGAACGTCCACCGTTCTCAAAAATATCCTCTGTCTGCTTCTTAACCTGATCAGCAATCTCCTCACCATGAACAATCTTAGTAACTTCATAAGCAAGTCTCTTCTTTGCTTCGTTGATAGCAGCATCAGTAAGCTTAGCATATTCATTAATCTCATCCATTGAGACAAAAGTAAGAAGCTTCATGCACTTAATAACATCTGCATCATCAACATTTCTCCAATACTGGTAGAAATCAAATGGAGATGTCTTATTAGGATCAAGCCATACAGCACCCTTGGCTGTCTTACCCATCTTCTTACCTTCACTGTTTGTAAGAAGTGTAAATGTAAGACCGTAAGCAGGCTTCTGCTCTTTACGTCTGATTAATTCAACGCCACCGATGATATTTGACCACTGGTCATCACCACCTAATTCGAGGCAGCAGTCGTATTCCTTATTAAGATAGTAGAAGTCATAGCTCTGCATGAGCATATATGTAAACTCAAGGAAAGTAAGTCCCTTCTCAAGTCTCTGCTTGTAGCACTCAGCGGTAAGCATCTTGTTTACAGAGAAGTGAGGTCCAATATCTCTCATAAAGTCCATGAAATTGAGATTTCTAAGCCAGTCACCGTTATTTACGATGATAGCCTTGTCGTCACTAAAATCAACAACCTTGCCCATCTGCTTTTTAAAGCACTCAACGTTATGGTCAATAGTCTCAATTGTCATCATCTGACGCATATCAGAACGGCCTGATGGATCACCAATCATAGCAGTACCGCCACCCATAAGAGCGATTGGTCTGTGACCAGCTTTCTGCATATAACTCATAACCATCATCTGTACAAAATGGCCTACATGAAGGCTGTCTGCAGTAGGATCAAAGCCTATATAAAAAGAAACACCTGGCTTACTTAACAATTCATAAATCTCATCTTTGTGTGTTGCCTGTGATATATATCCTCTTTCCTCCAGGATATCAAACACATTTCTTTCCATTTTGGATAGCCTCCTTAATTTAATTTATCTCTTCTTTTCGAAAAGCCTAACTATAATACCACTTAACCCCTCAATTCTCAATAGCATTCGTGTGAGCAATATCTTGCTGCATCCGCTTCCGCGTCCGCGTCACAAACTTCTCGCTTATACGTCACAAATTTTGTGACAAAAATGGCTATTCTTTGTGACGTCACAAAAAATGAGCCTCAGCGTCACAAATTTTGTGACAAAATCGTCGTTTTTTTGTGATAACAGAATCTCACAAAAAACTATCCCAAAACCCTATTGGATTTTGGGATAGAAATGAATTTTAAATCACTAATCTAAGATTAGAGCTGTGGGCCTGCAGCAACAAGAGCCTTACCAGCATCGTTAGTTGTGTACTTAGCGAAGTTCTTCTGGAATCTCTCTGCAAGATCCTTAGCCTTTGTCTCCCACTCAGAAGCACTAGCGTATGTGTCTCTTGGATCAAGGATACCTGAGTTAACGCCTGGAAGCTCTGTTGGAACCTCAAAGTTAAACATTGGGATTGTCTTTGTAGGAGCTGTCTTGATTGAACCATCAAGGATAGCGTCGATGATTCCACGTGTATCAGGGATAGAAATTCTCTTACCTGTACCGTTCCAACCTGTGTTAACGAGGTAAGCCTTAGCACCGTTAGCATTCATCTTCTTAACGAGCTCCTGAGCATACTTTGTTGGGTGGAGCTCAAGGAATGCCTGACCGAAGCAAGCAGAGAATGTTGGAGTTGGCTCTGTGATACCACGCTCTGTACCAGCAAGCTTAGCTGTGAAGCCAGAGAGGAAGTAGTACTGTGTCTGCTCTGGTGTAAGGATAGAAACTGGTGGCAATACGCCGAAAGCATCAGCTGAAAGGAAGATTACGTTGTCAGCTGCAGGACCTGCAGATACACCGTTAACCTCAGCAGCGATGTTGTTGATGTGGTTGATTGGGTAAGAAACACGTGTGTTCTCTGTAACTGTCTTATCAGCAAAATCAATCTTGCCATCAGCAGCTACTGTTACGTTCTCAAGAAGAGCATTTCTCTTGATAGCGTTGTAGATATCTGGCTCATTCTCCTTAGAAAGGCCGATAACCTTAGCATAACAACCACCCTCGAAGTTGAATACACCGTTGTCATCCCAACCGTGCTCGTCATCACCGATGAGTCTTCTCTTAGGATCTGTTGAAAGTGTTGTCTTACCTGTACCAGAAAGACCGAAGAAAATAGCTGTGTGCTTACCATCCATATCGCAGTTAGCAGAACAGTGCATTGAAGCCATACCCTTAAGTGGGAGGTAGTAGTTCATCATTGAGAACATACCCTTCTTCATCTCTCCGCCGTACCATGTGTTGATGATAACCTGCTCACGTGATGTAACGTTGAATGCTACACATGTCTCTGAGTTAAGACCGAGCTCTGCATAGTTCTCAACCTTTGCCTTTGAAGCATTGTATACGATGAAGTCTGGCTCAAAGCTATCGAGCTCAGCATCTGTTGGCTGGATGAACATATTCTTTACGAAGTGAGCCTGCCAAGCAACCTCAACGATAAAACGAACTGCCATTCTTGTATCTGCATTAGCACCGCAGAAAGCATCTACTACGAAAAGCTTCTTATTTGAAAGCTCCTTCTTAGCAATATCCTTAACAACTGCCCATGTATCTTCTGTCATTGGGTGGTTGTCGTTCTTGTAGTCATCAGATGTCCACCATACTGTATCCTTAGATGTCTCATCCATTACGATGTACTTGTCTTTAGGAGAACGTCCTGTGTAGATACCTGTCATTACATTAACTGTGTCAAGCTCTGTGTTCTGACCAACTTCGAAGCCCTCAAGACCAGCCTTTGTCTCTTCTTCGAACAAAAGCTCATATGAAGGATTGTAAATAACTTCTGTTGTGCCGGTAATACCGTACTTTGTTAAGTCGAGTTCTTTCATTTTTGTTACCTCTTTCTATAAAATATATTTATTTTGAAAGTAAATCAAAATCTCACACAATGTATTTTGATGGATTACGGGCAATTTGTCAACTCATAAGTTTGTGTTTTTTTGTAGTAATGAAAATGGCAAAATGCCTTATTCTCGGCATTTGATAACTTGGCTATATATAAATGTAAAAGAGCATTTACGGATATGATTTTCATTAGCTTTTCGAAAAGAAAAAATCGCAAATAAAAACACGACCAGACAGACATCCAGCCGTGCTTAGAAAAACTAAATTATAATCAGCGTCTTCTGCCGTTTCCGCGCATAGCGAGAAGTCTTAAAAGAGTAACGCCTGCGGACACCATGGAAATAACATATGTGCTTCCTGCTGCAGTAAGAACTGATCTGGCGCCACCAATGTATTCCTCGGAAATAAAACCATTTTCCTTGATTGCTTTAAGGCCGCGTCTGCTGGCATCTATCTCAACTGGAACCATTGCCACATAGAAGAGGAATGTAACCATATACATAATGATTCCAAAATTAAGTACGCTCTCACCAAGAAGGTATCCAGCGCCCATAAGCATAAGTCCAACCATTGCGATATATACACCTGCCTGTGAACAAAAACCTGCTGGAACTGCAAGAGCCTGTCTGAAACGATAGATAGCAATACCTTTTTTATCCTGGATTGCATGACCACACTCATGAGCTGCTACTGCGATAGCTGCAACAGAATTCTGATTGTAAACTGGCTCTGACAAATAAATTCTTCCCTCATTTGGTGAATAACAGTCTGTAAGAGAACCGCCCTTAGCAAGAATCTCGATATTATTGATATCATTTTCTCTGAACATACATCTAACTGCATCATTAGCAGTAAAACGTGTTCCCGCACTTACCTTTGACCACTTACTTACTGTAGCCTTAAGCCAGAACTGAATAACAAGACTTACCACCATTACCAAAAGTGCCAAGAAATATAACTGCATTACTATATCCCTCCCTGTTTTTTTAATATTATACTACTTTTTATTTTTCTTATGTGCTTTTACTCGAGCCTTATGTTCCTGATCATTCTCATAAATAAAACCTCTCAATACTGTAGGATTAACTTTACAGATAGCATCAAGCACCTCGAGTTTTTTAAGTTCATCAGTTACGCCTCTTGCAATATCCATATGTTTATTATTTAAATCATACATACGAACTGATGTAGTGCCCTTATAATTACGATAGTAGATATAATCGATTAATTTTGAATCATATACACCAACATTACGCTCGAAAATATATTCTGGTGTAATAACTGTTCTAGGCTTACCCTTCTCTTCATATATATAGACTGCTTCTCGGTTCATTTTAGTAAGAAGCTCCTCCAGACCATATTTTTTTATTAGTCTGTTATTTGCTCTTACGCCTTTAATCGAATCTGCTAATGGCTGCAAGTTTAGAATAAAGAACATACCACTTGCAAGACAGACTGGCGAGCAAAATGAGAGTCTGTTTACATCGATATCTTCATTAAGGATTGATGTGACGATAACTGTCAATGCAGCTACACATAATACAAGAAGAATAATAGCGAATATTATTGATTTTATGAGAAGAGTATTAGTCTTGAGAAAATTCTCTTTAATCTCAACATTTGTTTCTGAATCCATTTTTATTTCCACCCTTTAAACTTTTACATCACATAATATAGCAGATTTTGGGATTTATTCAAACGAACCCCTTGGCGATGTGGTTCATTTGGTGATTGGAAGGATTGTTGAGTGTGTGCTTAGACATGAACTCCACAAAAACAGGCTTAAAAGTCCACAATCTTGTGGAGGGTTTTTGTGGACTTTGGCACGAACTCCACAAAAATCGGCTTAAAACTCCACATTCTTGTGGAGGGGGGTGTGGACTTTGACATGAACTCCACAAAAACAGGCTTAAAAGTCCACAATCTTGTGGAGGGTTTTTGTGGACTTTGGCAGGTAAAGCTTAGCGTTCACTTAAAACGGTGTTTATATTCAACTGTTAGGTGTATAAAACTGATGTTTTTTGTGAGATTCACTTAAAACAAGCATTTCATTCACTGGAGAGTGAATGAAACAGGCATTCTGAGTGAGATCCACTTAAAACAGGCATTTCATTCACTGAAGAGTGAATAGATTAGATGTTTCAAGTGAATGAATCAGTCCTGACTCTAAAATGCACCTCCCTTACAGCAAGTAAGGCCGTATCCACCACACGCACGTCCCATCCACTCCATAACTTCCAAAAGCAAAAAAAATCCCGCAGGATTACTCCTACGGGACTTTATTTATCTTAATTTAATAAGAGTCTTATAAATTACTTACCAGCAAGGCAGATTACTGAGAAATCTGGAGCCTTGAGTGAAGCACCACCAACGAGGCCACCGTTGATATCCTTCTGAGCGAAGAGGCCAGCAGCGTTAGCAGCGTTACATGAACCACCGTACTGGATTGTCATAGCCTCAGCACACTTATCGCAGTAGAGCTCAGCGATTACGCTTCTGATGAATGCGCAAACTTCCTGAGCCTGCTCGTCTGTAGCTGTCTTACCTGTTCCGATAGCCCAGATTGGCTCGTAAGCGATTGTGATCTGGCAGAGCTTTGAAGCAGGAATATCCTTGAAAGCGCCTACGATCTGGCTCTTGATCCAATCAAATGTCTCACCAGCCTCACGCTGAGCAAGTGACTCACCACAGCAGATGATTGGCTTTACGCCGTACTTCAAGAGAGCGTGTGCCTTCTTGTTAACTGTCTCATCTGTCTCAGCGAAATACTCACGACGCTCTGAGTGACCGATAATACAATATGTTACACCCATCTTAGCAAGCCAGAGTGGTGAAATCTCGCCTGTGAAAGCACCCTTCTCCTCGAAGTGACAGTTCTCAGCAGCAATCTTAATGTTTGTATAAGCTGTAGCCTCAACTGCAGCAGCAAGAGCTGTAGCAGGAACGCCAAGAGCAATCTTAGCTGTAGCATCCTTAACGAGTGGCTTAAGCTCCTCGATGAGCTTAACTGCATCAGCTGGGATACCGCAGTTCATCTTCCAGTTACCAGCAGCGAATGTTCTGCCTGTCTCCTTGTCGTTAAGACAATCGATACCTGGGAGAACCTTACCCTCGATGAACTCGAGTGAAGCACCACCACCTGTTGAGATGTGTGTTACCTTATCTGCATAACCAAGCTTCTCAATAGCAGCAGCTGAATCACCACCACCGATGATTGAGATAGCGTCTGCCTCAGCGATAGCCTGAGCAAGAGCCTTTGTACCAACAGCGAACTTCTCGAACTCGAATACGCCTGCAGGACCATTCCAGATAACTGTCTTAGCTTCCTTAATAGCAGCTGAGAAAGTAGCGATTGTCTCAGGTCCGATGTCAAGGCCTTCCCAACCATCTGGGATTTCCATTGAAGGAACTACCTTAGACTCTGCATCAGCAGCGAACTCTGTAGCAACAACTGTATCTGTTGGGAGAAGGAGCTTAACACCCTTCTCTTCTGCCTTAGCGATGAGCTCCTTAGCAAGCTCAACCTTATCAGCCTCGAAAAGTGAGTTACCGATTGAACCACCCATAGCGCCGATGAATGTATAAGCCATACCACCACCGATGATGATTGTATCAGCCTTATCCATAAGGTTTGTGATTACACCGATCTTATCTGATACCTTAGCACCACCAAGAATAGCAACGAATGGACGAGCTGGCTCAGCCAAAGCGCCACCGATGAACTTGATTTCCTTCTCGATGAGGTAACCAGAAGCTGATGGGAGATAGTTAGCAAGACCTGCTGTTGAAGCGTGTGCTCTGTGAGCTGTACCAAATGCATCATTTACATAGAGGTCAGCCATTGAAGCGAGCTCTGCAGCGAACTTAGGATCGTTCTTTGTCTCTTCCTTGTGGAAACGAACGTTCTCAAGCATCAAAATCTCACCGTCGTTAAGAGCTGCAGCCTTAGCCTTAGCATCCTCACCGATTACATCTGCTGCGAGTGTAACTGGCTTGCCGATTAACTCTGCAAGTCTCTCTGCAGCTGGCTTCATTGAAAACTTAGCCTCTGGTCCATTCTTAGGACGTCCGAGGTGTGAAACAAGGATAACCTTTGCATTATTGTCTACGAGATACTTAATTGTAGGTAAAGCGCCCTTAATACGCTTGTCATCTGTGATCTCACCGGTCTGCTTGTCGAGTGGTACGTTAAAGTCAACACGTACGATAACTCTCTTGCCGGCAACATTCAAATCTTCTACATTTTTCTTTGCAACCATTGCCATAATTATGTACTCTCCTATTAGTATAGTTATTTTTTGCACATTAGGAACAAATCTCAATGTGCCCACGTCATTCATTATACAATGATTAAACTACTAATTAAAGTGAGATTAAGGCAAGTTTTCATTAAATTGACATTTTGAATGCAACTTTATAAGGATAAAGTCGCAAAAGAATTTTCATTTGAATTTACATGACTGCTATTACAATACCAGCAATTATAATGGTGGCGCATAAAAGTCTGTAACCTGTATTTTTCTCTTTGAATACGAGACGGCCTCCGATGATTGTAATTATGCAGCCGCTCTGCTTAATAAGTGTCATTACCGTAACTCTGCTGTCAGGGTTGGCATTCGCAACAAACAAAGCATAATCAGCAATTACAAAAATGACCGCCATGAGCCAGATCCAGCCGTTCTTAAGAACGCTTAATGATATTTTTGTTTTGGTTACGATTACATAAATCACATAGTAAATAACCAGGAAAAGCATATACCAGAACTGAAGCTGGGAAGAATTTATATCCTTCATCAAAATCTTATCCATAAGGCCTGATGTAGCATTAAGGAGGCAGGATATGAATGCGCCAAGAATATATAGCCAGGTACGGTTTTGAATTCCTTTTGAGTCAGTGGTTATAGTGAGGTCGTTCTCATTTTCGAAAAGTTTATTCAAAAACTTTGGCTTAAATTTAAGCAAAATGAGTCCGCCACATACAAAAACCATTCCGATTATCTGATTGGTATTAAGAGTCTCCTGGAGGACCACCATGGCAAGAAGAGTCGCGAACAGGACTCTTGATAAGTCAAGGATTCCATAGAGGCTTACTGGAAGGTGCTTAATCGATCTGAAAGAGCACATCCAGGCGATAAAAATGATGAGGGATTTAAGTGCTACATAAAAATAGAATTTGCCTGGCATTCCCATCGCATTTGGGACCTGAGGAATAACCATGATAAAGGAAAGTATCGTATAAGATACCAAAACTTCCATGACGGTATTATGAGTCATGGCTTTCTTTTTGGCTATCTCTCTGAGACCTTTAAAGAGGCCGTATAACAAAACCAGTAAAATCCAGATCATTTTGTTCTCCAAAAAAAGTCAAATCAGGAATGACAAATCAAGTATTTTTATTAACGAGAAATATAATAATACTTTCGTGGCCAAAAACCATTGGGAAATATGCAGAAAAACCAAAAGGACTGGGCTAAATTTGTATCTTATATGTAATACAAGTCGGCATTCAGGTGTTTTATAATGTTAATAATTTATTAACAAGGAGTTGTTTATGATTAGTAAAAGAATAAGCCGTCTAATGGCAGTTGTTACTGCTATCTCTTGTTTTTTGCCGGCAGTTGTCCTGAATTCGAATTCTTTTGCAGGCGAGGGTGACTCTGCCGAATTGATTGATCATGTTGATCAGAGTAATTTTTCTATCACTCTTACAAATAGCAAGAATGAAGATCTTACCACAGAAGGAACTACTGTAGAGTATGGCGAAGAATTTTATGCGACTATGAAATGGGAATTCTTGCCTGCTGCTGATTCTGTAGAGGTAGGTACTACCTATACCTATACTCTTCCTTCAAATGTAGCTTTTAAGGATGTTCCTCCTGGGAATATCACAGAAGAAATTGAAGGTAAGAACGTTGCTGTTGGTAAATATTCTATTATTAGTAATGTTATCTCAATTACTTATTCTTCTCAGAATTTCTGCGAAGAGCTTTATCGTAAAGGTCAGCTTACTTTCAGTGGCAGAATCATCAATGATGGAAATGGCGGAACTCCATCTAAGAATATGGAGATTAAATTTCCTGGAATAACTTCAAAATTTGTCAATGTTATCCCACCTGCGGTAGAGCCTGCTCTTGCAATTTCCAAGAGATTCGAAGATGTATCTATTCCTAATCCTGATCTTCTTTATAATTGCTACATCAAATTTACTTCTACTTCAACTAACACCAATGTAATGTTCTATGATGAGATGTGGCCTGGTATGTCACTTTACGATGGACCATATCTTTATGAAGATGAAGGATACTCTGTACCTTATACTGGAGAACACACTCAGTGGAGCTTCAGTAGCGATAATGAAATGAGTACTACATTTGACAGCATGTCAGATGGAGAGTCTATTTACGTAAAGTACGTAGTAAAAGCTAATCCTGCTATGTACGATCGTGCTTCTGCTGATGAATTTGTTAAATCTTATACTGGAATGTATCCTAATGGTTATAGAGGCAAGATTCCAAACTATGCAAGTGTAACTAGTGATCAAAAGTTTGCTTGTGTATGGGCTGATATCTATACACTTCATGTACACTTTGAGAAATTTACTAATCAGGGTGGAAGTAAAGAGGCTGAAGGTATACTCAGCTGGTATTTATATATACACCAGTTCGAAGATGATTCAGTAACTTCAGGATATATTATCGACTATTTACCAGATGGTCTTACTGTTGACACAACATCCTATGAAATCTTTAATGCTAATACTAATCAATATTTCGATGCTGATAACTGTATTGAAACAATATTTAAGGATAATAATGTTGTCGAGTTCCACTTTAAAACCGAATTGATTGAAGCTTTGAAAACTCAGACTTTGTACTTTAAGTACAATACAAAAGTTATCAGTCAGAGTGCGAATTATCGCGAGTATAAAAACGCAGCTGAGATTGTTCTTAATGGAACCAACCTTCAGAGATATGAAGAAGTATATGGATACACAAAACCTGATGAATTAGTTAAGACTTTCGATTATAGTAAGGCAACTGCACCTTATGCATACTTTACTATTAAGGCCAACCCAGCTTCTTTGGATATGGATCCTAATTCAGATACACTTATCCTTGAAGATACAATGGGTGAAGCATTTGACCTCGATATGTCTTCTGTTCTTGTAAATGGCGTAGCTCCTGATTCTAAGGATTTTACTTTTGATCCTGCTACAAGAACTTTCAGACTTAATATTAAGGATGCTACTTCTTACGAGATTACATATAGAGCAATGGTTAACCTTATGCCTGGTTCTGAATTCCAGAACAATGCTGGTTCAAATGATTGCCAGATTATTGGCATCAATACAAAGGGTACTGAGGGTTCAAAGGTAATTACTGGTCAGGTATTTGAGAGTGCAGCAAGTTCTTCATCTGTAATCAAGCCAAGCCTTTATATCACAAAGTGTTCTTCTACTTCTGCTACAGATACACTTGAAGGCGCAGAATTCATACTTGTTCCATGCAACATGAGTGGTACAACAGCTACTACTGATGGCAACAGTCCAAAAGACAGTGAGACAGACGCTGATGGTTCTGCTTCTTTCGAAAAGCTTAATCCTGGCACTATCTACATGGTATCTGAGACTGCCGCTCCAAAGGGTTATGTATTAGATGAGACACCACGTTTTATCGTATTTAGCGTAAGCGGAACATCTTATCCTCAGACTATCACTTATGATGGAGAAGATTATCCACTTACTGTTGTTGATTCTTCAAAGGCTAGTTATGAGATTTATTGGGAGAATACAGCTGAGACTACTGTAAATCCTGATCCTGAGACATCTCCATCGCCTTCACCGGAGACCTCACCAGAGACTTCACCATCTCCATCACCGGAGACTAGTCCTGAGGCAACTCCAGAGAACACACCATCTACTACTCCGGAGAATACACCTGAGACAACTCCTGAAGTTACTCCAGAGAATACACCTGTAACTACACCAGAGAGTACTCCTGAGGCAACTCCTGAAACTACTCCAGAGACCACTCCTGAGGTTACTCCTGAAACTACTCCAGAGACCACTCCTGAGGTTACAACAACACCAGAAGTAACAAACACTCCTGCTGTTACAGTAACACCTGAACCTACGCCAGTTGTTACTCCAACACCAGTGCCTGTGACTGTAACTCCTGAGATTACACCATCTCCTACTGTTACAGTTACTCCAACTCCTACACCTGCTGACGATGGTCACGGTTCAATGGTTGGTGGCGAAGGAGCTTCATCTGGCTCATCTAACCCTTCTTCAAATTCAGGTTCTTCGAATTCTTCAAGTTCATCAGGAACCACTTCAAATGGAATTACAAGAACAGGTGAGACAATCGGTTCTGCTACAATTGCAGCAATCGTCGTTTTGATTATCGCAGCAGCATTCATTCTAATTAGCTGGCTTTATAAGAAAAAAGTTTAAACACAGTAAATAATATAAATTAAGCTCTTTCATGCAGGATATGTGAAAGAGCTTTTTTATTTGAGTCTTATTTTATAATGCACAGCTTGACGAACCATCTCCTCCATGAATACACATTTCTTTTCTCATCAATATATCAATCAAATCCAACACTTGCTACACCATCAATTAAGTAGAATGCTATTTTTCTCTCGCAAAGAAAGTCTGCAAGCTATCAGCTTACAGACCTATTAATTCATGAACAATCCCAATTAAATAAGACATCATCAAATTGGTGTTTCTCTAAATGCAAACTTCTTATAAAAAAATTACACGTTCCTCCCAAGCCCCAATTTATTCGTAATTTTTTATTATCCTCATTTAGATACGAATCTATTTGCAAGAGGAGATCATCATACTCTCGATAGTCTTCTCTCGGATCTAACTGCTCAAAAAAAGGATATCCCAAAAGCTTACTTTGTCTTGTATCATCAAACAATGATTCGCATTCTTCGTCTGACAAAATATCCATAATATTATCCTCGTCAGTATATACTCGCTTTCCTTCACTATCCTTAATATCATATGAAGAATAGCGGTAATCACTCGGAATCATTGATTCTGACTTTGTGGAGAATTTGATAGCAGCTTCCCCATATATAGGAAAATCCAAAGCCTCAAGAGTGGTTTTTATTTCTGTTTTTATAACTTCTTCTATTGTAATTTTCTCATCAACTAAATCATGATAAACAACTTGACATATTTTGTCTGTTGATAATCCTGTGTCCTGATAATTCTCACTAATATAAAACTGAAGTAATCCCGTTTTAGGCAGTTTGTGTTTTACCTCAGGTGGTAATTCACCAAGATTTATCTGGGCCAGCATTATCATCTTGTTTCCTTCCTCATCTGTAGGAAATTCCTTACAACTAGCATCCCAATATGGAATTCCGCCAATTTTACTGTCATACAACGAACATTGATGGCCAAAGTCGTAATCAAAAACAAAAGCATTCCGTTTGGTTCTTTTGGCTATAGATTTGATTAGTTTTTTTAATAAACCAACATCCTTAACCATTGGCTTACTAGAAGAAATAGATGAAGTCACTGTAGCTTTATTACCAACAGAATCACAATTAACTAGTCTTGCACGTGGTCTGTCTTCAGGTAACAATGCATCATATTCTGACGTAGTAAGAATTCTATCAAATCTGAAACCCGTGAGATTATTACGCTCTACCAAATCAACAAATTCTTGAGATACTATGATTTCTGTACCACATCTCATCTCTAAAAGCATTCTGCCATCTGTTTTGGATTCGTCGATAACATAATTCTCTATAACGTAAAAGTTTTCATTTATTACAGAGTAAACTGAACGCTCTCTATCTAAGCAATCTATTCTGTCTTTAATTCGCAATACATAAACCAATTCTTTGGTGTCATCATTCATCCAATAACCTTCAATGGGTTTATATATACAATTTTTTATAAATGGGAATAGTATTTCAAAAGCTCCCTTAGATAGATTAAGCGGCGACCAATTACAATCATTTAAAGGCTTTCTCCCCAACTCATCGTTCAATTCGAATTCTATTTCTTGAATGTCATCCAATTCATTATCACTTTTAATCCTCTGATAAGTATCTAAATCCAAATGATTAAGCAACGAAACATGACCATTAACGCCTCTCAAAATATAGTAATTCATTACACTTCCTTACCTCCAATAGAGTTTAATATTAATAAATAACAATGTTCCCAACTAATAAATAGTATCAATGTGGACAAGTTCCATTCAGCAATTCTTCAGCTATAAACATTAACACTTCATATACTTCTTCAACAGTGGTACATTTCTCCAACAAAGACTCTATATGCTCAATATATTCTTCAGTATGCAACGCACAATGATAACAAGCATTCGACACGTTTTTTACCGTTGGCAAAAACACTCCATTTACCGCATCGTTTAAATCAATCCCAAATTTAATAAGCACGTCTCTCGCTTTTTGCGCACGTGCCATCAGTATAGGAACAATATGATGCGCAGCATTTTTATAATCTGGTGGTTTCTTTCCGCCTCTGTCACCATTTTTATATGCATTTATCATATTCTTTCGAAGTTTTCTAGACTGAGAAGCATATAGTATCTCCAATAAAAGAATAGACTGAAGAATACTTACAAATGTCATTCCCAGAAATCCTTTTTGCAAAGATACTGAAAAAATACAATTCTTATTCTCTTTAGAATTTATAAAGCCAATTGATTTCAGACCAACCAAAGTAATGGTATTAACCATCAACAGCACACCTATCGCTAATTCTTCTTGGGCTAACGTCATATTCCCCGTCGGATCACAATACTTCACCGGATTAGAATTCGCGAACAAATACTTATGTAGACTCGTAGGATCAGATAAAGAACCACCATATGTATCCATACTGGTAAAAGTTCCAGTAGAAGGATTCATATACCTTGCTCTTAAGTAATAAAGCTCCGTCTCTTCATCAAGTTGTTCACCCTGGAAGCCATAAGAGTTAGATGAATCTCCCTCATGAGACACTTTATTTCCAAAAGAATCGAAAACATACTTATCAGTAACATTTCCATCTTCATCGACTAAAGCTCTTACTGTATTTCCGCCATCGAAGATATAGAAATATGTTCCTGTAAGTTCTTCTCTTGAAATAAGTTCCAAGCCTCTTACATAAAAGATAGTCTTACCGTCTGTTGTCTCCTCCAGAATTTGAGACAGGCCACTACTATAATCAAGAGTATATGTCGTTCTTGTTCCATCTACTACTTTCGAGATTCTGTCGCCCAGATAGTTATACTCGTATTCAGCTGTCAAGATACCTTCTACAGTATATACCAGGCTTCTTGTCATTTGGTTACAGCTACTGTATTCGTAACTAAAAAGTAAAATATTATTTCTACTTCCAGCAATCAGATTTCCTGCATCATCATAGGTGTAGATGATGTCATCCTCGGCTATGAGTTGATTAAGTTCATTATAGGTATATTTTGTTACTTCACCATTTACAGTTTTTGTAAGTCTATTAGAATTCAAGTCATATGTATAGCTTGTCTCCGTTACCTTACCATTCGTGCAAGTGATTTTCTCAGAAGTAAGTCTCTCGCAAGAATCGTATGTATATTCAACTGTTCTTGTAAGTTCTTCTACCTTAAGTCTCTAGCCATTTATTCCTAACGTATATTTAAAGCTTTCAATTACATTGCCCTCACTATCAGTTGTTACTTCTGATATGAGAAGATTCACTTCGTTATACTGATATGTTGTTACTACGCCATTTGAGTATTCCAACTTAATAAGATTACCTACATTATCGTATGAATATGTAGTAATATTTCCATCCTGATCAGTTACGGTTTCTAATCTTCCGAGACTATCGTAGGTATAAGTGATTTTCTTATCATCAATGGTGATACTTGTCATTAAACCAAGTTCATTATATGCGTAGAAGATGGTTTGATTGTTCTCATCCATTTTCGACAAGATATAGCCTTCTTCTGTATAAGAATAGCAGATATCACCTTCGATGCTCGATACCTTTATTAATTGACCGACATTATTATAGAAGTACTTAATTACTCCTTCCTCGGTTGTCTCAGTGCTTACTCTTCCATAAGAATCATAAGTATAGTTGGTTGTGTTTCCACCAAAGTCGGTGCTTTCTACAGTCTGGCCATATTCGTTATAGACACAGGTTGCTGACTTACCTTCGGCATTAATGGTTTCTGCCACTCTACCATATTCATCATAAGTATAAGTTGTGCTGTTTCCGAGAGAATCTGTAACACTGCCATTAGCATTAGAACATACTTACTGATTTTAATAATAACTTATCTTTCAAATACACTCTCCAATAAAACAAAAAATCATTATGGATTATAGACAGGGTTCAAAAAAAACAAGTATAAATTTTGTTTTACACTTGTTTTTATATATTTTGTATAAGTATATTAAAATCACCCTGTTGGATTGTAGCTTTTTTACACATGCGATATCGCTTATCACTTGTCAATGCCAATCTCCAAAGAATTATTATACCTTAACCTCTCCAGCCAAAACCTTCTTATAATCATCAAGGTTCTTACGCAGAAGTTCAGGTGTATTGAGAGAATATGGGCATTTACTTACACACTGACGGCAATCGATGCAATCTTCAATTTTCATCATCTCTTCCTGCATATTAGAAGAGAGCCAGCCACTTGATGGTGCGCGGCGAAGCATCAGAGACATTCTTGCACACTGATTAATCATGATGCCCTTCGGACATGGCATACAGTAACCGCAGCCTCGGCAGAAGTCACCTGCAAGATTATCCTGTTCAGCTTTAATAAATGCCATCATGTCTGAATCAAGTGCTGGTGTATTATCCATAAAAGAAAGCCATTCTTCCAGTTCACTCATATGCTGAACGCCCCAGATAGGAAGAACATTATCATACTGTGTCATGAAGGCCATCGCTGCAGAAGAGTTGTTGATAAGACCGCCTGCCAGTCCTTTCATGGCGATAAAACCAACATTCTTTGAACGGCAAAGTTTAACGAGTTCAATCTCACGTGAACTAGCAAGATAACTAAATGGATACTGCAAAGTCTCATAAAGACCAGACTCCACTGCCTCAAAGGCAATCTCAATTTTGTGTGCAGTTATTCCAATGTGACGGATCTTACCTTCAGCTTTGGCTTCAAGCATGCATTCATACATACCTGTGCCATCGCCTGGGCGGTAAACCTGATTAGCACAGTGAAACTGATAGATATCGATATAATCTGTTTTGAGGAGTTTGAGAGATGTCTCGAGCTGGGATTTAAAGTCAGATGGCGTGTGAGCCATGCTTTTCGTAGCGATAAAAATATCGGAACGCACATCAGATAAGGCGAGACCTACCTTCTCCTCGCTGTCAGAATAGGCGCGGGCCGTATCAAAAAAGCGGATGCCACCTTCATAGGCGCGTTTAAGAATCGCAATTGCTGTGTCAAAGTCATCGCGCTGAATTGGGAGTGCGCCAAATGCATTCTGCTTGACTGTTATTCCTGTTGATCCTAATGTTACGTCTCTCATATTTGCCTCCTATCATAAATCGCCTTTCGGCAGATTCTTAAAGAACCACTTTGCAAAAAATATCAGTGGAATTACAACCACCACAGTAGCGAGTGGCTGAGCTTCCTGTATGCCGCTTAAGCCTCGCGTATTGGCGAGAATGAATAATGCAGGGATAAAAATTGCGCCGCTTTTAAGGAAAGAAGTTATCGAAGCGAGAAGCTTCTTGCCAGTGCTCTGAAGCTGCATCTCGGTCATGGTGCAAAATGGCGTTACAATCTGGCTTATGCACTGAAGTCGAAGAGCCCTTGTACCAATTCTTACCACCTCAGCGTCATCTCGGAATCTATAGATTATATTTCCAGAGAATATAATTACAATCAGCGAAAAAACAACTATAAAAACCTCAGATAATAAAATACTGAACTTAAACGCCTCTCTGATTCTGTCATATTTCTTGGCACCATAATTAAACGCACTCACTGGCTGGAAGCCCTGCGCAATTCCAAGAACTACAGAGAAAACAAAGAATACTATTCTTGATACGATGCTCATTGCCGCAATTGCAGCATCTCCATATGGACCAGCAAAAAAGTTAAGTACGATTGTAGACAGAGACTGAAGTCCCTGGCGGACAAGACTAGGAAAACCAGTCGCAAATACGTCACCAAAATCACTCATATTAAAAGCAGCATTATAGATTGAGAGTCTGCAAATTGTCTTACCTCTTAAAAAGAATGACAATAAGATTCCAAAACTTATAAACTGGGAAATGCATGTTGAGAGGCCTGCGCCTGCGATGCCCATATTAAAAACAAACATGAATAAAGCGTCACCAGCAATATTAAGAACCGCACCGATACTTAGTCCAATCATGCCAAGCATGGCCTTACCCTCATAACGAAGAAGATTATTCATTACAAATGAACATACAATAGCTGGAGCTGATATAAGAATAAAAATTGTATATGTCTTGGCAAAAGGAGCAATTGTTGGAGTACTGCCCAAAATCACTACCAGCGGGTCAATGATAAAAAGGCAGATAATAGCTGCAATAATACTTCCTGCAAGAGCAGAGAAAAAACCAAGAGATGCGATGCTGCTTGCTTTCTTTACATCATTTTTGCCAAGATTTCTGGACATTATTGCTCCAGATCCCTGACCAAAAAGAAATGCAACAGCCTGAAGAATCATCATAAAACCAAAAACAATTCCGACCGCACCAGAAGCACTGGTTCCAAGCTTACCAACAAACGCTGTGTCTACCAGATTATAGACATTAGTAATGAGCATACTTATAGTTGTCGGTATCGCAAGCTTAACAATCAGCTTTGGTATCGGCGTCTTTGTCATTAGTGTATACTGCTTTTCCTGCTTATTCGAATCCATTCTCACTCCTAGAAAGCAAATCATATTTTCAAATGAATTATAGCACTACAATATAAAATTTGAGGCATAAAAAAGCTATCTCAACAGCGATTTTAAACCCACTTTTGAGATAGCCTGTTATTCCTTATTAATTAATTATTCTTCCAAAAGATCAGCCATACCAAGCTGTAAGTAGAGAATATCATACCAGGTATCTGTATCCTCTTCGTTCAAAGCATCATATGTAGTAGCTGTTGGGAATACCATATAATCTGTATGATTATCATAAATCTCAATCATCTTATCGCACATGAAGTTAAAACACTCTTCTGAAGTCAAATACTCATCAGCATTAATATCTGTCTCAAGCAAAGCATCATATGCCTTATCTACGATATTAAAGAAATCATAATACTGATATGTCATGATAACCTTGTCGTCTTCAACAGGGATAGCAGTATATGAATTTACCTCATAGGCCTTGGCAATAATAGCATCAAGCTTAACGAGCTGCTCATCAGTAAATTCAGTAAAATCAAATCCCATCATATATGAAACGAGAAGTGGAAGTCCATCTGGTCCTCTCCAGTATTCAACATAATCTTCAGGTGTGATATCAATAAGGAAGTCCGCATCAATATAAGAAGGATCATTCTCAAAGATACCCTTAATTGTTCCATTGATATCATCAGCAAAGTTATAAGGTGTGTAATATTCACAGCTGAAAGTCACGTCATCAATATAAGAAGTATTCTCAAGTTCCATTACATAAATCTCTGCTGTAATAGAATAGCCTTCCTCATTCTCGAAAATTGACTTATAAGTCTTAGCTTTATTTCCAATAATATCGTAATCCATATTCTCTGAATCGATACTACTCTCAAGGTCTTCGATCGAATCAAATTTTGTCTCATGAATAGCAATATCACCAGCAATCATAGCGTTACCTGATGCCTGACCCATCTCAAATGAATCAACATCACACTCAGAAGTAGTAAGTGTCTCATCAGAAGTATTAGTAACACCTATTTTGATTGTATGTTCATCCTCATCGGTAAGAATATAAATTGAGTTGCTCTGATAGCCTGGCTCTATCTCTATCTCACCATCTTCAGGATCTTTAAATTCCCAGCCATTATCAAGGAATTCACTGATGTTACATGGAAATGCATACATCTTACCGTTAAGATAAAATTCAGTACATGTCTCAGCACTAAAAGTATCCTCAACCTTCTTTGAAGCTTCCTCAATCCATGCATTCTTGTCTTCCTTCTTAGGAAGTTCACATCCGCTAAGTGAGCCAAGAAGCATAACAGAAGCCACAATTAAACTTATTGTTTTCTTCATAATCTTTCCCCTTTGATATTCTTTTTTATTTTGTATTTATCAACAGAAAAAATTGTAGCATAAAGAAATAAGCATTTGTATTTGTGCCTTAGCCAAAACAAATGCTGTTTTTCTATACATTTTTGGGAATTAGTAACTATAAATGTTATTTCTCAATTTGTTCAACATATAAGAACAAATTCTGATCATCATCTTTATAGTTAGCTGAAGGAACCACTTTCATGATTGTATTTTTAAAAGAACCGCCATACTTACGCTTATACAAAACATTAAGTGAACTATTGCTGTTTTTAAAATAATCCCTCATAAACTCAAGATTCATCTTACTGTTAAATTCATCAACATCATCAGGATGAACCATACCATTAGCGACAAAGTCATTTAACCAGTTTGATAAAGTGCCATAGTTTAAATAATCTTCTGCATTCTCGCTGTCATCGATATTTAAAATCTTATATGTATCTTTTGTTATATTTACTTTTAAAATCTTTGTATAAAGTGAGCAGATAACATTATAGGCTTCCTTCTGGCCTCTTCTGTCGATTCCTCTTCTGCTATAATATTCCGCCTTTGCCTTATACATTCTCTTATCAGCAAGAACAGCTATCTCATGCATAGAAGCAGTCATTACTTCTCTTCTTGTTACAGTTCCAACCGATACGGCAAGATATTCGCACTTATCTCCTGACCAATCATTAGTTGTCTCTTCCAGGTCCCTGATTATTAAATCGAGCTGCTCCTTACTAACATGAATAAGCGCAATAAACTCATCGCCACCAGTTCTGTAGATATGTCCATATGGTCCGATACACTGTCTCAGACAGTCGCAGGCACCAACAATTAATTCGTCACCTGCATCGTGACCAATTCCATCATTAACTTCCTTAAGACCATTAATATCAATGGAGATATATGTAAAATCTTCCCTTATTCCATCTGCCTCGATTCTTCTTATCGCTTCTTCATAAGCTCGTCTGTTAAGAAGTCCCGTCAATTCGTCTGTGTTTGAATTTTTAATAAGGCGCTCTTCTCTTTTCTTGGACTCATCAATACTTCTGGTTACAAAGAGAACTTTGGTAGGCCTTTCTTCAGAATCCTTCTCAACAGTTATAAAAGACGCTGTAAACCAGCCAAGTCTCTTACCTATTAATTCTCGGCTTAAAACCTTCCTGTCCTTCATTCTGTCTGGAATGGTGCATAAATCAGTAAACTCAATAGCTTCCTCGCGATACTCTGCCGTTGCGACTTCACTCATAACATAACGCATCATCTCATCGGCCGCCTGAACCTCAGAAGACAAAGCCTTAACTTCGTTTTTTGCATCATATTCGATAACGGTATTATTCAAAAGATCCACTACATGCATGCTGTAAAATACGCTCGCCATCGACTTAAGCGCCTTAAACTGCTTGCGGGATTCCTCTTGAGCCTCTAATTCTCTTATCTTATCAGAAGTAATATCTTTTATACCGTAAACAACAAGGGATATTGGAGCATTTATATCTTCACCAATTCTAATATACTGGGCTCTAAACCAGTATTTACCAGAATATTCAAAATCTGCAGTGATATCTTTATTGCCTTTAAGTCTGGCATCAAGTGTGGTTAAGTTCGTAAAATCCCAGAACTTCTCCTTATCTTCGTCAGCAACGCCACTAATAATCTCTTTATTAATTATTGTATGTGGATCAGATTCAAGATTAAGATTCTC
The DNA here is from genome assembly GCA_024403775.1 of Clostridia bacterium. Lineage (GTDB taxonomy): Bacteria > Bacillota > Clostridia > Saccharofermentanales > Saccharofermentanaceae > Saccharofermentans. The sequence continues at coordinate 7,758 of JAKSRE010000013.1, read as the reverse complement.
AATCTTATTATTTTTGAGATCAAATCTCTCTGCTATTTTCTTATCGAAATCCAGAAGATTAATATAATCAAATACTCCAGATATAGATTTTAAAATCTCAAAATATAAATTGTCTTTTTGTGACCTGGCAGAGTCAGCCTGATGATCTGATTTGCTAAAAAAGTCATTTATATCCGCCATCAGTCAGTCCTCCTACCCCTAGAAACTTCTCAAATAAATTATACAACAAAAAAGTCCGGCTCTATTACGCTAGAACCGGACAATATGTTAATTTTTATTTAATTACTCGTACTTGTTAGCTACGTCCTTAAGTAAATCAATAACCTTAAGATGCTGAGGACAAATGCCTTCACACTGACCACATCCAATACAGTCACCAGCTCTTCCACCATCAGCTACTACTTCATCGTAGTTATCGCCTTCCCTGTTATAAAGAGCGAACAACTTAGGAATAGAAATATTAATTGGACAGCCTTCAGTACAGTAAGAACAACCTGTGCAAGGAATCTTAATGTCGCCTGAGATAATCTTACCAGCAGTCTTACAAAGTTCCATCTCTTCTTCAGTAAGCTTCTTAAACTCCTTCATATAAGAAGTATTATCAATCATCTGCTCCATATTACTCATACCTGAGAGAACCATTGCAACATTATCAAGTGAAGCAACGTATCTGATTGCCCATGAAGGAACAGACAATTCAGGCTCACGCGCCTTGAACATATCCTTTACTGAATCAGGAACATTAACAAGCATTCCACCCTTAACTGGTTCCATTACAACAATAGGAATATTGTGCTTACATGCAACCTCATAATTAAGTCTGGACTGAATCTTCTCAGACTCCCAGTCAAGGTAGTTGAGCTGAAGCTGTACGAATTCCATCTCTGGATGTTCTGTAAGAATTCTGTCAAGCAAAACAGCATCTGAATGATATGAGAATCCAAGATGCTTAATTAAGCCCTTTGCCTTTTTATCAAGTGCCCAGTTAAAAGCATCATATTCCATATACTTTTCATAGTTATCTGTCTCAATATCATGGATAAGATAGTAGTCAAAATAACCAGCGCCAGTCTTCTTAAGCTGTGTATTAAAAACTGTCTCTTTCTCCTCGCTACTCTTTACAAAACCAATATGAAATTTGGTTGCAAGTGTATATGCCTCACGAGGATATCTGTCAACGAGGATTTTCTTAACTGCATTCTCACTCTCAAAAGCGTGATACATCCAGGCAGTATCAAAATAGTTAAAGCCCTGCTCGATAAAATGATCTACCATTCTACAAGCCTGCTCAATGTCAATTGAAGTCTCCTTAGTAGCATCAAGGAGAGGAAGTCTCATAGTTCCAAAACCAAGTTTCTTATCTGAAGTAAAAATGCTCATTATCTATCCTCCTGCAAATTCGTTCTTACCAGATAATTATATCATTGGGGAGTTTTTATTATTTTCTATTTCTGGTAAATTTGTTGAATTGGGGATACTTTTCGAAAAGAAAAAACAATAATCACAAATCTGACATTTTAAAGCAGATATCTTGAATATCAGACGAAAATATTGTGATAGGCTATGTTTATAAACATTTAAGGAGGCTTTTATGATTAAGGGTTTGGGCCATGCGGCATTTAATGTTAAGGATATGGAGACTACTATCGCTTTCTATGAGAATTCTCTCGGATTTAAGAAGGCTTTCGATATTCCAAATGATAAGGGTGAGCCATGGATTGTTTATATGTATGCTGGTGGAACTCAGTTCGTCGAGCTTTTCTATGGTGCTACAACAGATATTCCATATAGCGACAAGAACAGAGGCTTCTTCCATCTCTGCCTTGAGGTTGATGACATTCAGGAGGCATGGAAAAGAATTGTTGAGACTGGCGCTCCACAGGATGACGCTCCAAAGCAGGGTGGCGATGGTAACTGGCAGTGCTGGACACATGATCCAGATGGTGTGAAGATTGAGCTCATGATGATTGGTGAGACAAGCCTTCAGATGCAGTACATCAATTCAATTAAGTGATATTTTTATATCAGACATCGAACAACAACAATAAAACTTCCTCAGAATTTAGTTTTCTGAGGAAGTTTTTTATTGAGCGGTTTTTGATGGCGGGATTCATTCACTTAGATTGCCCTCTTCATTCACTCTTCAGTGAATGAAATGCCTGTTTTAAGTGAATCCCACAAAAAAAATTCTCCTACATACTATCGATACTAAAGAGTAGCTAAAAATCAGACATAGCCATAGAGGCCACGAACACTTACCTCTCCACTTGAGAGATTCTCAACCGAGCCATCCTCAAATTCGATTCTGATTGAGAAATCATCATTTATTCCGATTGCCTTACCAGGTCTTGGATTACCTTCGCCATGGATATTTACACATGCCACATCTCTTCCAATATTGATGCAATTCTCGCGATACTGATTAAGATAAATCTCCTTGCCATCAGCCCAGCATTCTACTAACTTATCCATCTCTTTTACCATCTCAGAAGCAAGTTTAGAACGTGACTCATGCTTTTTGCACTCAAAGCTGATACTAGAAGCTATATCACGAAGTTCCTCAGGAAAATCTTCTGGATCATGATTAACATTTATTCCAATACCAATAACAATATTATCAATATGCCCACTCTCAGTCTCAAGCGACAATTCTGTAAGTATTCCGCAAATCTTCTTTTTATTTATAAGAAGATCATTTACCCATTTGATATCTGGTTTTACACCAAAGACATTATTAATGGCATTTGAGATTGCAACCGCTGTCCATGCAGTGATTGTGCTTATCTCATCAATTCTAGATTTAGGTCTTACCAGATAGGAAAAGTAAATTCCTTTACCATGTGGTGACAAAAAAGATCTTCCAAGTCTGCCTCTACCCTTAAGCTGGCAGTCTGCGATAACAATTGTTCCTTCAGGAGCACCATCTGAACCCATATCTTTGAGAACTTTATTTGTAGAATCAGTCTCATCAAGAACAATGACCTTATCAAGTCTCTCAGCAGGAAGATATGCAAGCATCTCACCTACTGACAACACATCTGGATTAGACTTAAGAGAATATCCCTTGCGGGTTGAAGATTCGATATCATAACCCTCAAGTCTTAAGGCTTTAACTGCAGAATTTATGGCAGCTCTGCTTATTCCAAGCTTGGAACTTAATGCCTCACCTGATATATAATCATCACTTTTAATCAGTTCAGATACTACATAATCTTTTGTTGTAATCATAACTACCTCTTGGAATTTAATTGTCAACTTTATTCTAACAGTAGTTGACAATTATGTCATTAACCATTATTCTATTGTAAACTTAAAAGCAAAAGAGGTTTACAATAATGTCTACAAGTAATAAGAAAAGCATCTTTACAATTAAGGAAATGGCTTATATTGCTGTATCAGCTGCATTAATCGCAGTTGGTGCTTTCATCAAGATTCCACTTCCTATGGTATCTTTGACACTGCAGTGGTTCTTTGTAATGATTTCTGCTGTAATTCTTGGTAAGAGAAACTCAACAGTCAGCGTACTTCTCTATCTCTTCATCGGATTATGTGGAATTCCAGTATTCACAATGGGTGGTGGCCCACAGTATGTTTTATATCCAACTTTCGGATATTTCATTGGTTTCCTTGTTTGTGCTTATCTCATTGGTCTTGCATATGAGAAAGGAGCTACCAAGTTCTGGCAACTCCTTATCGTTAATATAATTGCTACTATTATTTTATATGCAATTGGATTTGCTTACTACATTCTCGTAGTTGTTCTTTATATCAAGGATGGAAGAGACCTCGCAGCTCTCGTTGTTCCTTTCCTTGTTACACCAATTCCTGGTGATCTTATAAAGATTGTTTTGGCATCCTTCATCGCTCCTAGAGTTAGAAAGGCGCTCAAGTCTTAATTAATCTGGCTACTAGTGCTTTTATCCGCTTTTCGTTAAATGGCATAAAGGCACCTGCAACTGGTCCGACCACAAAGGCACAGATAATCGTTCCTAATCCGACTGTCCCTCCTAGGATAAATCCGGATAATGCAAAAAATAAATCCACAACAACCCTTACCCAGCTAAACTTGAATTTAAGTTTATCGCTAATAACGATTGCGACCAAATCATTTGGTCCTGTGCCTGCCTCGGACTTGATTACAATAGTCATACCAAAGGCAAGAATAACGCAGCCTAGTATGTTGACTATTATCTTTATCAGAAGGGATATTTCCCCCTCGAAAAGTGGTCCCAAAATCATATTGAAGAAATCGATAATCGGTCCACCACAGATCATGCAGAGGATTGTTCCAATTCTCACATATGTACGATCAACAATCAGCAAAACTACAATAATCAAAAGACAAATCACGATATGAACTCTTCCGTGTGTAAGTATTCCACTTATTACTGCGGGGAGTTTATTGCTTTGTCTGAATAATCCCTGTATTAATACGTTGAATGGATCTGAACCAATGTCAGCAAGTAAAAATAAAGTTACTCCCAGATGTGCTATTGTCAGTCCAAAAAGGAGTATTACTACTCTGAGTAGAATTTCTTTTGCTTTGGATTTACCCATAAATGCCTCATTAATTTAAAAATATGGGCGTACCGATTGCCAGACACGATACGCCCATTTTGTAAGGTTATTATTACTAATAAAACTATCGGAGGATAATTTGTATTATTAATTCTTAGCGATAAGCTTTCCTCTACGTTTTGATACTACGTCAAAGATAACAGCTGCAAGAAGAACTGCACCCTTAACTACCTTACACCAGTCCTGTGATACGCCTAAGAGGAACATACCCATATTGATAACACCCATGAGGATGGCACCAATGATAACGCCTGGGATTGTACCAATTCCACCGTAAGCTGAAGCACCACCGATGAAGCATGCACCAATAGCATCCATCTCGTACTGGTTACCAGCTGTAGGCTGAGCTGATGTAAGTCTTGCCATTGTTACCATTGCAGCAACAGCTGAGAGAAGACCCATATTTGTATAAGCAAGGAAGAATACCTTGTTTGTATTGATACCAGAAAGCTTTGTTGCCTTCTCGTTACCACCTACTGCGTAGAATGTACGACCAACAACTGTATTACTTGTGATGTAACCATAGATAAGAACTACAGCCATAATCCAGATAAGAACTGTTGGGAAACCTCTGTCGAGTGAGAGCTCTGTTGTAATCCACATGATTGCTGCAGATACTGGAATAACTCTTAAGAGGAAAGCTGACATCTTCTCACCTTCGTAACCCTTCTTAGCACGATTGATTCGTGTTCTGATCTGAAGAGCTACATAAATAACTGTTGCAACAAGTCCGATAAGGAAACATGTAAGGTTAAAACCTTGAATACCAAATACATCAGGAATATAGCAGTTAGCACCACCACCAAAAGCCTTAACAAAACCTTCCTGCTCTGTAATAGAGATAGAAGTTGCATTAAGAATAACGTTACTCAAACCACGGAAAGCAAGCATTCCTGCGAGTGTTACGATAAATGGTGGGATTCTTACATATGCAATCCAGAAAGCCTGGAAAGCTCCGATTGCAGCACCTACAACAGCCATTGCAAGAACTGCGATAACTGGGTTACATCCCAGTTTAACCATCAAAGTTGCACCTACTGCACCAGTAAAACATACGATTGAACCTACAGAAAGGTCAATGTTACCACCAGTTAAGATACATAAAAGCATACCAGCAGCAAGAATAAATACATAAGCATTCTGTGCAATCAAACTTGTAATATTCATCGGACGAAGAATATTACCTCCTGTTAAGAATGCGAACAAGCCAAGAACGCAGACAAGTACAAGTACCATTGCGTATTTTCTTAAAAATACGGCAGTTTTACTATCGCCCATATCGATTAAGCTCCTTTACTACTAGAATTCAAAATACAGGACATAATCTTTTCCTGTGATGCATCTTCTGCATTCATTTCACCAACAATTCTTCCCTCATTCATGACATATACTCTGTCGCACATACCAAGAACTTCTGGAAGCTCAGAAGAAATCATAATAACTGACTTACCTTCTGCTACAAGCTGGTTAATAATGCAGTAGATTTCGTATTTAGCACCAACGTCGATACCTCTTGTTGGCTCATCGAGAATAAGAACATCTGGATCTGTAAACATCCACTTTGCAAGAAGTACCTTCTGCTGGTTACCACCACTAAGGTTACCTACGAGCTGTTCAACTGATGGACACTTAGTTCTCAATTTCTCTTTGTATTCAACAGCTGCCTGATACTCTTTATCCTTATCGATGATTGAGTGATTACTTACTTTATCAAGATTAGCAAGTGTTGTATTAATCTTGATTGGGTTACTAAGGATAAGACCGTTACCCTTACGATCCTCAGTAACATATGCAAGTTTGTGCTTAATAGCATCTTGAACATTCTTAAAATTCATCTCCTGGCCATTCATAATCAATGTACCTGAGATATTCTCACCATAACTCTGACCGAAGATACTCATAGCGAGCTCTGTTCTACCAGCGCCCATGAGTCCAGAGATTCCTACTACCTCACCACGCTTTACGTTGAAAGATACATTATCAACAACCTTCTGCTCCATATAAAGTGGATGATATACATTCCAGTCCTTTACTTCGAGCATTACTTCGCCGATTTTTGGAACTCTCTTAGGGAATCGGTCTGTAAGCTCACGGCCTACCATTCCCTTGATGATTCTGTCTTCAGAAAAATCATCTACACCCTTAACAAGAGTCTCAATTGTAGATCCGTCACGGATAACCGTAATCTTATCAGCTACATAGGATACCTCGTTAAGCTTGTGAGTAATGATAATTGATGTTAATCCCTGTTTCTTAAACTTAAGTAATAAGTCAAGAAGTGCCTTAGAGTCTTCTTCATTAAGTGATGAAGTAGGCTCATCCAATATTAATAACTTAGCATCCTTTGCAAGTGCTTTTGCAATCTCAACTAACTGTTGCTTTCCAACACCAATGTCTTTGACAAGAGTCTCTGATGACTCATTCAATCCGACAATTCTCAAATATTCTGTTGCTTTGCTGTGTGTCTCATTCCAGTCAATCTTATACTTTGAGCCACGCTCATTTCCGAGAAACATATTCTCACCGATTGACATATATGGGATAAGTGCAAGCTCTTGGTGAATAATTACAATTCCCTTTGCTTCACTATCCTTAATCTTCTGAAAGTTACATACCTCACCTTTGTAAACTATGTCACCTTCATATGTGCCGTAAGGATAAATACCACTTAAAACGTTCATAAGTGTTGATTTACCAGCACCGTTCTCACCAACTAATGCGTGAATCTCGCCTTCTTCAACCTGTAAATTTACATTATCAAGTGCCTTGACGCCTGGGAATGTTTTGGTGATGTTTTTCATTTCCAAAATGTAATTAGCCAATGATATACCTCCCCAAACCTTCTGTTATAGGTCTTTTAATAAAAAATATGCAGGTGAGAAATCCCCACCTGCACATCCCAAAATCAATATTAATTTGAATTACTTATAAACCAGAATTACTTAAGATCTTCTGCCTTGTAGTAACCTGACTCGATAAGGAGTTCCTCATAGTTGTTGATGTCAGCGAATACTGGCTCACAAAGGAATGAAGGAACAACGAGCTTACCATTGTCATATGTCTTTGTATCGTTAACTGTAGGTGTCTGACCCTTCATGATAGCGTCAACCATCTCAACTACCTTAGAAGCAAGTGTACGTGTATCCTTGAAGATAGACATTGACTGCTTACCAGCGATCA
>JAKSRE010000012.1 GCA_024403775.1 Clostridia bacterium | reverse complement strand
GTATCGAAGGAAGATAAATCCAACTCGTTCAAAGACGAGCAACCATAAAACATATAACTCATATTAGTTACATTTAATGTGTTAAAAGAAGATAAATCCAACTCACTCAATGAAGAACAACCATAAAACATGCCATAAATATGTGTTACATTTGATGTATCGAAGGAAGATAAATCCAACTCGTTCAAAGACGAGCAACCATAAAACATACAACTCATACTTGTTACATTTGATGTATCAAGATAATTAAGATTATAAATATGTGTAAGATTATTCATTCTACCAAACCACATATCCGTATCTTTAGGCCTATAATCCTTAACCGAATCATTAAATACTACTGTTGTTATCGAAGATAAGTATCCTTCATTAACGTAACCCAACGTATGAATCTGCCCCGTTCTAGTTGATTGCAAATCATCATAATAAATTCTCATTATGTTATTTTTTACTTCCCCATATATTCTTTTTTGAGCAGCAAAAGATATATTAGGAATCATCATAACAACAAATAATAATGACATTAATGTAGCAACTATTTTCTTCATAGTTTATTCTCCCTGCATTTTCATTTTGTCATTTAATTTTTATATACATACTGAAAAATAACAACTAACAATTCTGGTAGTATTACACATAGAATTCTCTTATCCCTGATTTAAAATAAAAATATACCTACCAGAATTGGGAATATAACTAAAACAATTGATCCGCTATAATAGAGAATATGCTAAATAAAGGTGTTAATTATCAATGATGCAAATGAACATGTCATTAAAACAAAAAAACTATACATGTCTTATTATGCTGATAGTATGTATATTATTAGGTGGAGTCATTCATATTGTATTTTACGGAGTTGATTTTTTTGATGCCATAAATCAGATTTATTATTCATCTATAGCATTGATATGGGGAGCAGCAATAAAAAAACGAATTATAGATAAGAAAATGCGTCATTTGTTACTCTGTATGGTAGCGTTAATACTGTTTATTTTTTCTCTTCAATTGTGCAGATATAAACTAATGGAAGATAATACAAATGCAATTCGATATGCCTGGTATTCGTACTATATTCCTGTATATTCAATTCCTTGTATTATGTATCAGGTATCATTAATTATCGGGACCAAACCAGATAATCAACCACACAAAAAAAGAAGCGTATTTATACACATATATACGTTCATTATGATACTAATAGTTATGACTAATGATATTCATCAATTGGTTTTTAAGTTTCCTGTGGATCTTAAAAGCGGGTATCATAATTATGAATATAATGTAGGTTTCTTCATAAATTATTTGTGTGTCATTATTCTATACATAGCCACATTCGTTACAACAATAAAAAAATGTAAGGTTATGGCTGTGAAAAAGAAAATGTGGCTTCCTCTTTTATTAGCAGCATCAGGTGGAATAGGAGAAATATTAATTATCACTGGTTTACTCAAAATTAATGGAATAAACATATGGCAAACTGGAGAATTAATGTTCTTTTCTCTTGTAGGTTTTGAAGAAGCATGCATCGCTATCGGATTGATACCAGCCAATACTGGATATAAAGAATTATTAAATAGATCCAACAAACCAATTGTTATCTTAGATAATAATAATAATGTAATCTATCAGTCGTCTCAGACATTGGAGGCTTTTAACAGCAGCAACGCTAAAATTTATAATAAAAAAATCAGTGGTGGTACAGTATCCTGGGCCATTGATATGTCAGCCATTTATAAACTTAACAACCAAATAAAAGACACTACAGAACAAATAGAAATGCGTAACGAATATTTGATTACACAGAATGACATAAAAAAAGAGCAAGCTAAAATAAACACTAGAAATGAACTATATGACAATATGGCCGTGATTCTTACCCCACAAATAAACGAAATCAAAGAGTTTATCAAGAAGAGTGACGACCAAGATTTTGACATTACTTTACGTAAAATATCTGTTCTTAATGCTTATATCAAACGAAGAAGCAACATGGAACTTCTACGTGATGGCAATGATAATCTGTCTTTAAGAGAATTATTTACAGCAATACACGAATCATGCGAATATATTAAATTATGCGATGTAGAAGCTATGGTTGAACAAGTACCAGATAAAATAATACCTGCCAAAATGCTTATTCTTGCATATGATTATTTTGAAAAAATAATAGAAAATTCATTAAATGCATTAAAATCTATTTTTATTACTTCATCATATAAAAATGGTCAGTTAAGGTTGTCGCTTATGATAAACACATATGAATTTATCTTGGACGGGAACTGGTATAAAAAGGAAATTGAAGAATTCAACGGAACTACAACCATAACCAAAGAAGACAACGATTTAAGAATTGTATTAATTCTTAATGAAGGAGGTGCAAAATGACAGCAGCTTTTGGTACTATGTCAAAAACACTTCTCAGCTTTATTGGATTTTGGTCTTTCGCTTTATTTTTGGGAACAATTCTTATATTATCTTTAGAGTTTAATAAAAGCAAAAAGAGTCCATTAAAGATTTTCGTCTCATCAATTGTTGCGATAATCACTTATATCCTGTTTCAGTGTGAAACAGGAATCTACTACAATCATGTAACGACTCCCCATCTACTCGACCTTATTAATACAGCATCGAGTATTCCTTTCTGCTTTATCTTATTTATATGTATATCAATAACAATCGAAGAAATTCTATTTGTCAAAAGCAATATAATCTGGGAAAAAAACAATATAACTTCCAATTCAATAAAGGAAGCTATTGACACTTTCCCTGTCGGAGTTTGTTTATATGACAAAAATGGAAGAATCATGTTAAAAAACACGACCATAGAACAACTCTGCATTTTGATTCTGGATGAAGCCTTATTTGATGGTCTACTTTTCGAAAACGAATTGAAAAATTATCCTGCGACAGATACCCTGGGAGATAGAAAGATTATAATTCTTAAAGATAACAGTGTGTGGACATACACAAAACAAGGAATAACAATTGATGGTGATAGTTTTGATTTGCTGACTTTTATGAATCTAACTGAAGAGTATGAGAAAACTCAAATTCTACTCAGTCGAAGAAAAGCAGTGCAGGAATTAAATGTCAAACTTGCAGAGTATAATCGAGATATAGTATCAATTATTACTTCACAAGAAATCTTGAATGCAAAAATTAAAATTCACGATGAGCTTGGTGCAGGTTTATTAGCAATTCGCCACTATTTAATGAACGGTGGTAACAAGAAAGATAAAGAAGAGATAGTTGCACGATTGAACAGGAATATTGAGTTTTTGCAGAATGAATCTGTAAGTAATAATCAGGATGAGTATCAATTGATGTTTTCTACTGCCAAAACACTCGATGTAAGTATATCAGTTATCGGAGAACTTCCTGCAGATGAACCATACAAACATATAATTGCAACAGCAATTCATGAGAGTTTAACCAATACAATAAGACATGCACGTGGCAATACTATAAACATAGTAGCAAAAAGAACCGATGAGACAATAAAAATAATTTTTAGCAACAATGGGGAACAACCTAATAAAATAGTAACCGAAGGTAGTGGACTGTCCTCCTTGAGAAAAATGATAGAAGAAATATCTGGTACAATGAAAATAACAACCGATAATGGTTTTATTCTGAATATAATATTACCTGTTAAGGAGAAAAACAATGGCATATAAAGTATTAGTGGTTGATGATCAGGCAATGCCACGACAATTGTTTGAAAACATGATTAAGTCATCAGATAACTACGAACTGGTTGCTTGTATAGATACTGCCAAAGTAGCAGATATATATTGCGCAAAGTACAAGATTGATCTAATACTGATGGATGTAGTGATGAACGATGACTCTAATGGTCTTGATGTAGCAGCAAAGATAAAAAAAAGCTATCCCGATACCAAAATCATCATTATGACTTCCATGCCAGATGGAAATTTTCTTGAAAAAGCAAAGAATATTGGCGTTGATTCTTTCTGGTACAAAGAAGTACAGGATATATCAATGCTTAACGTTATGGATATTACAATGTCAGGTGATCATGTCTATCCAGATCAACCACCAGTCGTAAAGCTGGGGTTGACAGACAATACTGAATTAACTACCAGAGAATTAGAAGTTCTTCGTAAAATGATTGAAGGATACACAGACAAAGCTATAGCAGACGAATTAGATATGAGCTACTACACAGTTAGATTTCACATAAACAATATGCTAAGTAAAACTGGCTGCGTCTCCCGCACTGATTTGGCTATTAAAGCTGTAAGAAGTGGATTGATTGTTCCTGATATCAACTGATAGGGATAGCTATATAGAGAAAAGACTATTTTCCAAGAGACATCTCACAGAAAATAGTCTTAATAATTTTCGCACAAATCCAAAGCTTTTAGATTAGGGTTATTACTAACATCTATTTTTGAAGATTATTACGCCACGCATAAAATGATTCGAGGTATATATTTTTACTTAAATCAATATTACTGACATAATCACATGATATATCCAAAAACTTTAAATTAACATTTTTTTACATCTATATATTCCAGTTTTCCATACGCTAAATCTAATGATTCCAGTTTTAAATTATTGCTGAAATCAAAAGTTGTAAGAGAACAATTGGTACATGAGAATTTTTTTAATTCTGTAAAGTATTCAATTCACTGGATGCTTGTCACTTGTGACCCATTCAAATATATACTTGTAGCATTTTTTATCTCATAATCAGATAGTAGTTGATCTTTGGCAGAGCCGCCCTTTCCATCAAAATTATTCAATACGTAATTACGAAAATACGCATCTGGGAAAGTCGATGCATTAATTGGAATATTCGCAGCATTTACAGTGCTCATTTCACCAAAAAAACTGTTACCAAAAACAATACCAGCGCATAGTGCACCCGCAATAAATCTAACAAACCTCTTCATTTCTTTTTCTCCATTTACCCCAGCTTAATTATAAAGGATATTTTACATTTAGAGGGATACTCTTTGCACTAATTTTATTGCCTTTATTAGTTACAATAACTAAAAAAGACTACCCGAAGGTAGTCTTTAAAATTATCTATTAAAATAAATATAAAGATACATATTGTCATCATTCTCATAGTCAATAATATATGTCAGCTGATAGTTGGTTTTTTGTGGATCATTCATCGATAATACCCACACACTAGTCATATTGCCTGGATATGGATGAATAGGTTCATTCTGCATATCATTATATAATTGAGTCATATAATCTTCACTTGTCAACACATAACCACCATATCCATAATAAGTGGTTAAATCCTCAATCAAATGATTTGCTGAGTCCATATCAATCTTGATTTTTACTTGGTAAGAACGTCTGTAGAACATCATACCAACTTTATTAGCTTCACGAATATCAGCATCTGACAGATTAATAGGAGTGGTACGTTCAATAAGAGCTGGTGTTCTATCATAAATGAAACCAACAACGAGAAGTATAACCATCAATATTGTAACTACTACAAGAGTCAATTCTTTCTTTGTCATCTTATCGCTCCTCCTGTTCTATCTCATACAGATTTAAAGAATTCTTTCTCATTTGTAAAGCAGCAGGATTTAGATCAATCTTCTTTAGTTCTGCTATTTTTTTAAGAACATAACCAACATGAGCTGGTTCGTTCATTATACCACGATTAGGTTCTGGTGTAAGATATGGACTATCTGTCTCAATAACAATTCTGTCTAACGGAGTATTAATCAATACCTCAGAAGTTTTATGATTATTCTTAAAGGTCAGTGGTCCATCAAATCCAAGATAAAAACCCATTTTAAGTAATATCTCTGAAGCCTCTTTTGACATGGAACAGCAGTGACAAACGCCAGGATTAACATACATATTCCCGTTCTTATAAAACTCCTGCAAAATCTCAAGACAATCCCCTGTAGCTTCTCTCTCATGAAGAATTATAGGAATCTTGGCCTCATAGGCAATCAACAGCTGTTTCCTAAAAACTTCACGCTGAACATCTCTTGGAGAAAAATCATAGTGATAGTCAAGACCAATCTCACCTAATGCCTGAATCTTTGAAGCTTTGCGAGATGAAATAGACAGATTATTTCTCAAATACTCAGAAGAATCGTCACAAAAATCTTTTGCTTCATGCGGATGCACACCGATTGCACAGTAAAGATTAACATTACTTTTGCCGTCATGCGTCTTAACATAGTCAACTGAAAGTCTTGATGTCTCTACCGAATCAGAAGGAATAAGAATTGAATCAACACCAGAAAGCTTAGCCCTCTCAAGAATACTCTCAGGAGTTCTTCCCTCTTCAGTAAAACGTGTATCATAAAGGTGGGCGTGTGTATCAAACACGCCCACCTCTAATTCACTTACAAAATCTAAATAAGTTACTTCTCTCATCAGCCGATATCGCTTCCTGGCTTTGTTGCTGGATCAAGCTCAACAACCTTAAATCCATCACCAAACTTACATGACAAAATCATACCATTTGACTCTAAGCCCATCATCTTACGAGGTGGGAAGTTAGCAACAAAAGCTACAACCTTACCTACTAACTCTTCTGGCTCATAGTACTTGGCAATACCTGAGAGAATCTGACGTCCGCCAAAACCGTCATCAATCTGGAAGCAGAGAAGCTTATCAGACTTCTTAACCTTCTCGCAAGATAAAATCTTACCAGCACGAAGATCAAGCTTCATGAAATCATCAAATACACAGTTCTCCTTGAGTGGCTCAAGAGGCTGTCCGTCATCCTCTTCTTCTACTGGCTTACTTGACAAAGCCTCAAGCTCAGCAATTTCCTTCTCAACGTCAATACGTGGGAATAATACTCTGCCCTTCTTAACAGTAACATTCTTCTTAAGAGCACCAGAGACATTTGCTGACTCAAGATTTGTACAAGTCTCATCAGCACCAATCTGCTCAAAAATTTCAGGACAGATGTGTGGCATTACAGGTGTCAAAAGAATAGAACATCTTCTTACTGTATCAAGGAGATTATAAAGAACTGTTGAAAGTCTAACCTTCTGTGCTTCATCCTTAGCAAGCTTCCAAGGCTCATTCTCATCAATATACTTATTAGCACGAGCAATAACCTTAAAAATCTTATCAAGACCATCAGCAATATGAAGTGTCTCAAAATCAGAGATAACTGCATCATATAGAGCATCTGTCATTGAGATAAGCTCATTATCAATCTCCTTTGCCTCGCTCTCTTCAAGAAGAGTGCCACCAAAGTACTTCTCAACCATTGCAACTGTTCTTGATACAAGGTTACCAAGATCATTTGCAAGATCTGTATTAATTCTGTTGAACATTGTCTCATTTGTATAAGGACAGTCTGCACCAAAAGGCATCTCTCTTAAGAGATGATATCTTAAGCTGTCGATACCATATCTGTCAGCAAGAATAAATGGATCAATTACATTTCCTGAAGACTTACTCATCTTACCGCCACCGAATGTAATCCAGCCATGACCATAAATCTTCTTAGGAAGTGGCAAATCAAGAGCCATAAGCATTGCAGGCCAGATAAGAGAATGGAAACGGATAATCTCCTTTGCCATTACATGCATATCAGCAGGCCAGAACTTGGTAAAATCATCATATGTGCTATTCTGATATCCCAGTGCAGAAATATAGTTTGAAAGTGCGTCAATCCAAACATATACAATATGATTGTCATCAAATGTTACAGGAATACCCCACTTAAAGCTTGTTCTTGATACACAAAGATCCTGAAGACCTGGCTTAATGAAGTTATTAATCATCTCATTTACACGAGACTTTGGCTCGAGGAAATTTCTCTCCTCATCAAGAAGAAGTGCTTCAAGCTTTGGAGCAAACTCAGAAAGCTTAAAGAAGTAAGCTTCCTCAGAAGCATCAGTAACTTCTCTACCACAGTCTGGGCACTTACCATCAACGAGCTGGCTTTCTGTCCAGAAAGACTCACATGGAGTACAGTACTTACCCTTGTACTCATTCTTGTAGATATAGCCCTTCTTATATAAATCTTCGAAAATCTTCTGTACAGACTCTACATGATATGGATCAGTAGTTCTGATAAATCTGTCATATGTGATGCCCATAGTTTCCCAGAGCTTAACAAACTTCTTGGCAATCTCATCAACATACTGCTGAGGAGTAACGCCCTCTTCCTGAGCCTTCTTCTCGATCTTCTGACCGTGCTCGTCGAGACCTGTAAGGAACATGACATCATAACCCTGCATTCGCTTAAGTCTTGCAACAACATCACATGCAAGTGTAGTGTAGCAATGTCCGATGTGTGGATTACCAGATGGGTAATATATCGGCGTCGTAATGTAATAAGGTTTTCTGATAGACATATACGTCCCTCCTTAGATTAAAAAATATAACGCCTTATTATAAAATTAAAAAAGAAATTTGGCAAGAAATTAGTGTATATCAGCCTTTATTTAAATCAGTAATCTCAGCCTTGCGAACAGAATGCTTTTTCTTTGTTTTACGAGAAGAACCATTACCCTTTTCCTGATCCAAAGCTGCATCTTTTTCCTCTACTGAAACTACTTCTGGTTCTACATATTTTGCCAAAAGCACCTCTGCTCTGAACAAATCTCCATCAATAGTCAGATTAAGACTGCCATTCATAAGAGTAATAAGACTCTGCGCTATAGGAAGACCAAGACCGCTTCCCTCAGTATTACGGGAAGAATCTCCTCTTGCAAATCTCTCAAGAAGTTCATTACTTGACATATTAAGCTTAGTCTTTGAAATGTTTTTAAAAGTTACACTAACCGTATTATTCTCAAGTTCAAACAAATCAATATAAACTCTTGTGTTATTAAGGGAATACTTACAGATATTGGTAAGAAGATTATCAAATACTCTCCACAAATATCTTGTGTCAGCATATGCCTTAACCTTGCCATTAAAGTGATTATTAATAACTACCTCAAGTCCAGACTGCAAAAGTCTGTCATCAAACTCACCTAATGCCTGTGACAAAATAACACTTACATCCATTGGCTCAACATGCATAGTAATATTTCCAGTTGACGCCTTTGAAGCCTCAATAAGATCTTCGATAAGTTTTTTAAGTTTAATAGACTGTCTTGATAACACCTGGCAATAGTCATAGATACGTGGATTATTGCACTCTTCTTTTGTAATAAGATCCGCATAATTAATAACAGAAGTAAGCGGAGTTTTAATATCATGAGATACATTTGTAATAAGTTCTGTACGCATCTTCTCACTTCTAAGTTTATCTTCAACTGCATTAGATACTACGCTGTTAATATTGTTTACTGCATCTGCGTGTGAACTTAAGTAATGAATCATGCCAGAAGTATCTACTGACTGCTCAATATCACCATTCTCAATTCCCCTGATACCCTTAAAGATCCTATCAATCTGACCAGCGTAGGAAACGATTATTATTGTAAAAGCAGCCATAAATCCTAACAGAACAAGCCATACATAATGATGGAGATAACGATTTGCCAGCGTTAGTGCAGCAATTAATGCTCCAGTAAAGGCAACCATTACAATAAATACCACAAGAATAACAGACTTCTTTGCTTTACCAATAGAATTAACGATCCATCTGGTCCATACAAAGAATGTCTTACTTTTAAGTCGAATTACGATTCCTGTTACAAGTCCCATCAGGCATAGTGCCAGAATTGCTGCCATTACAGAGAACAGCAGTATATGATTAAACAGGTCAAACTGAACCTTGGCAATATAATTGAAGGTTACAGACCATAAATATGAAATCAACGCAAACAATAAAATAAAAGGAATAGTTGGTATCTTGTGCCAGATAGCAAGAACTGGCTTATCATCTTTAAATATAATCTTAATATCCTTTGAAATAAGAGATATACATACAAGGAACAAAGTTAAGAACAAAAGAATAAAAATTACACCATACTGAATAAAGAAACTTACAAGGAAAGCCATATTATAGAGATTATTAAAGCTGTCCTCCATTGGAGTATCCTTAGCTTCTATCGGTGACATAATATTAAAGTAAACTGAATAATAAGATATATCCTGTGGGATAAAGTTACTATTTATTACATAAATTTCTGTATGCTGCCCCTTAATAATTGAATCCTGAGGAATACCAGAAAAATATACTATTGGTTCTACAGTCAGGCAGTTCCAGTAATCGTCAATATAGTAATAACAGCTATATAACTCAGATACATCATGTGAACGTGCACTCGCATCCATAGTAAAACCAGGAGTCTGATATTTGATGTGAGTATTACCGTTAGCATTTGTATAATCAATTCTAAAGTCAATTCCAAGCTCATCAAGAGAGTTATACCAATCTCTTGGGAACCCCTGCATCTTCGCCTCGTACAAAGCCTTGGTTACATGGTTATCAGTTACATTAGCACAGAAGGTCTTATAAAGGCTGTTCAAAGAATTTCCATAGAATCCCTTCTGTGAAAAATAGCGTACCAAAGAAATTCCAAGGATTAATAAAACCATGGAAATAAACGCAAGTAACCACAAAAGAATTGAAATGGCCTTAGACCTTTTCTTCATATTATAACTTCTCCATCTTATAGCCGTAGCCCCATACTACTTTTAAATAACGTGGCTCAGAAGGATTAATCTCAAGTTTCTCACGTAAGTGACGAATATGTACTGCAACAGTATTATCACAGCCATAAATCGCATTATCATTCCAGACATTCTCATAAATATCATCTGGAGATAATACAATATTGGTATTCTCGAGAAAATATTTCAAAATATTATATTCTGTCTTAGTAAGATTTATCGGACTTCCATCAACAGTTACCTGCTTGGTTGCATCATCAAGCTCGATACCACCATTAATGAGTTTATCACTCTTACTCTCTGTCACAACATTTGATCCAAATGAAGTATATCTTCTGATATTAGATTTAACTCTTGCCTGAAGTTCGAGTGGATTAAATGGCTTTGTTATATAATCGTCAGCACCAAGATTTAAACCAAGGATTTTATCAGTATCCTCACTCTTAGCAGAAAGAAAAATTACTGGCACTCCTGAGAATTCACGAATCTTACGAATTGCCTCAACGCCATCCATAATAGGCATCATTATATCAAGAAGTACTAACTGAATATCATTTGGCTTGGACTTAAGAATATCAATTGCTTCCTTACCATTATATGCACAAAGAACTTCATACCCTTCTGTCTCAAGGTATATCTTTATTGCTGCTACTATATCCTTATCATCATCACAAACTAAACAAGTACTCATACTTTCCTCCCAAACCCTTTTCAACAATTAGTATTCTACTGAACTAACTTTAACATTATATAACGATAATACTTAATTTTTAATTAAATTTTAGGCTTACGCTTGATGCGCTTAAGCTGTGGCTTAAGTGTTATCTGATTTAAAACCTGATTAAAAGGAGCATTAATAACGAAGTTTACTACATTAGCCACATCCTCTGGATTAAGGTAAGAAAGCACATCATCATCCACAGTAAAATCAGCATTACGATAGAGCTTGGTATCAGTCATATCAGGAAGAATCGTAGTTACCTTTACACCATACTTTCGAGCCTCTTCGAAAATGCTGTTCGAGAAACTTAAAAGGCCAGCCTTGGTAGCACCATATGCCGCTCCATGTGGATTAACTTCCTGAGCCGTAACTGAAGCTATATTGATTATTAAACCCTTATTCTGCTTTAAATCACGAAGGAGATTGTTGGTGAGAATCATCGGTACCTCAAGATTGGTTCTTACCATAAGCTGAATTTTCTTTGCATTTAATTCCTCGTGAAGGCCATAAAATCCAACGCCAGCACAATTTACCAGAAGATTTATATCATGAGATTTATTAATCTCATTTACTGTATCAATAAGTTTATTAGTATCCAGAACATCAAGTTCAACTTTATGAATAGGTTCCAAATCTGACAAATCAAACTGTCTTCCTATAGCATAGACCTCAAATCCGTTATCAGAGAGAACCTTCGCTATAGCTTTTCCAATTCCAGAAGAACCACCTGTTACAATTGCTTTTTTACTCATATATACCCCTTCTTAATAATCTGCCCTGAAGATTTTTGATTCATCTATGTACTTAGTAAGGCATCCTATAAGATGTTCTTCCATCTGCAGTTTTATCTTGGAAGGAAAAGTACAGATTCCATCAACCGTCTCAAACGGGAACTGGCAAATAGCAGAATCTGGCATCTTGTGACGCATTACTTTAAGATAATCACTTGAAATTCTAAATGAACCTACACTTATATCTCTGATTTTTTGGCAAGAGATTCGATTAAAGACCATATTAACCATATTCTCATACTGAGTTTTAAAATCTTTGCAGTAAATCATTGGATCAAAACAAAGTCTCACCGTAAATCCCTTTGATATCGCATAATCAGCAGCATCAATTCTGTCTTTAAGAGAGGCTGTTTTATGCTCATATTCATTTATGACTTCTTCTGGAGACATTGTATAGGCAAAGATAACTCTGCTATTTGGTATAAGCTTGTCATAAATATCTTTTCTGTGGCTTTTGGTTCTTATCTCTATAGTAAGATTCGGTTCCCCAGAAACAAATTCCACCCATTTACCAATATAGTTAGTTAAATTATCAAGTGCGATTAAATCAGTGTCATACGAAACACAAAGATATATCTTCCTTTCCTTACAGAGCTTTGATACCTCTTCAAATATGTCTTCTATATTTACGAAAACAACAATATTAGAAGTTGGATACATCCCTTTAAGATAACAATACTCACAGTCAAAAATACAATTCATTGTGCATGATGTGTAGTAAAAATTCTCATTATCAAAGTCCTGGCACATAGGAGAACCCTTATAAACAAGCTCACCTTCTTTTCTGGCAAGAATTAATGCCTGTGACTTACGCTGATTAACGATATTCTGCCTCTGTCTTGAGAACACATCCTTATAGTGATTTATCTCAATAACATTTGCCTTATGATATTTATTTAAAATAAACTCTGTAAGAGGATTATCCTTTATGCCCTTCTCTACATAAATATGCGAAAGCGGGAGATTAAATGAGTTCATTTCTAAGTTCATCTAATATCTCCTTTCCCTGTTTTTTTGATGTTACCTCAGGCATTTTATCAAGGATATCATCCGTATTCTTTCCTGTAAGAGAAGCATATTTTAAAAGCTGTTTAAAATTATTCTGCATAGCTGTAGTAAGACAAAGCCTATTACAGGCTTTCTCAAATTTATCGCTATCTATTTTATTATTCTCACCAATAGTAGTCGTCTGCAATAATAAAATCACATCTTTAATCTGATCAATTTTTCCCTCGATGGTTCTCTTTATAACCTTTGGGGTAACTTCTTCAAAGTCTCCGCTGTCAGATACTGCTTTTAAAATCGTAATTCTGTCTGGAGATAAAAGGGAGCTTCCTGAAGTAAAGATACCAGAAGATTCCATATCATAAACAAAATCAGATTCTATATCCTTAACAGGCTTTGAAGAACAGATTATTGGCATCTCCTTAAGATTAACCCTATATAACATATCAGGATAAAAATCTCTTCCAGTATTTTGTTCAGTAATCTTATTTATTACAAATAATTCACCCTTAACATCTTCTCTTCCTGCACATGTTCCTACATTCACAAGATGAATTGTAGTTTGGGGATACAAAAAACTAAGATAAGTTAATTCAGCAGAACAGGATGATGCAGCCTTAACTTCACCTACTCCAGTTATAATAAGCCTAATTGTATTATCCTCATTTGCATATTCCTCAACAAATCTGTTCTCATTACATCTTCTAAGATCTAATGCAGTAATAACAGGCTTTGCTTCAAAATATAATGCACAGCAGATAACGATCATATAGTTTTCCTTCCAATTTCTTTTAACTAAAATCTTAATTCATCGAAAATTAATTTGCAAGAAGCGTATAATCATTGTATGAGTAACATTATAGATTACATTAAATGGAGAGGAGATTTGTCTTTTGAGGCCTCAGGTTTTAATGAGGTTGATGGTTTATTGTTCTCTCTTTTATCTTATATTGACTGGTCAGATGCTGTAGATCAAGACTATCATGACAGTATCACGCTTAAAGATGCCGCTTCAATTCTTCTTCAAAAGGAAGATTTGTGCCATATGCTTGCAGTTGATAATGAGAAATACAGAGAGGTTTTGGATTTGTGCAGTAAATCTGTCCGTTTCTCTTCAATTAAGCTCTTGCATTATATAAATAAGTATTCTCCAGAAATACAAATGCAGTTTGCTGCAATTGTTTTTGAGATTAATAATACGCTTGTTTTTAGTTTCAGAGGAACTGATGACACCTTTACAGGATGGCAGGAAGACTTCAATATGTCTATTCTTAAAACTGTTCCTTCTCAAAGTGAAGCACTCGCGTACTTTATAGGAACGTCAAACAGATTTACAAAGCATGATTTTATCCTTTGTGGCCACTCCAAAGGTGGAAATCTTGCTGTATTCTCTGCGGTTATGTCACCTGAGGTTTTATCAGACAGAATCAGACTTGTATATAGTTATGACGGCCCAGGATTTATGTCTTCAAATAATGATGCTTATAAATACAAAAAGATTGTATCCAGAATAACTACTTTTGTCCCTCAGTCTTCAATAGTAGGTATGTTCCTTGACCATGAAGAAAAGCATGTAGTTATTAAAAGTACAGCTTCTAATGGTCTTGCCCAGCACAATGGTCTTACATGGGAAGTGCTTGGAAACTCCTTTGAACACCTTGAAGATACAGATAAAAGAAGTAAATTCCTTGAAATGACTTTTAAGAATGCTATTGCTAATACTTCTGTTGAAGAACGAGAGAAACTTGCAGAAGCTCTGTCACAGGTATTTGAAATGATGGAGGCAGATACTTTAACTGACGTAAAAAGGAACATTCCTGCTTCGGTTGCCCAGTTTGTAAAGGGATACGACTCATTAAGTGACAGCAGTAAAAGAATTATATCTTTTACATTCAGGACAGTAATAAGTAGCAGAAAACAGACAAGTACGTCATTAGAAATCTCTGATAATAACTCTATAAAACCTATTCCTCAAATAAAGCAGCACAAATTAGAAATGCTCATATCCAAAATAAATAAGAACTTTAGGAGATAAGGAAAGACTTAATGTCTTCAAGATAAACAGAAGCAGTCTTACGGCCAAGCTCGTATACTCTTTTAATCTCTTCGCCGTTATGTTCAAGAGACCCAATATTTAAGCCTACAGGAGGTCTTATTACAAAGGCCTTTCCTTCTCTTTCAGATTCCTTAACATGCTCTACCTGCTTGTTATACATATCATGTCTAATTCTCAATGCCTCAACAGCCTTAGGATATTTACGAAGGCAGAATTTAAAAAGTGGCATTATTGATTTATATGGCTTTTTTACATAGTCCATTGGCTGAGTTAGAACCACAACATTTTTCTCATATCCCTGCTTCTCCATAAACTCTAACGGGATTGAATCAGTTATTCCTCCATCAAGAAGTGAATAATTATCAATTTTTACCACACGAGAAGCAAGCGGCATAGAAGCAGAAGCTCTAATCCAGTCGAGATCTTTATCCTTACCATCTGTAAGTTTGGTATAGACAGGCTTTCCTGTATTTAAATCTGTCGATACTGAGAAAAACTCCATTGGATTTTTCTCGAAAGCCTCAATATCAAAATAATCAAGTTTTTGTGGAAGTTCTCGATAACAAAAATCAGCGCCAAAAACATCGCCAGTTAATAATAACGAACGCCAGCTTTTGTAACGCCAATCTTTACGATAATTATAATTATATCTAAAAGCTCGACCTATCTGTTCAGACTTGTAATTAGCACCAAAACATGCACCTGCAGATACACCTACAGCACCATCGAAAGTGATGCCATTCTCCATCAACACGTCGATGACACCTGAGGTAAATAAACCTCTCATCGCACCACCTTCCAAAACAAGTCCTGTTCTCATAGATCAAACTTAAGTAACAAGAATTCTCTATTAAAGAGACTCCTTATTATCCTTCTCCTCTGTAACACTTTCTGAATCAGTTTTAGATGTCTCAGTCTCTGAAGTTTCTTCAGACTTCTCTTTATCAGTTTCAGAAGAAGTAGAAAGCTCTGGAGCTGCACTCTTATTCTCAAGCACGCTGATGTCACCATTAGCAAGATACAACTTCTCAAAGTCTGGTCCGTCAACCTTAAGAACATCCATAAGTCTGTTTGCAAGACCTTCAACAATGCTGGACTTCTCTCTAAGGATATTAAGAGTATCCTGATAGCACTTATCGATAATATTCTTAATCTCCTCGTCAATAGCAGCTGCTGTCTTGTCTGAATAACTCTGAACCTGACCAAAAGATGAACCGATAAATACTTCCTCATTCTCATCACCAAAAACAAGATTAGGGAACTTATCAGAAAGACCATATCTCTTAATCATGTTAGTTGCTACACGATTACAGTGCTGCAAATCAGATGAAGCACCAGTACTAATCTCACCAAGGAAAATCTCCTCAGCTGCACGACCACCAAGTGAAGTCATGATTGAATTAATGAGCATCTGCTTTGTATGGAAATCATAATCTTCCTTAGGCTTATATGCAGTAAATCCACCTGCTGAACCAGCAGGAATAATTGTAACTCGGTCAACCTTCTCTGTATCAGATACAGCTCTTAATACAACTGCGTGACCAGCTTCATGGTAAGCAGTAAGACGCTTGGACTTCTCTGTAAGCTTCTTGGAATTCTTCTCTGGTCCCATCATTACACGGAACATAGCATCACTAATCTCAAGTGAAGTAGTAGCCTTCTTATTACGTCTTGCTGTAAGAAGTGCTGCTTCATTAAGAAGGTTCTCAAGATCAGCACCAGTAAAACCTACTGTAGACAATGCAATCTCATGGAAATCAACGTCCTTAGTAAACTTCTTGTTACGAGCATGAATCTTAAGGATCTCTTCTCTACCATCAGCATCTGGTGGCATTACCATAACCTTACGGTCAAATCTTCCTGCACGAAGAAGAGCTGGATCCAAAACATCAACACGGTTTGTAGCTGCTATAACAATTACATTTGTATTTGAATTAAATCCATCCATCTCAACAAGAATCTGGTTAAGAGTCTGCTCACGCTCGTCGTTACCACCACCAAGACCTGCACCTCTCTTACGTCCAACTGCATCAATCTCATCGATAAATACAACACTTGGAGCGGCTTTCTTAGCATCTGCAAAAAGGCTTCTAACACGTGATGAACCAACACCTACGAGCATCTCAACGAAGTCAGAACCAGAAATGTTAAAGAATGGTACACCTGCTTCACCTGCAACTGCCTTAGCAAGAAGAGTCTTACCTGTACCTGGTACACCATAAAGAATTACACCCTTAGGAATCTTGGCACCGAGATTATAGTACTTATCTGGGTTTTTAAGGAAGTCAACAACTTCTGCTAACTCTTCTTTTTCCTCAACGCAGCCAGCTACATCACTGAATCTAATCTTCATCTGATTAGGATTAGTGAGTTTTGCACGGTTATTACCAAATGAGAATACACTGTTATTATCTTTAGCCTGCTTTGAAAAGCTTCTGAAAAGCATAAAGATGATAACAAGTGAACCAATACAGAAGATGGCATTAAAAATCAAACCAAGGTCAAATGGCTCTGTATAGTCATAAGTCTCAATAAGTCCATCATTCTTGGCAGCTCTTAAGTATGTGAGTAAATCACCAACTGCTGTTGAAGGAACCTTACGTGAAATTGTGTAATCAAGTCCACCCTCTGCATATGTAAGAAGAACCGTATTACCGTTAATATCAACGCTTTTTACCTGCTTCTCTTCACTCTCGATATAATCATAAACATCTGAGAGATTATTCTTCTTACCTGTATCATTTAATCTGAATACAGTCTCAGACAATACAAGAATAATGACAAAAACAACAATATAGAAAATCCATCCCCCGCTAAACTTAGGAGAGAAATTCTTCTTGCCATCTCCATCAACTTTCTTATTTACTTCATTATCAATATCTTTTTTATCCATTTCAATCCTCCACAAATTTAACTACGCACACGTCTGGCAGATTACGATACATGCCATTATAGTCAAGTCCATAGCCAACAACAAATTCGTCTGGAATAACAAGTCCCTTAAAATCAGGCTTCAAATCGTTTACTCTTCTGTCTGGCTTGTCGAATGCAGCACAAATCTTCAAACTCTTTGGATTATTTTTGCCAAGCATATTTTTGAGACACTGCAATGTATATCCAGTATCAATAATATCTTCTACAATTAAAACATTCTTTCCAGTAATATCTGTAGATAAATCCTTCTTAACCTTAAGAACGCCTGTAGAGTTCTCACCTTCATAAGATGACACCTGCATAAAGTCAATAGTAACAGGCATATCAAGCTTTCTTACAAGATCAGAAATAAAAACGAAAGCACCAGTAAGTATTCCTACAACTATAAGTTCTTCGCCGTTATAAGCTTCATTTATCTTAGATGCAACATCATCAACCATCTTGCTTAATTCATCACGTGAAATCAAAACTTTTGATGTATCTATCATAATCTATCTCCTATTCCTTAAAAGATATTCTGCAAAAATATAAAGGCTTTTCTTTATATTCTTCCATCATCTTCTGTCTCGAACACTCGTCAATAAATCCCCTGCTATGACCAACACCTGGAACCCATAAAAGCTTGCCATCTGTATCAGTTATACCAACTACATTATCTCTAACAATAGAAGGCACATATCTGTCACATAGAGCATCTGACAGTTTTTTACTGGACGAAGAGCCAGCTCTTGTAAACTTTAAATCCCTTATCCTATTAGTCACAACAAGGCTTTTACCTTCTTCTTTCTCAAAAATCGGTAAAAACCATGACAAATTATTATACTCTAAATTATCATCATTCTCAATCTTTTGAACTACAAAAGGAATAGATAAATGTGGTATTTCAGGTGAAGTAATTAAAAAGTCTTCTCGCATGCTTTCATCACACAGAACAAAGCCATGTGATGCTACAATCAATTCTACATTTGAAAGCAGGCTCTCGCTATCACAAAAACCAACTAATTTATCAAAAACAAAACACTTTCGGGCAAAGCTTAACTGAATCGTACTAAGTGATTTTTTGTGGCCGTTAGTTTTAACAAAATCCAGTACTATATTAAGGTGGGTCTGCTCAAAATCAATGAGATTGCCAAAAGTATCCTGCCACAGTTTTCTAATCAATCTTGAAGCTATGGATAAAGGCTTGTCAGCAATAGTATTACACATAAGGAATCTATGCTCATTTATCTCAAGAGAATTATCATTATAGGTTCTATCTACTTCGCTTTGAATATACTTTAAATCTTCATATAAAAGAGAATATGTACTGCTAACAGCAGAAATCGGATCTTTTACTGACACCTCACGAATTGAAGGTAATACAGTATTACGCCAGCCATTTCTGGTACAGCATAATTCATCATTTGTGCTGTCGACTGCATATTCTATGTTATTTTCTTCAAGGAAAGAAACGATACTCGCCTTATCTGTAAAAAGAAAAGGACGAATAATATTTTTAAAAACTGGTCTTGGTGAACAGAGTCCTTCAAGACCTGACCCTCTGAATAAATTCATAAGAAAAGTCTCAGCAAGATCATTTGCATGATGAGCTACAGCAATTCTTACAACAGCTTTGGAGTTAACCTTCAAAATCTCTTCAGAGTAAAGATCAAACTGCTGATATCTGATTATTCTTCCAGCTGTCTCAAGAGACACTTTATGTTCTTCTGCATAACCTTTAACATCAAGTTTAAAGGCTTTAAAAGGTACATCTAATCTCTCACACAGTTCTTTTGATAAGGCTTCATCTTTATCGGCCTCCACCCCTCTTAATGAGTGATTAATATGAATTGCATGAAGATTAATACCCCTTTTACTTGTCAGTTCTTTAAGCACAATAAGTAAAGCAGTTGAATCAGCTCCACCAGATAATCCCACAATAATATCAGAGGCCTTTAGCAACTGATACTTGTCGCAAAAGGTCTCTGTGTTATTAATAAATTCTATTGTTCTAGTGGAAATCTCCATTATCAAATATCCTTACATAAAATCAGGTGGTAATTCTGAATGAGAATCTGCAAAAAACTCTTCATTATCCATATTAATTGGCTCCCCACCAGGTTCTTCACCTATTCCGGAAGGCACCTCATCTGGAACAAATTGAGGTTCACCAAACTCTTCAAAAGGAGGTATTCCTTCATCATACTGAGGTGGTACGTCACTGTCACTAGGAACATATGGTTCCTCAGGCATTGGTGGTTCTTCAAAACTATAGTTACCAGATGCAGAAGCTGCATCAGTTGTACGACTAAATGCAGACACCTTGGACATATATCCTTCAGGTGGTTCTCCATTATCACGAACTGGATCAACAAACAAAGTTTTCTTTGGAATCCAGAGAACCTTACAGGTACCAGTACTACCTGCTCTGTTCTTGGCAACAATTATCTTTGCATCTAATACTTCACTATCATTAGATGAATTCTGATTTGAATTAGTATCCTTATCACCATCGCCATCAGAATTCTTATCATTAGTCTTCTTTTTATCTGTCTTATCTCGATAATAACTGTCTCTGTCGATAAAAATTACTGCATCCGCATCCTGCTCGATAGCACCAGAATCACGAAGATCAGACAACATTGGTGTATGATCTTCACGCTGCTCAGCACCACGGGATAACTGAGAAAGTGCAATAACAGGCACCTGAAGTTCCATCGCAAGAAGTTTTAAATTACGTGAGATATCCGCAATCTCCTGTTGTCTTGAAGTATTTTTACCGATATTTGGCATAGTCATAAGACCAATGTAGTCAACAACAACAACAGAAACTCCGCCATTTGCCATCTTCTGCTTAAGCTTGGAACGCATAGTAATCGGATTGGTCTGAGAATCATCATCTATATAAAAAGGTATTCTTGCAAGTTCAGTAAGAGATGAAGCAAGTTCCTGCTCCTCAGCTGGAGTAGTCTCAGCACGCTGAAGTTTCTTGCCATCAACATTAGATCTTGTAATCAAAATCTTATTTGCCAGTTCCTTCTTACTCATTTCCAATGAGAAGAAACATACTGTCTCGTTATAATTAAGAGCAGCATTTGTCGCAATATTTATTGCAAGAGAAGTTTTACCCATACCTGGACGAGCAGCAATAATATAAAGGGCACCTGGCTTAAGACCACCAAGATGAAAATCCAGTCCTTTAAAACCTGTTCTTATCTTTACAATCTTTTTCTTACCAGTAGTTATGTCGTGAAGTTCCTGAAGGTTCTCACGAATCTGAGCTCCAAGAGAAGTAAGACCAGAAGTTCCTGCATCTCTCATCGAAGACAAACCACCAACTGCAGTATCTATAATTGTGCTTGCTTCATTCTTGTCATCATAGGCAAGCTTAGTCAAATCACCGAGATAATTAATTAATTGTCTGGAACGACTCTTATCTTTAACATAATCAATATATGCATCAATATTAGATGCGACAGCCATGAAATTAGCTACTTCATAGAGATAATTCGTACCACCAGCCTGATTAAGTTTACCTTTATTACTTAATTCATTCGATACTGAAATAAAATCTGCTCTCTTACCAGACATATAAATATCTGAAATCGCAATAAAGATCAACTGATTTCTAGAATCATAGAAATCTTCTGATTTAAGTTTTTTTCCAGCAACAACACTGACAATATCTGGATTAGCCATGCAAAGCTGAAGAATTGCCTTCTCACTGATAATATCGCAAGGTAAACTACGAGAAGAAGGACTTCCCTCATTTAACGCAGCATTATTTTCAATTAAATTATCACCGAATTCTCTGTCCATTAATAGTAAACCTATTACTCAGCAACAATATTAACAACGATTTTTGTTGATACCTTTGTGTGAAGCTTTACTTTAACATCAAATTTACCAACATTTTTGATTGTTCCATCGATAACAATATTCTTCTTTGATACTTCATAGCCCTGCTTCTTAACAGCCTCAGCTACATCCATAGAAGTAACAGCGCCGTAGAGCTTACCGCCCTCACCGCACTTAACCTTAAGTTCAAACTCTTTATTCTCAATCTTGGAAGCAAGGAGTTTTGCATTCTCGAGTTCTCTTCTAGCAAGCTCTGCTTCAGCCCCCTTCTTCATCTTAACATCATTAAGATTAGCTGCATTTACTTCTCTAGCAAGTTTCTTCTTAAGAAGGAAATTACGGCCATAACCGTCATTTACATCAACAACATCATTCTTCTTTCCTACATCTTTAACATCCTGTAAAAGTATAAGTTTCATCTCCAATATCCTCCTATATGCACATAATTTTAATAACAAAAATAATGAGCATCCCGTAATCAACATCGATTACAAAATGCTCATGTATTATACAATATTATTCCCTTTGCTTCAAACAAAGATTCAAAGAATCAAATTAGTCAGCAATGAATGGGAGAAGTGCGATGTGACGTGCTCTCTTGATAGCAGTTGTCAACTCACGCTGGTGCTTAGCACATGTGCCAGTCATTCTCTTAGGGAGAATCTTACCGCGCTCTGAAGTACACTTCTTAAGTCTTGCTACGTCCATAAAGTCGATAACTTCTACCTTATCAGCGCAGAACTGGCAAGCCTTTCTACGTGGACGTCTCTGTCTAGAATTATTGTTAAATTCACGACTTGTCTTAGGTGCTCTATTCTCAGCCATTTTAAACTCCTTATCCGATTATCTAAATAATCAAGTCAAATTCGAATTAAATCTCGAACGGTAGTACATCATCAGCATCAGCAGGACCGAATCCATCGTTCATACTTGGATCAACAGGTATTGAACTCATTGGAGCGGTTGGTGCAACTGGAGCTGTAGGAGCAGTTGGAGCTGCTGGAGCATAAGATACAGGAGCCTGTGGAACACTATAGCCTACATTTGCCTGACCTTCTGCACGTCCTGAATCAGCAAAATCTACTTCATCAACAACGACTTCAGTTACATATCTCTTCTGACCGTTAGCATCGTCATATGAACGTGACTGAATGCTTCCGCCTACTAATATTTTGGAACCCTTACGGAAATAGTTTCCGATAAACTGTGCTGTCTGTCTCCAAGCAACACAACTAATGAAATCTGCCTGTCTCTGACCATTAGCATCTTTGAATCTGCGATCTACAGCGATTGTGAAATTACAGAATGATGTCTGGCTTGCAGTCATCTTTACTTCAGGGTCCTTTGTTAGTCTACCTAATAATACTACTTTGTTCATGTTACTTCCTCCGTTATTAAACGATTACTCGCCAATACGAACTACGATGTAACGCAAAACGCCTTCAGTAATCTTGAGAACACGCTCAATTTCCTTAGGTAAATCAGACTCAGATGTAAATGTATACTTTACATAGAAGCCCTCTGTCTGGTCAGCGATCTCATAAGCGAGTGTCTTCTTACCCATTGAATCGATAGCGTCAACGGAAACTGCAGAAGCCTCAATCTTAGCCTTGATGCTCTCAGACAAATTGTTAATACCCTCTTCTCCCAACTCTGGGCTAAGGATAACTATCAACTGATATTGATTTGCCATGTGTCATTCACCTCCTCTTGGACATTAGGCCCGATATCTCGTATCGAGCAAGGATAACTGTTAAACATATAAACAGCCTTGTGAGAATACCACATAGTATGCCACTTAGTCAAGATAAAAAACGCTTTAATTACAATAATTCGTATCAGTACCACTATTTGTTTATTACTCTAAAATTATATCACAATACAATTTCTAAAGAAATTAACATTAGTTCCAACTTTACGCTTAAATTCTCTTAACGCCCAAATCTTTAAGAATATATGGGAAAAGTAAATCAAGGAATGCTTTTATTGCCTTAACAGTATGAAGATGTGTCTCATAATTCTCACCAGAAGGATCAGGAAGAGAAAGCGATAATACCTTACCCTGTTCATTTTTTACTACCAAACCACAATTAGCAGCGTAAGAAGATAAAGAAAAAGCCTTATTCTCAAGTGGAGGGAAATTACGGATTAAATTCTGTAAAGTCTTCTCTCTTAAACATATAATCAAATTTGAATCATCATAAATTGAAGCTTCTCCTCTGATACTTCTCATATAAGAAGCATCGATATTAAATTCGTCTTTTAATGCCTTCAATGTAAACTCATCCGGACTATCGCCATCAATAGCATTAATTCCACATGATTCAGCATATATTTCAGCACCAACATCTCTTGAGAATACAGAACAAAATGGTGCTTCCTTTCTTATCATATCGCGCATAATTGTCTCTGCAGCAATAGACAGGTTACGATTCTTATCACAAATAAATAATACTGAAGCTGTAGTAGTCTCCTTGAATGAATCCAAAGAGCGATTACTTCTTAAATTAATATCATCACCATTTTTTACAGCATCAGGACAGTCACCTGACTTAACACTAGCCTTCAAAAGACGGTTCATATAGGCTTTTGAGATGCCAGTACCATTAAAACCTGCCGCAAGGATAATGTCTGTTTTATTTATATCAAGTTCACGAAGTCCGTCGAACAAATAGTGTGAGGCAGAAGAAGCATCACAGGTCTTACCATACACAAAAAACTCTGTGTGATAAAAAATATTCTCATCAGCCAATTTCTCAATAGAACTTCTAACTTCTTCTCCAGCAAAAATACCAATTCTTGCCAGTGGATTACTGCTTAAAATCTCCTTAATTCTATTAAAATATGGAAGCGTAATATTAAAATACTGTCTCTTCTCAGCTTCACTAAGACTATCAAAATCTATATCAGTAAGTTCTTCTGTAGAATACTCACTGTTAAGATTCTCATCATTTATAATCTCACAGTTATCTGGAAGCATAATTACTTCAACAGTACAATGAGGTGCATAATGTCTGTATTTCATTCCTGGAGCCTTAGGAGCCTCACCTTCATCAAGTGATAATTTATCTGATGTCTCTTCATTCAGAGCATTTTCGATCATCTTGGCAGTAATCGCACCTGGTCTTAAAATAACTGGCTTCTCACCTGTCGCATCAACCACGGTTGATTCCAAACCAAATTCAGATTCTCCACCGTCAATTACAGCATAAACATAACCATCCATATCAGCCATTACATGGTCAGCTCTTGTCGGAGAAGGACTACCAGAAACATTTGCAGAAGGTGCTGCAACAGGACAGTTACACAGCTTCAAAAATTCATTAGCTTCTTTTTTTGATGGCATTCTTATACCAACCGTATCAAGTCCGCCTGTTACATTTGAAGGAATCCTGTCAGATTTACGCATAATGACAGTGATAGGACCTGGCATAAATGCATCAATCAGCTTAGTAGCAGTTGGAGTTTTTTCAACTACTAATTCATCTATCATACTTTTATCAGCAATATGAACTATGAGAGGATTATCACCAGGTCTTCCCTTAGCCTCGAAAATCTTATTTACAGCTTCCTCACTAAAAGCATTAGCTCCAAGACCGTAAACTGTCTCAGTAGGGAAACCTACAACTTCACCATTTCTTAGATGGTTAGCTGCATCCTCCATCCCTTTAACGTCTAAACCAGATATTAAATGAGTTTTATCATACTTTTTAACTCTCATAGTAATTCATCCTCATCAATCTTCATCAAGATCACTATTATTTACTGTCAATTCATCGGCACCACCAGCAATTGTAAGTGCATCAATAATCTCATCCAAATCACCAGCCAAGATAGCTTCAAGCTTATAAAGAGTCAATCCGATTCTGTGATCTGATACACGTCCCTGATGATAGTTATATGTTCTAATCTTCTCAGAACGTTCACCTGTTCCGACCTGATTTTTACGGGTATCTGCAACTTCGTTTTTGGCCTTGTTTTCGGCCATCTCAAGAAGTCTGGAACTTAAAACCGCCATGGCCTTATCTTTGTTCTTATACTGGCTTCTCTCATCCTGACACTGAACAACTATACCTGTTGGAATATGAGTTATTCTGATAGCTGAATCTGTTCTGTTTACGTGCTGTCCACCTTTACCTGATGCACGGTATGTATCAATTCTTAAGTCATCAGGATTAATCTTAACCTCTGCTGCTTCAGCTTCTGGAAGAACTGCAACAGTTACAGTTGATGTGTGAACTCGACCACTTGTCTCCGTAACTGGAACTCTTTGAACTCTGTGAACACCGCTCTCAAACTTAAATCTTGAATAAGCACCTTTTCCATTAATCTCAAAGACAATCTCTTTATATCCGCCAAGTTCAGTCTCATTTGTATCAATAACATCAATACTGAACCCTTTATTCTGGGCATAGCCTGAATACATTTTAAACAGGGTGCTCGCAAATAATGCAGCCTCTTCACCGCCAGCACCGCCACGAATCTCAACGATAACATTACGTTCATCTCTTGGATCTCTAGGCGCAAGAATAAGGGCAATCTCATGTTCAAGAAAATCAGTATCAGCTTTAGCCTCATTCAATTCTTCATTTGCAAGAAGCTTGATTTCTTCATCATCAGACATCTGAAGAAGTTCCAAAGCCTCCTCCATCTTCTTCTCATTCTCAAAATATCTTCTGATGGTTGCCACCTTAGGCTCCATCTCACCTAATTCTTTTGATAGGCGAAGATATCTTTCTTTATCGTTAATAACACCAGGATCCTGCATAGAAGCAAGGATCTCTTCATATCTCATTAGTACAGAATTAACTTTTTCTTTATTAATTGCCATGCTGATTTTTAATCTTTATTCCTTTAATATAGTATCGTGTATTATACACTATCATAGCATTTTTTAATAATTGGGTTATAATATTTTCGAAAAGAAATGACAGAGGAATATTTTATGAATATAGCAATTTTTACAGATAATTACTTTCCAAATATTAATGGCGTATCAAGTTCAATATATACTTTGACAAACGGTCTTATTGATAAAGGACACAAAGTATACATCTTCTCAATATCTGAGCCTTCAAAAAAGAT
Organism: Clostridia bacterium; assembly: GCA_024403775.1. GTDB lineage: Bacteria > Bacillota > Clostridia > Saccharofermentanales > Saccharofermentanaceae > Saccharofermentans. Next base: position 54,420 of record JAKSRE010000012.1, on the reverse strand, counting down.
TAAGCTTGTTGAGACAAACCCTATTGTCTACAGAGTTCCATCTATTTCTTTGGCATTTGTTAAGCCTTATAGAGCAGTAAAACCTTACTACATTGGTGTTCTTGCATTATGCCGTAAGTTTAAAATAGACATTATTCACTCTCAGTCAGAGTTTTCTATGGGAATAATGGGGCATCTTATCGCAAAAACTCTTGGTATCCCACACATTCACACATATCACACAATGTGGGAGGATTATACTCACTACGTTACTCATGGGATTAAAATAGCAGATATACCTGCAAAAACTCTTGCACGTAAACTCTCCGAAGTATACTGTGAATCAGCTAATTCACTTATTGTTCCTACTGAGAAGGTATTACAGAGCGTAACTTCTTACGGAGTAGATATGCCTACATATATAATCCCTTCTGGCATTAATCTAAAGCCTTTTAGTATCGATAGCATTGATAAAAACAGAATTGCTGAGATTAAAAAAGAATGGAGTATTCTTCCAGACGACAGAGTCCTTCTGTCTATTGGACGAGTAGCTCATGAGAAAAGCATCGATATGATTATTCGTAAGATGCCTGAGATGCTTAAGAAGAATCCAAATATTTTGTTTGTAGTTATTGGTGATGGACCTGCATTAGAGGACTTAAAGGCTCTTGCTTTGGAACTTAATCTAGGCGACAGAGTCCGTTTCCCAGGATTCGTTCCATATAGCGAAGTTGCAACATATTATCATGTTGGTGATGCATTTATATCCTGCTCTACTTCTGAGACTCAGGGGCTTACATATTACGAAGCTCTTGCTTCAGGTTTACCAGTAATAGCCAGATATGATGACTGCATTGCAACTATATTAAATGATAAGGTTAACAGTCGTGTCTTCAGTAATCCAGACGATTTGCCATCAATTGCTGATGAGATTTTTAATGATGATATTTTTTATAATAAGCTCGCTTCAAACGCCGTATCTTCAGTAAAAGATTTTGATGCGGAATCTTTTGCCAACAAGGTTGAAGTAGCTTATAACGAGACAATTGACAGATATAATAAACGCCACGCAGAGCGTGACGCTAATACACTAATCCATTTAAAATACAAAGCTTCAAAAAGTATCGAGCGTAACCTATTTGAGTTTTACCATAACTGGAATAAGATAGTAAAACCAATCGAACGCAAAACTGATCACTCTAAACGAAGAATTCGTAAAATTTATAAAATTACAAAGGATAAACTCTCAGAATTTTGATTATTCATCAAACTGAGAATAAACTGGCTCTGCATTATTCATGGCCTCTTTTCCAAGAGCAGATGTAGAATTGATTATGATATATGGCATATTATCAACATAATCAGCCACTACCTGATCAAATTCTCCAAAAATAGTCTTCTGAAGATCGCCAGAACATACTTTGTTAAACTCAATTACAAATAACCATCCCATCTCTTTTTCTGATGAATCAGAGTTGGGATTTTTTTGATATAAGCGAAGGAAAATCTTGGTAACCTCACTTTTTAATGTACCAAAAGAATTAATAATATCTCTTAAACCTTCTGGATACTTGTTACTGTCACCAATCTTTATATCCTCTATGGCTTCTTTTGCCTTTGAGTCAGCATCATCATTAGAAGACTCTTCTTTTTGAGGCATTTGATCCTTAATAAGTTTAAGCATATCCTTACCAAACAAAATCTCTTCGTGACCAGGATTAAGGATAAAACCATCCATGTTTAATGACTCATTTAAAACAGCTTCAATGAGATCTGCAAAAGTTGCAAGTACAGTTTTCTGCTTTTTATCTGCTGAGAAGTCCTTAAGAAAAGTCTCGCCATCAGCATATACCACGAGATATACTTTATTACCACTTCCCTGAAGTGCATGAAAACTAATCTTATCTGTACCATCTACTGGAACAAGATAGCTGCAAACTGCAGCCTCTGCAAGAAGATCAAGCATATTCTGTTCGCTTCTTGAGATTTTAATCTGCTGCATCATAGCTTTAAGCTTAATGTTATTTAAATCTACATCTGCCATAGTTTTATCCTCATATCAGAATTTGATTAATTCTGCCTTTCCATCCTCAATAATAATATAAGAAGGTTCCGTTCCATTTTTAGGAATTGTTGGAGAACCCGGGTTCATATATCTGTAACCGTCTTTCATAACATCCATGGCTATATGTGTATGTCCATTAAGAAGAATTGCATTTTGTGGAAGACTGCAAGGAGGATTCTCAGGATTAATCTTATGACCATGTGTAGCAAATACAACAAGATTTCCTGATACAAGATACATATAATCAGCAAGTATTGGAAAATTTAATACCATCTGATCTACTTCTGTATCACAATTACCACGAACAGCAAGAATATTCTCTTTCTCACTATTTAGAAGTTCAATTACTTTCTTTGGTTCGTATCCTTCAGGGATATCATTTCTCGGACCGTGATAAAGTAAATCTCCCAGTAACAGGATCTTATCACACTTCAATTCATGAAATTTATCAAAAACCATTTTACACATTGGCAATGAACCATGTATATCTGAAGCAACCATAATCTTCATTATTCTTCACTCTCCTCATCAATTTTATCAGAATCAAATAATTCTCTTTGAATCAGTCTTCTGATTATATTATGCTGACCCTCGTTATCTGTAATTCTTCTTAAAACATAGTGCTCATGACTGTTAATCGAATTAATGGCATCATTAATCCTGTCAACAAGTCTCTGACGATCTTTATCAAACTCTGCTTTTTCTTTAGCCATAAGTTTATCATACAAAGCTTTTTCCTGAGCTCGATGTTCCTGATAAAGACGTTTCTCCTCAGCACGATTCTTATTATAAAGCTCCTTAATCTCTCCATAACCTTCAATAACTGGAGCAGACTTTTTAACTACTGGTTCAACATGATCAAATATCTTGCCACCAATTCTATCGGACATAACCCTAAGTTCTTCAGATGCTTCACTAATAAGTAAGATTCTCTTCTTAATTTTAAGTACAGCAAGAACGGTTGCAATAAAATCTATTACTAATACAACAGAGAAAAAAGCAAGAAGAACCACTTTAACTATATTAGGCATATTCATAACAAACGCTTCAACGGGAGGATGAATAACCAGCATAGCAAAGGTTCCTGCTAATCCCCAATAGACTGAGAATCTCAGGCAAACAAATCCGCCAATATTGAATTTATTGCCTGTATAATCCCACCATCTGAGATTAAAAATCTTATACAATATGAAGCCAGCAAAAAGTTCAATGAGGCTGGTAATAAGCATGGACCCAAAGAACAATAAAGCAAAATTATCAATATACGGAGTCAAGAGAAGTACAACTCCATAAAAACCTACACCATAGACAGGACAAACAGGACCATTAAGGAACCCTCTGTTTACAAATCTATTCTTTATCGCTCCATGATATATAACTTCTACACACCATCCAATAAAAGAATAAATATAGAAAAAAGAACCGGCATTTATTAAGTCCGACATAAAAACACCTTCTATTCGTTGTCAGATTTCTTTATTGATTTCATAACACGGTAGCCACTTGAGACACCCATAGTCTCACAGTTACCAAACAATTCCTGTAATTTCTTTTCTGTTGAAGGAGCCCCCTGCTTACGCTGAAGAACGACATAAATCATTCCGCCCTCATTCATATGCTTATACGCCTGCTCATAAAAAGCGAACACTATGGCTTTTCCTGCTCTTACTGGTGGATTTGTTGCAACGATGTCAAACATCTCATCTTCTCTAAAATGCTCCATAACACTTCCCTGCTTCAAATCGTGAATTGGAATTCTGTTATTATTAGCATTTACTTTAGCCAGGTTCACAGCACGCTCATTAACATCAGTCTGAGTAACTACAAGTCCCTTAAAGACTGATTTCATAACAATTCCTACAGGACCATAACCGCAGCCAAGATCAAGAAATTCCTTGCCACTTGTAAGCCTTTTATCCTGCTTCAAATCTTCTATCATACAGTTAAGCAAAAAATCCGAACCATAATCAATCTCATTTCGGCTAAATACATTAGTATCAGTAACAAATTCAAAATTTGTTCCATTAGATCTATATGTAATTACTTTCTTATCAGATTTTGCTGTCGGATTCTCGTCATAATAATGCGACATTTGAATAACCTCGAATAAATAAATTATAGAAAACTCTTCAATTAGAAGAATCCTCCACCGCCACCGCTGTGACCGCCTCCGCCGCCGCCACCGCTGAAGCCGCCACCGCCAGAAGAAGATCCAGTACTGCTTTCATGAACGACAACTCTTACTGACCTCTTCTTAAGAGTGCAGACAGATCCATTACTTATCTTTTCTGCCGTATAAGTTGAATAACTTGGTTTAATATCCAGTTTATGATGCGGCTTTATAAGAAGAGTTACTATCCATGCAAGAAACATTGGAATCAAAATAATCAACAGATAAGCAAAATACAAGCCAAATGAAGTATAATCGTGCTTTTGAAGTTCTCTTAGAATCATAAAAAAGGCATCATAATACTCTTCATCCTGCAAAGTACTCTTATATTTCATAAAGATACTCTCAACTTCATCATCAGACAAAGTGTAGTATGCGGTTCCGTTCGTAAAAAGCCAAAAAAATCTCTTACCTGGTTCATCATTTTCCAAATCAATAAGTATGCAAAAGCCAGAATTGTCTCTCATCTGCTCTTTTACACAGTATTTTGTATACATGTCACCAGCATATCTTGCACGTTCTTCTCTTGAAGAACCGTAACCGCTTCCTTTATCACGTGTAGAATAAATAAGAACATTTAAATCTTCGGACTTAGATAACTTCTTTGCCATATCTAGAAGTTCTTCTTCCTCATCATCTGTGAAGACATCAGCCTTATCATACAGATACACATGTTTTGCTGGAACTATACACATGTACACATATAGTCCAATACAAAAAGCAATAACCAAAGCAAGAGCTGCTATAAAAATTCCTGAGAAAGTATTTAACTCAGCAAAAAGGCTTCTCTTATATGATTTAATGCTCTCTATCTTATTCTTATCTTTATTATTACCATCAACTTTGACATCGGCGGTATTAATCTTGAATTCGTCCATCTCACTCATCCTACAAAACCTCCGATTATGCTACCAAGAATAATTCTGGCTATAACAGCAAATATAGCCAGTAATACAAAGAATATAAGTGTTGTCTTAAGACGGCTGTTAGGAAGAATTCCAGCAACCTCACCCGTCTGTCCATTCATACAAAAATAGTAATCCTTGGACAGATACTTATAATGTAAGAACCATACTGGAAGCAGTGCATACTTGGCAGTAGGTTCCAGATATACAGAATTATCCGTCTTACTTGTTACAGAACCATAACTAGTAGTCCATTCATTAAACTCCTGCTGCACATATTCTTTGGAGCGCTTATTCATTCGCTCAGTAAGATCCTTAGGAACAAGGTCATAGCGCTCTGCAAAATAGCCAGCAAGATACATAGGATTAAAATCCTTAAGTTCCTCATAATTAAATGGTTCGATTGCTTCCATCAGCATATCATCAAGCTTCGAAGAACCATCAAGAGGAACCCTGCTGAATTTAAATTTCTTAAGATACTTTATATCGTAGGTTGATGTTGTAATGGTCTCTTTGTTACCAGTAGTAGTAGACTTCACATGTTTACTTTCAGCATGGATATCAGAATGAACTTCCTGATCAAAAAGCCAGAAAGGAACATAAATACCAGTAATCTTATTGATATTCTCACTGGAAACAAAACCAAATGGTGCAAATCGTCCGCCCTTACACCACTTAAGGAAACCATTTATTGCCTGCTCCTTTGTATATTTGAAAGGAATAATATAACGAGGCTTAAATTTATCTTCAATTCTCGACTGAATTACCTGAGGTGAACCACAGAATACGCAGAAGGTTGCACTGGTTGATCTGTCTGCAATAACGTGAGCTCCACAGTTGTTACAAACAAATTCCTGATGCTCGTTCTCATTTAATTCAACAGATTCATCAATCTCTTCTTTAAATTCTTCGTCATCTGCTTCTTCTTCATAGGTAACTTCATTTACAATCTCTTCAGTTACCTGTTCCTTATCTGATGCCAAATCTTCAAGTTTCTTCTCATCCGCTTCAGTAGCTGATGACATAAGTTCATCAACATTAAATGAAGCTCCGCAATATTCACACTGAACCTTACCACTAGCCGCATCAAAATGAAGGCTGGCAGTACAATTAGGACATTTTACAATCTGGGCCATAATTACTCCAATAATTAAAATCTAGTCGTTAAATTATATCAGAATAAAGCATCTAATTAAATAATGAGCAAAAAAAATACAGCACCCGCCAATAAAAAACGAGTGCTGCAAAAAATAAATCAAAATCACATTGCTGCTATAAGCATAAACAGAACGGCAGCCGCAGATAAAAGCATAGCAGCAACCAAAAAAACAGCTACTACCTTAACCCAAACTTTATCCTTAATATTCTTGTTATAGTTATACATAACTCTCCCATCAGTCCTCATAATCAGCACTATCGCCAATTACAAGAATTACTTCAACAATTTCTTCATCACGTTCTACTTCAATTTTAATGGAATCTCCTACATTATGAGCATCACGTATACTAATAATATCATTAGTTGAAGTTATTTCAACTCCATCAAATGTCACAATTCTATCACCAATCTGAAGTCCTGCCTGTTCACCAGGTCCTCCCTCAACAAGAGAAGCTACATAAAATCCCGCATTTGCCCCAAAATAAGAGGATTCTACTACTGTCTGAATTGATACACCGAGGGTAGGTCTGTTAGCCACATAACCATACTGGATAATTGACTCTATAATACCCTTGATAGTATTAATAGGAATTGCAAAACCCAAGCCTTCGGCAGAAGTAATCTTGGCATTTGTTACACCAATAACTTCACCAAATGAATTGATGAGCGGTCCACCACTGTTACCTGAGTTTATTGAAGCATCTGTCTGCAAAAGATTGATTGAATATCCATTGGTATTCATCTCACGGGAATTCGCAGAAATAACGCCTACTGTAACTGTACTCTCAAATGAACCAAGAGGATTACCAATTGCTACAGCAAGTTCACCAACCTGAAGAGTATCAGAATCACCAAGTACAACGCACTTTAGTTTCTCTGAAGTATTGAGCTTAATAACTGCAATATCTGTCTGCTCATCTGAACCAACAATTTTGGCAGTAAAAGCTTCCGTAATACCTGGTACTCTTACAGCTATTTTAAGCTGACGGTCACTAATCGCATCAGCGATAACATGCTTATTAGTAACAACATATCCGTTTTCTGTGATAACAAAACCAGAGCCAGAAGCTAATGTTACTTCGCTTCCTGAATAGTCCTGAACAATATAAATAGACACAGTTGCTGGCATAACTTCATTTGCAATTTCCCAGGTCTTAAGTGTCTTTTTGTTAGGATCAGTAACACTTGCAGCTTCTTCCAGATTAAAAAGTGGATCAACCACGTCTTTTCTCTCTGCCTCAATAAGTTCTTTTTCTTCTTTTTCTTCCGAATCGTCTTTTTCTTCCTTTTCCTCACGGTAACTGGAATTCTCGTAAGTCATAATACCAATTCTTGCAGTACTCAGCTTATAAATATAAACTGTCTGCATTCCAATTACTGCCAGAAGACCGATTACTATAATAGCAGCAGTAATCGCTGTAATCAGACGTTTATGTCTCTCAGTCTTTTTTACTTCACTCTCAATAAGAGCTGTTTTACGTATAGCTTCTGAATCATCAGCAGTTTCTCCAGAAACTTCTCCAGAAACCTCTTCAGGAACCTCAGTGGTAACCTCCTGAGTAATAATCTCTTCAGAAGATGAAGCATCGGTAACAGCTGTTTCTGTTTTTGTTTCTGCAGTATTAGTTTCCTGTTCCGTTACTACTTCAGTAACCTCATTTTTCTTTTCCATTTCAGTTGCCTGTGAATCAGGGATTCTGGCACCTTCATTTAGTTCATCCATTTTCTTTTACCCTCTTTCGAAAATAATAACTTTCAAGTTAAAAACTAATCATATACATCCATAAACTCTCTAATCTTCTCTGGTTCTACCTTACCCGAAGTAGCATTTGTTAAAAACTCAGTAAATTCCTCTACACTCTCTGAAAGACAGGTAACGAATATTCGTACATCCGCGCCATACTCAATATTATCAAGTCTGTATCCACGCATTTTTATATCATACGTAATACGTTCACTCAAAGAATAGTCAACATAAAATGCGAATGTTACACAAGGCTTTTCTTCGATAATCTCAGCATCAAGTAAAGCTTCTGCACAGGTATCGCTATATGCTCTTACAAGTCCACCTTTACCAAGAAGGATTCCGCCAAAATATCTTGTAACGACTACGGCCGCATTCGTGATGTTTTTCTTGGTCAGACAGGAAAGCATTGGCATTCCTGCAGTTCCCTGCGGTTCACCATCGTCACTATATTTTTGCATTGAGACATCGCCACTCACTATCCAGGCATAACAATTATGACGAGCATCTGGATACTTGGATTTAATCTCATCTACAAAGCTTATTGCTTCTTCTGGAGTTGTAACATGCTTAGCATGCCCTATAAATACAGATTTGGAAATCTCGATTTCTGATTTACCATCATGTTTAAGTGTAATTATTGAAGCCAAGATTCACCTCAGGTAAGCTCTTTATATTTCTGATAAGCCATCATAAGAAGAGTCTTATCCTGACTATAAGTTATAGTCTTAAGTGCAACCTCAACAGGGATAAACTCAGCCTTCACTACATTTGCTTCAGGATTCGGAACCGGATTATTGTTAGTTGCTTTCATTACATACCATGACACATTATTGTGAACTGGTTTACGTCTGCTGACAGAATAAAACTCATACTTGGTCTTACCACAAGGTGCAAGTATCTCGGCATCTATTCCTGTCTCAACTTTTACGCGCTCTACTGCAATCAGATTAACCTTCTCGCCCTTACGAACGACACCCTTAGGGAAAGCCCACTCAAGTTTGTCGTTCTGCTCAAGAAGAACACTGTCTTCATAGAAAACCAATCCACCGCCACATTCACGTACAACCATAATTACCTCTGAAAGCTCGTTATTATTTAGAGTATTTTATCACATATAAATATATAATTGTGGTTTTTGTGTAGCAAATGTATAATATCCTCATGCTTAATCAGAATAGTAATTACAAATATGATAAAAACATGTTTAAAAATAACCGCGACAGATTTGCTACCTCAAAAGTAGTAAGTTCTCTTCGTGGTCTTGTTTTTATGTCAGGAGCTGTTGCTGCAGTTGGCTTAGTTCTTTTTATAGGAACCTTTATCGGCAGAATGAATTCCAAGCCACATGATGAGCCAATGTTTGTAATTAATCCGACTACTTCTGAGACAATTGCTTCTTCACAGGCGACAATGGTTGAGATTACTGCTCCGCCAACAACAACACTTCGCCAGATTGAAGAACTTCTTCCATATAATGAACTTAGTGAGAATTATTGGGGACCACTACCTTCTCTTGATGGTGGTGCAGAAATTAACAGACGTGAAGTTCATGGTTTATACCTTAATGCAGCTGTTAACCTTGATACTAATATTGAAATAGCTAATAATTCAGAGATTAACGCATTCGTTATCGATCTTAAAGAAGCAAATGCCATATTTTTTAATACTTCTAATGCAATGGCCCATGAGATAGGCTATGTTAGTCCAAAAGCTTATGATCTCTCAATGGTCTGTGAGAAATGCCATGAGAACAATATCTGGGTAATTGGCAGAATCGTTTGTTTTAAGGACGTTAACCTTGCAAACACCTATCCAGACAGAGCTATCTGCGACAGTAATGGTGATGTCCTTTATTTTTCTAACGAAGGTTCTGAGGCATTCGTTAATCCATATGATTCACGTAACTGGGATTATCTGATTGATCTTGCTGAAGAAGCAGTCGCAATGGGCGTTGATGAGATTCAGTTTGACTACGTAAGATTCCCTACTGGAAGTTCAACAACTGGCTCTGCCCCTTATTTTGGTCTTGAGGAAGAAGTTCCTTCAAGAGCTGATGCAATTAACAGATTCCTTCAGACAGCAAGACTTAGAATTCAGGACACTTATGGTGTTCCTGTATCTGCTGATATCTTTGGTATCGCTGTATCAAGCCAGCTAGATGGCAGTATCCTTGGTCAAGACTGGTCTGTAGTTGGCCTTACTGGTGTAGATTCACTTTGTCCTATGATCTACCCTTCTCACTATGCACTTGGAACCATGATGAATGGTCATGTTTTTGATTATCCAGATCTTGAGCCTTACGACATTATGTACTCTGCACTTCAGCTTGGAAGCCTGTATCATAATCGCGAAGGCTACAGTACAGTAAGACCTTATTGTCAGGCCTTTACTGCATCTTATCTCGGTTCTGGAAGATATATGAATTATGGTTATGATGCTATTAACGACCAGATTAAAGCTATTCAGGATCAGGGACTTAATGAATTTATTCTCTGGAATCCATCAGCTGAATATCCTGAAGGCCTTTACGGCGGTAACAGAGGCTAATCTATCTTTTATGTCAAAAATAAATATGTAAGAAGATTATCTTCAGCATATGTAAGATATCTGTATCCTCTTGTTCTGAAAACCATACTTAAAACAGGGCTTGATGAATAAGTAGCCACCTGTCCACCAATTATTTTGCAAAGAACTTCAAAGAATGGCTCATCATCCATAATCTCTGCCATTTTAAGACAGTAAAGATATGAATTAAGATTAACTGAGCCATAGTATTCACCTGTAATAAGCTGATACATATTGCCTACTTTATTCGAATTTAGTATAAGTCTTTTTATAAGCGAATAAGAAACGTAATTCCCTTCATTAACTTCAACAAGATTCAAAAGAGTCTCAATGGATGCCTCGACATCAACAGAACCTGACACAGATCCCTCATATATATAGTCAGTACTTCCGTCTGTATTAATAGCATATCCGTAAGCATATAGACCTATCTCACCAGAAATCAGTCCGCCTCGCACAATTGCGAGCGCCTTGTCATAAGAGCCTTCTGCTATAAGTCCATTTATCTCAAGATTATTAATAAGTTTAAGTTTTATTGCACGAAGCTCTATTCCATTAAACTTATTCACTATTGTTGAAGTATTCTCAGGTTTACTGCTGTCACTTACTGCCTGACCGTCTTCAAACTGAACGTCATTACTTAATAAAGTTGCATAACTAAGTTCGGAAGGCTTGATATTTCCCTCCTCATCGAAAAGTAACCCACACATCTCAGAAATGAGCTGATAATCGCCTTTCGAGCCGGAAAAAGAATAATAATCAAGGAGGCTGTCAAGAAAAATCATATTATCATGAACTGAAACAGTTTTACTTCCATTTCCGATATCAGACAAGAATAGTCCACTTTCTGAATCCCTGAATTCTCTTACAATCTTATCTTTAAGATTCATAGCTGCAATACGGTCGTTATTACGCACATAAACTGACAACAAAAGTGCCTGGTCTGTAAGAAGGATACTTGATGAGTATTCGTCCTCCTCTTCGGTTAATTCACCCTGAATCATGTAATAAGAAGGAACAAAACCTTCATCATTTATAAGAACAGATTTTGTACGTGCCCAGATATAATCAGTAGTTACATTATATGAGGCGGCAACACTCTGCCACTCATAATCTATTACTTTATGTCCTTCAAGAATAATCTGCTTTTTGTTTCCATAGTTATCTGCATACCACAGATAAAGACCGCCTAAGACGATAAGAACAGCTATTCCAACAAAATATTTAATATTCTTTGGTCTAAAAAGATTAGTAAAAAAACTTGCCATATATAAAACCTTAGTATTTTTGTTATAATGCTTAAATAATTATACATTAAATAAATTCAAAGGAAACAAGCAATGCGAGTTATTGGCATAGTATCAGAATTTAATCCATATACACTAGGACATGAGTATCTGATAAGAAAAGTACGTGAGGAAATAAACGACTCAAGAAGCCTGGTCATGGCTGTTATGAGCGGAAGTTTTACTCAGCGTGGTCTTCCTTCCATTATGCCCAAATCAGCAAGAACAGAAAGTTTACTTGTAACTTCAGCACAAAAGAAAAAGAATACTTTTTACGGTCCTGATATTGTTCTTGAACTTCCTTTCGTTTATTCATGTGCACCTGCAACAGAATTTGCAAGCGGCGCCATTAGAACTCTTACAGCTACCAAAGTTGTAACTGATATTGCTTTTGGAATTGATGTCGACCAGGGCGACATAATAAAAAAGTTAGCAGAAACTGATTTTGAGAATAATGAATTCTACAAGGATTCACTTAAGGCAAACCTTAAAGATGGAATGTCCTATCCAGCCTCTTCTGCTAATGCAGTAATTAATACTATAAAGAACGATGATGAACTTAAGAAAAAATGGTCAGAAGAAGAATTAGAGTTTTTACCAAATATTCTTCGTAAACCAAACGCAATTCTTGCCTTGGAATATATTAAGGAGATTAATGCTTATAACAAAGCAAATAAGGCTCATCCAATTACAATTCACATGATTAGAAGAGTTGGAAATGATTATTCTTCAAACAGCTTAACTGAATATCCTTCTGCAAGTGCAATTAGAGAAGTTATCATGGAATGTAACACTAACTCCATCTCAACTCTTGCAGTTAAATTAAACGGCACTATGCCTGATTATGTTCTGGCTTCTTATCTTTCTGATATATCATTGGGGAAATATAAGGTTTTATCTTACGACTCATATGTAAGAGATATAGTAGACCGAGTTACTTCTTTAACAAATGAAGAGCTTGAGACCTACGCCTATATGGGCGATGGTTTGTCTGGATATCTCAAAAACATCTGTGAATCACGACTCAAAGAGAAAGATTTAGATTTTAGAGCCTTTGAAGAGAAACTAAATACAAAACATTTTACTATGGGAAGAATCTACAGAGCCTGTGCTTCTTTACTTCTCGGCCGTAAAGAATCTGATTTGGATAAATTCAGAAACCCACTTTATATAAGAGTTCTTGGATTTAATAAAGATGGCCGTTACTGCCTTAAAGTTATGTCTAAATGTGCAAGATTACCTATTGTTCATAACCTGTCTGATTTTAAAACTTTAAGTATAGAAGCTCAGGAAATCGCTTCCTTTGATATTAAATCAGCTAATCTTCAAGGAAAATATCTTAACATTGATTACAATCAGGAATGGTCTGAAGCACCAGTAATGGTAAAGTAATCGAATTTTTGAGCGAATTTACAACATCATATCCTCCTGCCCAGCCCGTAAGGAGGATATTTTTTTGCACAAAAAAACTGCCCTACCAAGTAGAGCAGTTTGAATTAGCTTTTACTAATTAAGCCTGTGCCTTAGCAGCAGCCTTACAAAGTCTTGACTTCTTACGTGAAGCAGCGTTCTTTGAGATATATCCCTTAGCAGCAGCCTGATCCAATGTCTTCTGAGCTGTCTTCAAAGCCTCTGCAGAATCGCCTGCAGCAATGGAAGCATTAGCCTTCTTAATTGTTGTACGAATCTCGCTCTTCTTCATCTTATTAGCAGCTGTCTTCTTCTCTGCAACCTTTACGCGCTTAATAGCTGACTTAATGTTTGGCATTATATTCACCTCCATCGTTAGTATCTTAAAAACCGTGCCCGTTCTTGTGCACCGAGCAATTATAACATTAGATTTTTTTGTAATCAATAGCAAATTTGCTATTTTTAAACAAAATTACAACTTTTTGAATGCAGCACATGCATCTTCAATATCCACACCGCCCTGCAATGTAAATACAATCTGCACTGTGAACGAATCAACAGGATAAAGAATTATATATTCTGAATAAGTTACACCACTTACAGTACATTCAATCTGAGCACAGTATGTATTCTCTCCCAGGAAATTAACTTCAACTACAGAACAAGGGAAAGTCTCCTCACCACCACCCATGTATGTAGTCAGTTGGTCTGCCATAAGTTCAGCATAAATAGTCATGAAATATTCTGAATTAGTATTCATGCCCATAGTCTGAAGTAGAGAAATATTAACATTTGAAGCAAAATCTTTATTAGAAATAGCAGACATAATTACTATAGTACCTGAATTCTCCAAACTTGCCTCGATATCGTATTCAGTAATACTTGAAGCACTGTCAATAGCTGCATTCATATATGCCTCTGTATCAACAAGAACCCAGTCACTTCCTGCTTCAAAAGCAAAACCTAATCCACTATTTGTATAAGTATCACCCTCGATTGAACCAAGATAATCTACATCATCAGAAGAATTAGCAGTCTCAGAAGTCTCAGCAGTGGTTTCCTCTGTTGTCTCTACTGTAGTCTCCTCAGTAGTTTCTACTGTTGTCTCTTCTGTAGTCTCTTCAGTAGTTTCCTCTACTTCTTCCTCAGTCTCTTCTGTACGCTTTGGCTTTTTGGTCTCCTCTACGTCATCTTCGTCCTCGTCTTCGTCCTCGTCATCATCGTCGTCATCTTTGTCTTTTTTATTCTTCTCGTGAATATTCTCAGCACGACCCATCATATCGCTAATGGAACTACATGAAGTAATTGTCATTGTAGAACCCATCAAAAGGGACAAAGCCAACAAAAACGAAATCAATCTCTTATTCATAACATTCTCCTTAAATATAATTATTCCTAGTCGCCTCATACATAGCAATGCTTGCAGCGATAGGTAAATTTAAACTATCGATATTACTTGTGTGTTCAATTCTAATTGGCTGACCTATATGCTGAAACTCATTAGGAAGTCCAGTAGCCTCATTTCCAAGAATTAAACTAAAATTCTCCTTTATCGGAGTAGACTGCATACTTGAAGAACCATCAAGCATAAATGGATAAAAATGATTATTGCCAAATCTCTCCTTATAATCGTCGAACTTCTCGAAAAGCTCAACTCTCACGCTTGCAGACGCTCCCATCGAAGCTCTCACAGTCTTAGGATCAAACGGATCTACAGCAGGCGTGATAATCGCAATATCCTTAATTCCAAATCCCAGACTACTTCTCATAATAGTACCAAGATTACCTGCATTAGATGGATTAACAAGAACAATGTGATTACCTTCTGACAATGTAGAAGTCTCTTTATTTATTACTGCTATTACAAAACAATTCTCTTTCTGAGACAGAATATTAAAAGGTTTCTCCTCAGTAGATACCTGAATTCTGTTATCGCGACAGATTCTATTAATCTTTTCCTTCGTCTCTTCAGCTCTGAAGTCTGGATGAATAATAACGCCTTTAACAATATCAGGGCGCTTATTTAAATATTCCATAACTACAGTTGCTCCAAGAGCATATGTAATAGCATCATCTTTTCTATATCTAGCTATCTTCATACCACAAATATACTCCAACGACTTATTGCAAATCTATTTCGTTGAATGATAACATATTTAAAAAGAAAAAACATCACATTATCATATGGAGGATATATGTCATCAGCTACTTTGTCAGTATCAAATGAGAGTAAAACTTATGCAATCTTGTCTTATGTCTTTGGCTTATGGATCATTGGTCTTTTTAAATCCAAAGAAACTAGTTCTTATCTTAATTCACATCTGAGACATGGAATCTATTTTTCCATCTGTGACATTTTTTTATGGGTTCCTATTCTCGGACAGGCATTATTTATCGCTAATCTTATCCTTAGAATAATAGGTGTCATTTACGCTATGATTAATCGTCCTTTCGGCATCAATATGCCTATTCTTACCATGCTTTTGGATAAGGTTTTACGCAAAATGACAACTGTCTGATTGAAAAAAATAAACTTTTTTCAAAAAAATTCAAAATAGAGGTTGATTTTTGTTTCTGGTATATGTATAATCTCTCTTGCATTTCGAGGTGTAGCGCAGTTGGTAGCGTACGTGCTTTGGGAGCATGGGGTCGCAGGTTCGAACCCTGTCACCTCGACCAAGAACAGGACTTGAAGATATCTTCGAGTCCTTTTTTGTTGTCTAGTGATTAATACTACAAACTATTTTACTATTTTGAATCTTGTCTCAATTCCCTTTCTCAAGTTTATGTTATAATTATTTTGAGGTTATAGTGATGGGTGATTTAGTATTTGATGATTTCTTCAATATGGAACTTGACAGAATTCCTGTCTTTTTCCGCGTAAACGATAAGCTAAAAAAAGTATTTATAATTCTTCTTGCAGTATTTACTGTAACAGAATTTATTTTGCTCGCAATCATTCCACACACACAGGAAGTACATGGTTTTTTGAAAGTAACTTATAGTTCAACCCTGTGGACAGCAATATGTATTGTTTTTGCGATTATACTTTTTATTCTTTTTTGGATTGTAATCTGCATTCAATACGAGAAGACCGCTTATAAAAAAGCCTCAAAATCTTTCAGAGATTACGACTTCTATAGAAAAGAGAAAATTAGAGAAGCTAACTCTGAATTAAAAAGAATGAACAATACATTTTAATTAAGCGAGGAAAAGTAATGGTAACACTTAACGACTATCTTTATTCTGGAAATACAGTATTAAAGATTCTCCATCAGTATACAGAAGACTTAATGAACGAAGCTAAAGAGAATAACAATACCCTTGATATTGCTCATGCTGAGATTCTTTTACAGATAAGAGACCTTCTCGAACATAATGACTTTCTTACTTCTCAGTCACAGAGAATAAAAGAGTTATATAAGTATATGACATCTGAATATCCTTTTCTCGCTTTTACATTTAAAGGCAGAATCAAATCACTTATCAGATGTGAAGAGAAGATCAATGGCTACATTGTGGAATATATTTATGACTACTATTCAAAGAATAAATGTTTTCCTACAGAAGAAGAGATTAAAACAAGCATCTCATGTTTTAGAGATATTATTGCCTATAGAATAGTAATCTCTTTGCCTAAGTGCCATGTCAGTGAAGGTGAAGATAAAACAGAAACTGAGATTAAGTATCTGTACGAGCTTGCTAATATTATTCCTTCATTTTTTAAGGAGCATGGATTTACTCCAGAACTATCTGGTCTAACTTCAAAAAAGAACTCTCCTCTTCTTAATGAGGATGTACGTCCATATTTTAGAGATTATATTGCAAATGCCAGACCTCTTGGATATCAGTCACTTCATATCACGCTTCACGATGATTATTCAAAAAGTTTTACCGAGATTCAGTTAAGAACAAAGGATATGGATGACAACGCAGAGATTGGCGAAGCAAATCACTTTGGTTATGAGAAAAGGCAGGAAGCTGACAGAGAGCGTAGAGCACTCATCCCTGAAGGAAAATGTCTCTATTTTGACCAGGCATACGAACGAGTAAACAAACTTCAGAATATTGATTTATCTAAGCTTGACGTCAATATGTTCAAGGCAATTGACAACTATAGAGTTAATGATGGCTGTGGATTATTCAGAGGCCGTCAGATCCTCCCTTTCGAGCATTTATCAAGATTTCAGAATGATTTGGTGTAAAAAAATGAAATTATACAAAAAAGACTTTCCTTTCTATAGCAAGGTATTCACCCTTGCTTTGCCGATAGCGCTTCAAAGCTTTATTACAGTCGGCGTTAATATGATTGATAACGTAATGGTTGGTAAACTTGGTGACAATGCATTATCCGCAGTATCCCAGGCCAATTCCTTCATCTCGATTTATCAGATTTTGTGTATGGGACTCGGTATGGGTGCCTCTGTTCTTGTATCCAGATACTGGGGAATACTTCAGGTCGAGAAGGATAACAAAGACGCCTCTAAGGCTCTTAAGCAGACGATAAGTCTCATGATAAGACTTACCCTTCTTCTTGCAGCCGTATTTGCGATTGCAACATTCTTCTTCCCTGACAAAATTATGGCTTCTTACTCAAACGAGGAACCAATTATTAATTTTGGAATACAGTATCTGTCCTATTCCATAGTTACATACTTCTTCGTTGGTACATCCATGACAACCACGATTGCCCTACGAAGCGTAGGCCAGGTAAGAATGCCGCTTTATATATCGATTGGTGCCTTTTTCATTAATATTCTTGCCAATTACTCGTTTATCTTTGGTAACTTGGGTGCACCTAAACTTGGTGTAGCAGGTGCTGCACTCGGAACTTTGGTTGCAAGAGTATTTGAGTTCTCGATTATATGTGGATATCTTTTTATTGTTGATAAGAGAATCGGATTTAAACTTCGTCATCTTTTTATGAATGTAAGTTCACTTATATCTGAATATGTGCGTATTTGTGTGCCTGTTCTTATAAGTGACGGTATTCTAGCACTCGGCAACAACTCAGTAGCTCAGGTAATCGGGCACCTTGGCGGAGCTTTTGTTGCTGCTACTGCTATCACAAACTCAACTCAGCAGTTAAGTACTGTTGTTATTCAGGGTATAAGCCAGGCTGGTGCTATTGTTACAGGACAGACTCTCGGTATGAAAGACAAAGATAAGACTATGGAGCAGGGATACCTTTTCTTAGGTCTTGGTCTTGCACTTGGTACTTTATCTGCAGTCTTTATTATGTGTATGTCAGGCGTGATTATTGGCGCATTTGACGTTACTCCTGAAGCAGCACATATTGCAACAAGAATCATGATTTCGCTTTGTATTATTACTGTTTTTCAGGCTACAAACAGCATCATGACAAAAGGTGTCCTTCGTGGTGGTGGAGATACAAAGATGCTCATGCTTGCAGACAATGTTTTCCTCTGGGTATTCGCCCTTCCTTTGGGAATTCTTGCTGGTTACTACTTTAAGCTCTCACCTTTCTTTATTTATCTTGCACTTAAATCAGATCAAATTATTAAGACCGTATGGTGCTACTTCAGACTTAAAAGTGGAAAATGGATCAAAAAAATCAGCACTGGTGATAATTCCAGCGCTGAAAAGGATTAATCATTCAATTAGTTATTATTCCCGATAGTCTTTACAGTTATTCTACTTAAATCACTGCTTATACCATCGTCAAAGTATTGTTCATAAGTAGCATCTTTAAATCCCATAAGCTTAATGGTACCAGGATTAATTTGAGAAGTAGACTTACAGGTCTTACATACTGGTATAGCTTTACCATCACGGATAAAGAAGATTAATTCATTAAGATCTGCCTTTACATAATGAACACCCTTCGTAAGATTAACTGTCTCAAAGTCATCAACGCTTCTCATTCTAATTAGCATCATTGGTTCAGGAAGATAAACATATCTGCCATGAGCATTCTGCTTATATATTGGTGCAATCATAACTGAATCACCAAGAAGAAGCTGATCGTCTATATCTTTTGCCAAGTCATCTTCAGTAAATTCAAAAGATAATGGCTTAAACATCATCTCATCATTTTTATAAGCCTTCAAAAACTCACTATAAAGATATGGAATCAGACTATATCTGATTTTTATCATCTCACCTAGATTTTTTACATTAGAGAATCTGTATAATTCCTGAAGTCTCGTTCCATCACTTGAGTGATTGCGAAACAGTGGTGTAAAAAGCGAATACTGAACCCATCTCATCATCATATCCTCAGTAGTATCACAGCCAAATCCGCCAGTATCGCATCCAATAAACAGAAAACCCGCCATATTAAGAGCTGGAAGCTGCTGCATAGAAAGCAGAATATGAGACCACCAGGATTTATTATCTCCCTGCCAGATTCCTCCGAAGCGATGTGCTCCTATATAAGATGATCGTGAGAAAAACAGAGTTCTCTTATCTGGATTAATTTTGTTAAGAGCCTCATTTGCTGCTCTTGTCATATTCATTCCATAGATATTATGAACGTCATTATGGCAAATCATCTTGCCATCGACATTGTGGTAAAACTTAGTATAATCTCCCTCATTTCCCTTAAGGTCTTCTATCATTCCAGTAAAATGAAAGAATTCTATTATTCCCATATTCTCTGAGACCACTTCTTCCATCTCCTTAAGAGTGTCATTAAGCCTGTCTCTGGTATAAAAGATTGCTGGCTCATTCATATCGTTCCAGAAGCCATCAATTCCAGAATCAGTTAAAACCTTATATTTTCCTCCGAACCAGTCTCTTGCCAAAGGATTAAGAAAATCAGGAAAATGTACGCTTCCAGGCCATACTGCCCCAATAAAGTCTTCCCCATTTTTATCCTTACAAAAATAGTTTTCTGCTACGCCCTCTTCATAAACATCGTAGCCTTTCTCTATCTTAACGCCTGCATCAATGATAGGAACAAGATGAATGCCCTTATCCTTCATATCAGAAGAAAGTTGCTTCAGGTCAGGAAACTTCGATTTATCCACAGTAAAATCTTTATAGGAATCCATATAGTCAATATCCATATAGATGCTGTCCAAAGGAATATCCGCCTTCTCATACTCCAAAGCAACCTGTCTTATATCATCTTCCGTTTTATATCCCCAGCGGCTCTGACCAAACCCAAAAGCCCACATTGGCGGAACATAGCTTTTGCCAATTAATCTTCGGAACTGCTTTACTATACTTAATTCCTTATATTTTCCCTCCTCTGGAAGAATAATATAGATATCCATATCAGAAGAGTCTGCAGAAATAACCATCGTGTCTCTTCTTTTATATCCAATATCGTATTCTATTCTTCCCGGATAATCGAAAAACACACCAAAAGTCTCCTCACCACTAATGATAAGGAAATTATGACTTCCATATAAGGATCTGGTATCTTCATGATGATGTGGATTATCAGCATTAAAATTTGTATAATGCCAGCCACGTTTATTTATTCCTCTGACCTGTTCACCAAGACCATAAACTACGTCGGAGTCTTTTAGTCTTAAAACAAACTCTTTCTTCTCTCTCACTTCAAAAAACGGGAGTAAAGTCTTCTCTTCATCAAGCTTTACTACAACGGCTTCAGTATTAAAGGGATTTCCAAATGTATATTTGCGTATCATTATTATGACGATTCCTCTCATATAGATATACATATGATAACGCATAAATCTAAAGTCTGTAAATGTTAGAACGTTACTAGAGAATGAAAGAAGTGTTAACCACTTTCGAGAATAAATAAATATGTGAAAACTATCCAAAAAATACTGCCTTTCCCCTTAAAAAAAAGTGTTAGAAACAACATACACATTTTTTGTATGAGTGCTATGATAAATCGTCTATTTATTTATCAGGGTGGTAAACGCTATGTTGGCAGCACAAATTTTTGCAATTGCAATTTTTGTAATTATGTTTGTTCTCGTAGTTATGGAAAAATTCGAGAAGCATTACATTACATTAAGTTGCGGACTTATGACTATTGTTCTTGTCTTTGGAATCTGCATGAGAGATTTGAATGCAATTATCGAGACATTGAACTTCAAGAGTATTATTAACGCAGGCTTCTGGATTGGTGAAGCACCAGAATCTGCAGGTATCGACTGGGCTACAATCATCTTCCTTGGCGGAATGATGATTATGGTTGAAGGTATGGCTAAGGCAGGCTTCTTTAGATGGCTTTGTATGCTTCTTGCCAAGTCAGTTAACTATAAGCCTATTAAGCTCTTTGTAGCATTCATGATTATGTCAGCTATACTCGCAATGTTCATCGACAGTATTACTGTTATTTTGTTCCTTGCAGCAGTTACAATCGAGCTTGCTAAGCTTCTTGAGTTTAATCCTATCCCAATGATTCTCTCAGAGATTTTCTGTGCAAATCTTGGCGGTTCAGCAACAATGTGTGGTGACCCACCTAACATCATTATCGGTTCTAAATTACACTATTCTTTTAGTGACTTCCTTACAAATACTGGTTTGATTGCTGGTATCAGCCTTGTAGTAATGGTTATCTACTTCTACTTAATTTACAGTAAAGAGATTAAGAAGCAGACTAAGAATGTTGATACCTCAAAGATGCCAAAGCCAGCTGATGCTATTAAGAGCAAGGTTGGATTTATCGGCAGTACAATCATCTTCCTTATTGCAGTAGTAATGCTCATTACTCACTCTACAACACACCTTTCAGTAGCTTTTATCGGTGCGTTTGTTGCAATCATCACATGCATCTTTAACTTCAAGGATCTTAAGGAAATCATGTCAAAGGTTGATTATAAAATCCTTTTATTCTTCATTGGCCTTTTTGTTGTAGTTGGCGGACTTGAGCAGACAGGAATTCTCGAAGCTATCGCTGAATTTATTAGTAAGGTAAGTGGTGGTAATATCTACGTTATGGTCGCAATCATTATCTGGATCTCAGCTATTGCTTCTGCATTCGTTGATAACATTCCATTTGCAGCAACTATGGTTCCTATCATTCAGGGCTTGTCAGCAGGTAACCCTGCTCTTCAGGCAACACTTGCATGGACACTCTCAATGGGTACAGATATTGGTGGTGCCGCTACTCCAATCGGTGCTTCAGCAAACGTTGTTGGTACTTCAATCGCTGGTAAGAATGGTTATCCTATTAGCTGGGGTAAATATTGTAAGAGTGCAGCTCCTGCAATGTTCATAGTTGTATTAATGTCCATGTTGATTATATACTTTAGATACTGCTAATCAGTTTGGGATATTGATGAGGTGATTTTATGGAAAAACAGATTATTATTACAATCGGTCGTGAATTCGGAAGTGCTGGTCACATCATTGCTGAAACACTTGCAAAAAGACTTGGCATTAACTTCTACGATCGTAAGATTATGGATGAGATTGCTAAGCAGAATAACATAAGTGACAAAGAACTCGCTAAATACGATGAGAAGCCAAGATCACGTCTCTTCTCAAGAACTGTAAATGGTTATTCTAATTCACTTGAGGACATCCTTTTCGAGATGCAGAGCAAGTTTATTACAGACAAAGCTGACGCTGGCGAATCTTTTATCCTTGTAGGACGCTGTGGAGAGAAGGTTCTTGGTGATCGTAAGTGTCACATTTCAGTCTTCGTTCTTGGTGACAAGGAAGAAAAAATCAGCCGTGTTATGGATGTCTATTCCCTCGACCGCGACAAGGCATATGAGATGATGAGAAGCCACGACAAGTTCCGTAAGGCTTATCACAACAGTCGCTGCGAGAGTAAGTGGGGCGATTCAAGAACTTATGACCTTTGTATTAACAGTTCAAAGCTCGGAATCGAGACTACAGTTGATCTTCTCGAAGATTACGTTAAGACCAGAGCTATGGGCATGAAGTAAAAATTTATAAATCTGATTACAGGCCATCTCAATTTTGTGTTGAGGTGGCTTTTTTTATGTTCAGAATCCAGATTCTGACTACGCCTCTGCTTAGTCTTAAGAATTCTATCAAACCTTCTTAAGATTTAGCAAAAAACGCCTCTAGCCTTCAAATGATGTGTATAATAAACAAGAAGGATAAATAGGGAAAAAGAAATGTTTAGAGGGAAATTTAAATGGATGCTTCTCTTCTTTATCTTGGCACTCCTTAGTATTGGGACTGTCATAACAAGAAGTGAAAGCTTTTCGGCAAAGCTTCTAATTGAAGCTATCAATAATGCCAACGATATATGGCTCGTAGTCGCTATAATCGGAATGTTGGGTAATATATTTTTTGAAGGTCTGGCTTTAAGTGTACTAATTAAAGCACTTGTTCAGCGAGACAAAAATCAGAAGATTAAAAGTCACGGATTTCTATATTCTGCAGCTGATATATATTTCTCTGCAATTACACCTTCTGCTTCAGGTGGTCAGCCAGCAAGCGCATTTTTTATGTGTAAAGATGGGTTAACAGTCGCTGAGACCGCCTTTATTTTGATGATTAATCTTTTGTTTTATACTGCTTCCCTCATAATCATAGGAATTGGTGGTTTTTTGTTGTGCCCTTCTATTTTTATGGAGCTGGATTCGATTTCTAAGTTGTTTATTATTCTTGGTACACTTGTTATTACTGGTCTTTGTATCTTCTTTATTCTCATTCTGCAGCGTGAGAACTGGGTAAGAATTATATCAAATTCGATTTTTAAGTTTATCCATAAGATATGGCCGAGATTCAATAACGAGAAGTATACTCTTCGCCTTGAGAATTCAATAGTACAGTATAGAAACTGTGCCAAGCTTGTTATGAGTAGAAGAGGTCCAATGACATTGGCTTTTCTATTTAATCTTCTACAAAGACTTATGCTACTTAGTACTCCACTTTGTGTATATTTAGCTTTTGGAGGATCAGTATCATATCTTTATAAAGTAATAAGTGCACAGGCACTGGTTCTAGTTGGTGTCTACAGTATGCCAATTCCTGGCGGTATGGGAGTAGCTGACTATTTATTAATTGATGGTCTTGATACTATTCCAGACATTTATAGTCCTGCTAACTTAGAATTAATTAGCCGAGGTATCTCATTTTATTCCTGTATTATCATCGCATTTATCGTAGTTGTGATTGGATTACTGTCCTATAGTAATAAAAATTCCAGTAAATAATTCTTATTAACAATTTGTTAATATCATTCATTCCCAAATATGTTATACTCATTTCCGGAGTATATATTTATTAGGAGAAAATTTAATATGAAGAGAACCACGGCATATATCTTTATTATCTCTGCCATTTTTATGATGACAGGCTGCTCACTTACTCAGAATAATACAGAAACTATCTATACTGAGACTGATAAAATTCAGTCATTACTTCCTAAGATCTATGAATCAGGTAATGTCAGTGATGTTTATTTTACATCCGAGACTCTTGGCAGTAACAAATTTAGTCTTATCCCTGGTCCATCAGACTATAAATACACTGGTGTAATAACAATAGATCAGGACTTCGCTCAACGTATTTATGATAACTATGAACTCGAGGATAAGACTATTACTATTGATGATTCAATCAAAGAATATATTAGTAATGAAGAGGATTCATGGATGACCTCTCCTTCATTTACTGCTGATTTTAAGCCTCAGTACTATGGAGGTAATATCTATATTCTTGATAATCAGATTTATTTTGAACTAAGTACTACCTGATCTTAGTTTTTTTGTGGGATTATTTCCCTTTCCTATCCTAGCTAATATAGAAAATACTGAGTCGCACGCACATAAGCGGCTGTTACATAGACACTCACGCCCTGTGTCTATGTTTTTGCGGTTTTGGTCTATGTACATCGACACAAAGCAGGGTTTACATAGACACTCCCGCCCCGTGTCTATATTTTTGCAGTTTTGGTCTATGTACATCGACACAAAGTGGGGTTTACATAGACACATTCATTCTCCCCAAAATAAAACTGTCTCAAAACCACAAACAGTTTTGAGACAGTTTCTTATCTTTAAATCAAATCTAATTAATCAAGGATTACTTTGACTCCTTAATTCTCTCCTTAGCTGTAACCTCAGCTGTGTATGTTTTCTCGAAGCATGCGAAGTGTGCATCTACTTCCTTTGAAGCCATCTTTGGAGTAAAGAGTGATACGATAGGAACGATGATAAGTCCGCCTACCATAGCAAGAACACCTGAATGGATACTTGTCTTAAAGAGAAGACCAAATACAGGACCCCAGTCAGCAACGTTAACACCAATCATTGAGATAACAAACTGGAAGATAGCAATACCTGTACCCCAGATAAAGCAAACAACTGTAGCTGCCTTAGTAACACCCTTCCAATAAAGACCATAGAGATATGGAGCAAGGAAAGCACCTGCTAATCCACCCCATGATACACCCATCATCTGAGCGATAAATGTAACACCTGGGTTAGCATCCTTAATAACAGCGATTACAGCTGAAACAATGATGAAGAATACGATGAATATTCTCATGATGAATACCTGCTTCTTCTCACTCATTGTCTTCTTATTAAGAGGCTTAATTACATCAAGAGTAAATGTTGAGCTTGATGTAAGAACGAGAGATGAAAGTGTTGACATTGAAGCTGAAAGAACAAGAACGATTACTACAGCAATGATAATACCAGGAAGTGTTGAAAGCATTGCTGGAACAATTGTATCGAATAATGGCTTACCAGAATCACTGAACTGAACCTTATCAGCATAGAGACGGCCAAAACCACCAAGGAAGTAACAGCCACCTGCTACGATAATAGCAAATACTGTTGAGATAACTGTTCCCTTATGAATATCATTCTCAGACTTAATAGCATAGAACTTACCAACCATCTGTGGAAGACCCCATGTACCAAGTGAAGTAAGAACAACAACGAAGAGAAGGAATACTGGATCAGGGCCAAAGAAAGATGTAAATGCACCGCCTGTCCATCCCTCTGAAGGAACTGCTGAGAGCTTCTGCATTGCTACAAGCAATCCACCATTTGAATTAACTACAGCAAGGATTACAGCAACGATACCAACAAGCATGATAAGACCCTGGATAAAGTCATTAATAGCTGTAGCCATGTAGCCACCGAAGATTACATAGAAACCTGTCAAAACAGCCATGACAAGGATTACAACCCAGTAAGGAATATTAAATACCAAACCGAAAAGTGATGACAATCCATTATAAAGTGAAGCTGTATATGGGATAAGGAATACAAAAACGATAAGAGAAGCTACAACCTTCAAAGGAGTAGAGTTAAATCTCTTACCAAAGAAGTCTGGCATTGTCTTAGCATCAAGGTGCTGTGACATAACACGAGTTCTTCTACCAAGAATATTCCAAGCAAGAAGTGAACCGATGAAGGCATTACCAAGGCCTGCCCAAGTTGAAGCAAGACCGAAGAGCCAACCGAACTGACCTGCGTAACCTACAAAGATAACCGCAGAGAAATAAGATGTACCAAAGGCAAAAGCAGTAAGCCAAGGACCTACGCCTCTTCCACCGAGTACGAAGCCGTTTACATCAGAAGCATGACGTCTGGAGTACATACCTACTCCAATCATTACACCAAAGAAAACGACAAGCATGATAACTGTTAAAGGTACCATAAGCGCTCCTTCCAAAAGATAAAATAAAAGGCCTACTTTATATTAAGCAGACCTTATAAACTTTACTTTAACTACAATAATATGTCAATAAACTTATTCTTTTTGTAAACTATTCTTATGCATTTTATACAAAGAAAGTTCACTTTGTTTATCTAATTAATAAATCAGAGCTTAGAGCAGAAATCATTTATCTTTTTCTGATTATCGTCTGAAGGCTTATCCTTTGGATCGATAAGAATTAATTCAGAAACAAATTCACTTACACCGAATTCTTTTTTGAACTTGGCAAAGGCCTTCTCTGCCCCATTTCCACTCTGACATGCAAAAATAGATATTTTCTTACTGGTTACCTCTTTATTGTCCAATACAAAACTTCTGATTGGTGGAGTAACTGATCCAGCCCAGATAGGAAAACCAAATACTACTTTGTCATATTCTGAAGCGTTAAACACATAAGGGTTAAGATTAGGCTTCTCACCCATCACTGCACTCTTACCACCCCAGAAAAACTTCTTAAAGCCTGAAGTTGGATATGCTTCCTCTGGTTCAAGCTTAATTAAGTCTGCTGAAGCTATTTTTGCAATCTCTTTTGCAACCATCTCAGTATTGCCATTCAAAGAATAATAAACAACTGCTGTCTTCATATTTGTTCTCCTTCGAAAATCATATGCAACAATTATATCAATTATCAGACTACAATTATAGAATTTATCAAAATATATCACTCCAAGCACTTAACATTTGACTCAAAATGTTTTACTATATTCTTTGCAATAAATTGTAATAATTATTTAAAGGAGAATTGATATGGATCTTTCACCACTTCAAATTGCAAGATACGAATACACTCCTAAGCTTCCTGGCATGCTCAGAAATGGTATCTCTGAGATTTGCGTAAAGGAAGGTGCTGAGACACAGAGTGTTGCTGATCAGGACAAGATTAAGGCTCTTTTCCCTAACACATATGGTAAGAAGGAAATCACTTTCGAGAAGGGACAGAATACTTCACCAGCTAAGAAGCAGGTTGTAGGTGTTATCCTCTCAGGTGGACAGGCTCCAGGTGGACACAACGTAGTTTGTGGTCTTTACGATGCTTTGAAGGCAACAAATAAGGACAACGTTCTTTTGGGCTTCAAGAAGGGACCAGACGGACTTCTTAAGAACGAGTATGTTGAGTTTGATGACAAGTTCATCGACGCTTACAGAAACACAGGTGGTTTTGATATCATCGGTTCTGGTAGAACAAAGCTTGAGACTGAGGAGCAGTTCAATATCGTTGCAGAGAATGCAAAGAAGAACGGCCTCACAGCTGTAGTTATCATCGGTGGTGATGACTCAAATACAAACGCTGCTACACTCGCTGAGTACATGGCTGCAAAGAACACAGGCATTCAGGTTATTGGTTGTCCTAAGACAATCGACGGTGACCTTAAGAATGAGGATATCGAGGCTTCTTTCGGATTTGATACAGCTACAAAGACATATTCAGAGCTTATCGGTAACATCGAGAGAGATGCTAACTCAGCTAAGAAGTACTGGCACTTCATTAAGGTAATGGGTCGTTCAGCTTCACACGTAGCTCTTGAGTGTGCTCTTGAGACACAGCCTAACATCTGCCTCATCGGTGAGGAAGTTGCAGCTAAGAAGATGTCTCTTGCTGAGATTACAAACTACATTGCTGACGCTGTTGAGAAGCGTGGTAACAATGGCAACAACTTCGGTGTTGCTATTATCCCAGAGGGTATCGTAGAGTTCGTACCTGAGTTCTCTGCTCTTATCGCTGAGATCAACGAGCTCCTCGCTGGTTCAAAAACAGAAGAGTTCAACGCTCTTCCTACATGGGACGCTAAGTATCAGTTCATCGAGAATGGTCTTACAAAGGAAGCTATGGCAGTATTTGCTCTCCTCCCTACAGGCATTCAGCAGCAGCTCTTCCTCGAGAGAGATCCACACGGTAACGTTCAGGTATCACTCATCGAGTCTGAGAAGCTCTTCTCTGAGCTCGTTAAGAATGAGCTTGCTAAGAGAAAGGCAGCTGGTACATATGTTGGTAAGTTCGGTGCTCAGCATCACTTCTTCGGTTACGAGGGTAGATGTGCATTCCCATCAAACTTCGATGCAGATTACTGTTACTCATTGGGCTTCAACGCTTTCATGCTTATCCAGTATGGTTACACAGGTTACCTCTCAAAGGTATCAAACATCTCAAAGCCAGCTGATGAGTGGATTGCAGGCGGTATGCCAATCACAAAGATGATGAACATGGAGAGAAGAAACGGTCAGGATAAGCCAGTTATCCGTAAGGCTCTTGTTGAGCTTGATGGTAAGCCATTCAAGTACTTCGAGGCACACAGAGAGACATGGGCTGTTGAGACTGCTTTCACATATCCAGGTGCTATCCAGTATTATGGACCTGCTTCAGTTTGTGATCTTACAACAAGAACACTTGCTCTTGAGAAGTCATAATCTGATTAATTAAATAGTCACTTACGGGCCGCTTCGGGTTACCTGGAGCGGCTCTTTTTATAGTTTTTTAGTTTAACTTTTCGCGAAAAGCTAATTAAACTCACTTCTTAATCGCCTTATTTTGTTGAATTTAAAAAATCTCCAATACTTCAATTCACATATCTCAAAAGGTATAATCTATATTGTTGAATGAACAAATATTATTTAAAGGAGCTTTTATTATGAATAAATTCGTAAAAAAGATTGTAGCTTCTGCACTTCTTATGTGCTTGGGCTTTAATTTTGCGGCTTGCTCATCTTCATCTGAGCTTACAGTTGAGAAGGGCGTTCTCACAATGGCTACAAATGCTGCTTTCCCACCTTATGAGTACTGGGAGAATAACGCAATCGTTGGTATTGATGCTGAGATCGCACAGGAGATCGCAAACAGACTTAATCTCACACTTAAGATTGAGGATGTATCTTTTGATTCACTTATTACAGGTGTTCAGAGCAACAAGTACGATATCGCTGTTGCAGGTATGACAGTTACTGATGAGCGTAAGCTTTCTGTTTCTTTCTCAGATTCATATGCTACAGGTATTCAGTCAATCATCGTAACAGAGGACTCACCTATCACTGATATCGATGCACTTATCGATGGCGACTATATCGTAGGTGTTCAGATTGCTACTACTGGTGATATCTATATGTCTGATGACATTGGTATGGACAGAGTTGAGCAGTACAACAATGGTGCTGATGCTACACAGGCTCTTATTACAGGTAAGATTGATGCTGTAGTTATCGATAATCAGCCTGCTTTGGCTTTCGTAGCTGCTAATCCTGGCCTTAAGATTTTGGAGACTCCTTATACAATTGAGGATTATGCTATCGCTGTTAACAAGAACAACGAAGAGCTTTTGAACCAGATTAACAAGGCTCTCTCTGAAATGAAGGCTGATGGAACAATTGATGCAATCATCAACAAGTACATCCCAGCTTAATCT
Source organism: Clostridia bacterium (assembly GCA_024403775.1). GTDB lineage: Bacteria > Bacillota > Clostridia > Saccharofermentanales > Saccharofermentanaceae > Saccharofermentans. The sequence goes on along the minus strand of JAKSRE010000012.1, from coordinate 24,131 downwards.
TTAAAGATTATTAGGTTTAATCAAAATACAGATTGTCTCTTAGCATTTAAGAGGCAATCTTTTTTTATTAAAAAATAACTGATATAATATTAACCTATTCTTTAGAGGAAGGGTTAGTTTATGAACATTGTTCTTTTATCTGGTTTTCAGTCATGGCTGAACAACTTAAAGGATACATTTTATCTGAACTTCATTGCTGACGACAGATACATGTATTTCCTTAATGGCCTTGGAACAACGCTTGAAGTTACTTTTTTTGCATGTATCCTTGGTATCTTTCTTGGTGCAGTTATTGCAATCATCCGTACAACACATGATAAGCTCGTACCTGATCTTGGAAAGTGTGCATCAAAATATATTCTCAAGGTTTTGAATTTCCTTGCTAATGTATATCTCACGATTATTCGTGGTACCCCAGTAGTTGTACAATTGATGATTTGCTATTTTGTTATCTTTGCCACTTCAAAAAGCAAGGTAATGATTGCAGTTTTAGCTTTCGGTATTAACTCTGGTGCTTATGTAGCTGAGATTATAAGAGCTGGTATTATGAGTATTGATAATGGTCAGCTTGAGGCAGGCCGTTCCCTTGGTTTTAATTATATCCAGACAATGTGGTATATCATTTTCCCACAGGCTTTTAAGAATATCCTCCCTTCACTTGCAAACGAATTTATCGTTCTTCTTAAGGAGACATCTGTAGCAGGTTACGTAGGACTCCAGGACTTAACAAAAGCAGGAGATATCGTTCGTGGTAGAACATTCTCTGCATTTATGCCACTTCTTGCAGTAGCTATTATTTACTTGATCGTAGTTATGTTTTTCACACGACTCGTTGCTACTCTCGAAAGGAGGTTGAAGAACAGTGAGCGATAATTCAATGATTAAAATTTCCGGTCTTAAAAAACACTATAATGGTGGCAAGATCAAAGCTTTGGACGGTATTACAACCGATATCAAAAAGGGCGAAGTTGTAGTTATTATTGGACCTTCTGGTAGTGGTAAGTCTACATTTTTACGTTCCTTAAATCTTCTCGAGAGACCTACTGAAGGAACAATTGAATTTGAAGGAACAGATATCACTTCTCCAAAGAACGACATTAACCAGTTAAGAATGAAGATGGGTATGGTGTTCCAGCACTTTAACCTCTTCCCTCATCTTACTATTATCGATAATATGACTTTGGCTCCAATCAAGCTTCTTAAGATGAATAAGGAAGATGCTGAAAAGCGTGCTTTGGGACTTCTTAAGAAAGTCGGTCTTGAAGACAGAGCCAAGGCTTATCCAAGCCAGTTATCTGGTGGTCAGAAGCAGCGTATTGCTATTGTAAGAGCTCTTTGCATGGAACCAGATGTATTATTATTCGATGAGCCTACTTCCGCTCTTGACCCAGAGATGGTTGGTGAAGTATTGGAAGTTATGAAGGAACTTGCTCGTGGCGGCATGACAATGGCCTGCGTTACTCACGAGATGGGTTTTGCAAGAGAAGTTGCTACAAGAGTAATCTTCATGGATGGTGGTAAGATTATTGAAGATGGCACACCAAGTGATATCTTTGATAACCCACAAAACGAGCGTTTGAAATCATTCCTCGCAAAGATTCTCTGATTTATTGTTAATAAGTTTAATAGTTTTAAATAGGATGTGTCTCAAAACCAAATTTTTGGTTTTGAGGCATTTTTTATGGCAGGACGTTACGGTAGCCGTCACATCTTACCGTCACTTTGCCTCCTCTACAAAACCATCCCATCAAAACAACAAGCCCATCAGGTAAAATAACCCAATGGACTTGTAGTAGTAAGTATAGCAATTTGTAAGTTTCAGATTATTAGAAAGGATATTCCTCACCAAGATTAGTAATAAATCTTGGTCCAGCCATATCATCCTTACGCTCCTCAAACAAATTGAGAAGAATTAAAGCAGCATCATAAGATGATAATGGTGCTGGATTATCTGGACGGCCATCTGTTCTAATCCAGCCTGGGTGGATACAGAAAATATTCATATCATCCTCATCCTTAAATGTATTAACAAGGTTCATTGTTGCCATATTAAGTGCAGCTTTGGCCATTCCATAATCAATCAGATTAGTTCTGTAACACTTACTAATGCTTCCTGCTTCAGATGAGATGTTATAAATAGTAGCTCTTCCGCTACAAGCCTTAAGAAGTGGATAAAAAGCCTTAATAACTCTCATTGGACCAACTGCAGTTACGTCTACTGTTCTGGCAATATAATCAAGATTTGCATCAAAGAAACCCTTATCGCAATCTGGAGATACTGTTACCGCATTATTTATAAGCATATCAATGTGGTAAACCTTATCTTTCAATGAATCATATGCCTTGTTAACTGAATCAGAAGAACTAATATCCATAGTCAGAATAATAAGCTTGTCGCCATATTGTTCCTTTAGTTTGTTTAAGTCTTCGGAATCTTTACGAACAGTAGCAATTACTTTATCTCCGTTCTCAAGATATCTCAAAGCCAGATTAAATCCCAAAGCATAACTTCTGCCTGTTCCTGTTACCATTACTATTTTTGACATATGCCGCCCCCAAGATATTCTTTTATCCCCACCAAAACTTAATTTTATTCTACTTAATAGTCAGCTTCATTTATATTAAATCTATTAGAAAAATATTATTCTGCTTCGTAAACTATAAAAGGTATCTCTATCTCATCCTTTGTGTAGCCAGCGTGAACACCTTTAAAACCAGAAGTTTCCTCATAAGTATTAAATATAGTAAGGTCAGTTTTTGCTATGGCAACATAGTCACCTATCATTCCTAATGCATTCTCGTGCACATTTCCAGCGCCAAAAAGATTACTTTCGAAGACTTCCCTTTTTGTAAGAAGAATAAAGTCCTCTCCAAAGGCCTTAGTAAACTCCTCTTCAAAAACCTCTTCCTTTCCTTCCTTCACAAAAAGATTAAGCGCTCTAGGCTCTATAGATGGAAGTCTAATAAGACATTCAAGAATTTGGGGATAATCAAGAATACACTTATTTCGTCCATCGATATGTCCGTGATCTGCTGTAACAACAAGAAGCGTATCCTTAAGTTCAGAACAAAGGCTTCTTACTTTATTATCAAGCTCCTTAAGCATATCCTTTGCCTCATCAGATTTGCAGCCAAACTGATGCATTATTGAATCAGGCTGATCCCAGTAAGCATAGATGTATTTCTTGTCGTCCTGTTTACATAGGTCTTTTATCAGATCACAGATAGCTTCAAAGCTATTTGGATGTGGTGGGATAAATGGTGTAGCATAGTATGCATTTTTTCCTGCACTAATTAGCTTATGGTAAATTGATTCATATCCACAATATTTTCTTGCTACTGACTCATCTGAGACACTATTTGAGGTTCCCTGCTCTGTATTTAAGAAAACCGTTACATTCTTATCAATCTGAGGATAATAGCAGTCCCAACCAAACCAGGAATGCTCAATTGGAGTTAATCCACAGTCTATCGAAGTTGTGGCTGCTACCGTAGTAGGTGGAAATACGGAGTTATAGGTTTTTACAAAGTGCTTTCGCAGAAAGCTGTCTTCAGGAAGGTTATTTTCCAGAATATGTGTACCCATGCCATCTAATAGCAAAACTACGACATTCTTATATCCTTTTTCCAGATATTTATCAAAAATCTCAAGCGTATCTCCATTTGTCTCTACCCCAAAGTTTTTAAGTATAGAATTAGGAAGATTGGCGATACAGTTTTTATAATCTAATAATTCCCATTTAAGCATATTGTTTTACCTCTATTCATTTAAAATCTTACTCATCAAAATCTCATCTTTATATGTTCCATCATCATATTTCATGGATTTTATTCGCTTACCTGTTTCAACAAAGCCCATCTTGGTATAAAGAGCTTTTGCTTTATTATTTCCATCGACATACTCTAATTCCATTATCTCAAAGCCGATTTTCTTAGCTAGTTCTATAAGATATTCGATCATGTGAGTTCCTATTCCAAGTCCACAGAACTCCTCTTTTATAGCTATGGCAAGCGTACAGCGGTGACGTATTTTACGCTTAAATCCAAGGCCATTAATACTACAGTTACCTACTGCTTTGCCATCTACAATTGCAAGCATCATTACAGAATGCTCATCTTCATAGATTCTGTCTAATATCTGCTGCTCAAACTCCAATGTAAAATTAACTTCATCTGGATAACGGAGCAAAAATTCACTTTCAGAGGATACCTGCTTTAAAAAATCTATCATCTCCTGAGCATATTGGGATGTTGTCGGTGCTAATATGCACTCACGATTGTCCTTAAGTACTACTGTTTTACTTTCAAATTTCATAATCAAATCCTCTCCTAATCAAAAAGACCACTTACCTTAAAAGATAAGTGGTCAGTATAAAAACATTCTGTGATTTATCTTTACTGGTAATTAAAATTTATACGTGAACAAATCCCACGCATGTTCATAATAGAACGCATGATATTTGAAACTGTATAAGTTACTCTAATCACAAGTTTGGTCATTTGTAATCACCTTTCGAAAATATTATCGCAAGTATACTCATAAAGAGAATGAATGTCAATAAAAAACACACATACTCTCGTAGGGGACGATTGTATGTGTGCAAATTTATTGTCGGAGTAGGATCGGTGCTCTTCTACTCTTCAAACCTAATTACTTATGGGTAATTGCAATACTACCAGCTGAAGAATCAACTGTAAGAACTACATCGGCATTAGTATTCTCTTTATAATCATCATTACTAGCTACCTTCTTACCATCTATTGTAATGCTACCTGCTGATACATCAAAATCAAAGCCAATAACATCGCCATCTACTAATTCAATATCTACACTACCAGCACTCATGTCACATGAGAGATCACCTTTTAAGATTAAGTCTGTTGCCTCAAGACCACCTGCAGATGAATCAATCTTACCGCCACCAATTGTGCAGTTAATAAATGTAATACCACCAGCTGACATATCCATAGTTACCTTTGTAAATTCAGAATTCTTAGCTTCAAAAGCTCCTGCTGAAGAATCAACTGTGATAGCTCCCTTAAATCCATCAAGCTTGATTGCACCAGCACTTGAATCCATATCTAACAGACTACAGTTAAGACCTTCAACCGCGTTAATTGCACCTGCGCTTGAATCAACCTTAATTGAATCAAAATCACATCCCTCTGGATAGTAAACAGTAAGATAACAATCACTTACATCAGGGAAGTTAAAGAAATTAAAATTAAAATTAATCTGCTCTGGATTCTGCTCTACAAGCAAAGTGTCGTTCTTTACTTCGCACTTTACGCCGCTGCTATAAAGCTTATATTCAATAGCATATTCATCTGAATCGTTCTGCTTAAAGTATATCTTAGCTGCATCAACGTCGATATTCATATTGCTAAAGCTATCAAGAGTAGTTTTCTCTAATGTTTCTAATTCCTTATCACCAGCAAATTTAAATCCCTTATCCCAAATGATGTTGATGTTATGAGCACCATTAACAGCAAATCCAATTCCACTTAATACAATACCTGCTGCAACAGCAATTGTTGCTGAAGTTAAAACAAACTTAGTAAATTTCTTCATATATTTATCCCCCAATTAATTATTCTTATGAACCAAAGCTGCAAATCCACGTGATACAGCGTAGCAGAACAAAGACAAAAGCTTAGCAAAGCCTATTACAAGAAATGCTCCAACGCCATAGCAGATAAGTCCACATCCAATTACTGTTATAGCTGCACCAAACTTACTTAAGAGAAGTGTCAGACCTAAACCAAATGTGATTACACCAACACCAACAACTAAGGCACCAGATAAAATCACAGCAATGATTGTAACAACAATTGCAAAAGCAATAGCCGCTAATACGATTACTAATGCCAAAAGGATTGGTGACAAAGGAAGTGCCAAAAGTGCTGCCAGAACAACCCAGATACCACGAATTGAAGAATTCTTAGCTTTCTTATCCTCTACTTCTTCCTCGCCCTCTGATTCATTAAATCTGCGATTAACCACATCAACCAGAATCTTCTTGGAAAGTTCCTTAGGAGTACCAAACTCTTCTATAACCTTAGCTTCGTTCTCTACCCCAGCATCATCGAAGTATTCTTCATAGAAAGCAATTACTTCATCTCGTTCCTTAGAATCCAGAACCTTTAAGTTCTTTCTAAGCTCCTTTAAATATGTTTCCTTATTCATTTTTATCCCCTCCTAATAATGAATCAACGGAAGCCTTATAGGTGTTCCATTCAGACAAGTAGTAAGCATAAAGCTCTCGCCCCCTGTCTGTAATTTTATAATATCTTCTGTTACGACCCTGGAATGGTTCGTCGTAAGTTTCTAACGCACCGTCTTTTTGAAGTCTGCGTAAAACTGGATAGAGTGTTGACTCTGAGATATCCAGTACTGTCTTAACCTGCTGCGTAAGTGTATACCCATACGCCTCTCCCTTAGTTAATACAGCCAATACACAGGCGTCCAATAATGTAGAACCTAGTTGGAATATCATATTATTCCTCCTCTCATATTGTATCGTTGTCAATATTATATGACGTATAATATTGTTTTGTCAATAGTTGTTTTTGAATTTTCTTCGAAAAGTGAGATTATCCAGTTGTCACATCCCTTCGTGAGGGATATTTAAATGCGCACAAATATAAAAAGGGCTACCTTAAGGCAGCCCTGTCAGATGTGTTTTAGTTATTGTTAATGAAGATGAATCAGATTAAGAAGTCTCAAAGAGTAGCCACTGGATATCTTTATGAATTTTCCTTCAGTCTGCTAATCTCACTCAGAATGCCCGTTTCATTCACTCTTCAGTGAATGAAATGCCTGTTTTAAGTGAACGCTACGCTGAATCGTAAGCACCAGCCAGAATCCACAAGATTGTGAACCACCATACTATAATCTACACTCTCAGATCACTTAATATTATTAAGATATGTAAGTATCGTCTCAACGGAACCATCAATTCCTACCAGATCCGAATGTACGCACAAATGATAATTTGAACTTACACCCCACTTACCACCCGTATAGTGATTATAATATTCAGATCTTGCAGTATTTATTCCCTTTATGTATTTTTCCATCTGCTGATCGGTAAAATTCTTCTTTTCGACAGCTACTTTACGCTTACGCTCAATTTTATAAGGCATGCTTGCTGCAATAAAAATGTTTATGCTTCCCAGATCCTTAAGGACAAAGTCAGCACAGCGGCCAACGATTACACAAGGACCTTTCATAGCAAGTTCCTTAATGACCGTGCACTGCTGAAAATAAATAGCATCAGAAAATGTTGGCTTATAAGAGAATGAGAAATACTGCGTTCTTCCAAGGCCGCTGTCAGTTACACGATGAGCACCCTCTTCATTACGGGCAATGATCTCAGCATCAATGCCGCCTGCCTCAGAAGCCAAAGTTATCAGTTCTTTATCATAAAATGGAATTCCTAACTTCTCCGCAAGCTTAATTCCAACCTCACGGCCGCCACTTCCAAATTCTCGTCCTATAGTAATCACTCTGTCCATGTAGGTATAAACCTCCGCCAATCTTTGTAAAATTAAAATCAGATAAAAAACATAAATGCTACTAAAGCCATTACAAATAAGAACACGATATTCATTATCGCAAAGAGCTTCAGGTACTCCTTCGTGTGGCCTGGATAAAGGTTACGATAATGACTAAAGGTAATCAAACTCGCAAGAGACGAGATAAGCGTTCCTGCGCCTCCGATATTTACGCCAAGCAAAAGTTCTCTATAGTTCTCGGTAAAGCGAGACAAAAGAATGGCTGATGGTACATTACTTATTACCTGGCAGGAAGCGATAGTTACAAGAAGTGTACTCTTCTCAAGAAGACCACCGACAAAATTTTGTACGGCTGGAATTCTTGCCATATTACCTGAGAAAATAAAGAACAATGTAAATGTTCCAAGTAAGCCCCAGTCGACATCCTTGAACACTCTTCTGTTAACAAAAAGAAGAACGAACGGAATTATAATTAATCCAATCCAGTAAGGGATGACTCTAAACACAATAAGAAGCGAGAATAAGAACAAAATCAGATATAAAACAGTAAGTTTCTTATTTAGCTTTCGGCCTGTATCATCTCGTAAAGTAAGTTTCTCTGGTTTAACCAGAAAGCACGCCAGAGTAAGCATTGTTATGGCAAGAACAAAAGGCGGAAACATTATTTTTACGAACTCGCCAGTTGGTATCTCAAAATAGGAATAAAGATAAAGATTCTGAGGATTACCAAACGGTGTCAGCATACCGCCAAGGTTAGCTGATATATTCTGTAAGATAAAGATATATGCCATCTTATCTTTATTATGCGTAACAGATAAAGCAAAATACCCAAGAGGCAAAAATGTAATTAAAGCCATGTCATTGGCTATAAGCATTGATCCTATAAAAGTTATATACACAAGCGCCAATGCAAGGATTCTTAAATTACCTGTAGTTATAACTATCTTTTGAGCAACGATACTAAAAAAACTAATATCTTTCAATGCACAGATTACCGCCAGAGTAAGAAAAAGGCAGGTTAGTGTCGTAAGATTAAAGTATCCAAGATACGCACTATCAGGTGGCACGATTATACTTGTTATCACCGATAAAATAAATGCTATAGACACAACTGTATTCTGTTTAAAAAATGCTATCAGATGCTTCATTAGTTCTTTCCTTTTGTCAAAAGCTTATATAGCTTTACAGCCCGACGACTATTATAGCACCAACTTATCTGGCTGTGGGCCTGATATATCAACTTTACAGGTAAAAATACAGCCATCATGTTCTCCAGTCTGATCATTACCAGAAGTAGTAATGTAAAGAGTCTTGTTATCATCTCCACCAAAGCAGCAGGAAGTTACGTTCTTTGCATCAACATCTATAACAGACATAAGTTCACCAGTAATTCCTGATCTTTGTTCTATTCTGTTTCCACCCCAGATAGCAACCCATATGTTATCCTCATCATCAATACAAAGGCCATCAGATGCACCATCTGTTATCTCACAAAGAACTTTCTTATTAGAGATAATTCCATTATTTACATCATAGTCAAATACAAACAAAGCATGTCTTAATGAATCAGAAAAAAAGAATTTGTCACAAGCCTTATTCCAGGCCATACCATTTGATATTAAAGTATTTGCTTCAAGCACAGTAAAGGATTTATCCTCATTCAAAAGATAAAGATTGCCTCCTGGCTCATATCCGTCTTCACCATTTGAAGAACCAAAGTAAAGTCTTCCCTTTGGATCAGACTTACAGTCATTACAGCGTCTGTAGCTCTCAAATTCAGACGATAAATCCACATAAAGTCTTGCATTTGAAGGCTCATCATCAGATAACAGATAAAGTCCTTTTGTACCTGCAAGAAGATATCCGCCGTTATATGGAACAGCAGAGCCCATTTCCTCTCCCAGACAGAACTCTTCTCTTCTTCCGTCTTTATGTATTTTTATAAACTTACCAGCAGTTATATCAACAAAAGAGAAAACCTCGTCATCCTTTCCCTTAATATAAAAAGGACTCTCTGCCAGTTCATACTTTGTACTATCAAAGATTTCTGCCACATACTTTCTCATAATTGCCACCTCATATAATTTTGCCTTTGCTATTACATTATATGGTAAAATTGAAATATTGGAGGTAGTGATTATGCGTAAATTTTTATGTGTTATATTAGCATCTGCACTTATATTATGTTCAGCATGTGATAGTTCTTCTTCATCAAAGAAGAATAATAAAAAAGACAAGGATACAAAAGAAGATACTATTGAAGAGAACGAGACAGAAGAGACAACAAAAAAGCCTCGTGATACAAAACCTACAAGAGAGACTTCTGAGATTGATATAACAGAAGCTGAAGAGACAACTGAGACTTCCGCTTCCGAGACTTTAGAATCTTCTTCTGATATTTCTGAAGAAGAGACCACCACCATAGAAGAGAGTAGCGAAGTATCTTTGACTTCAGTTATCGAAAATAATAATACAAACGGTTTGGAAAGTTATGAAGACATTTTAAGTCTTGCATATGACTACGTTTATACAGATTTATTAGATGAACTTGATGACATTCAAGACGAGTATTGGGGCTTATTTGAGTATCACTATTATACTGAGGCCGATTTACAGTATACTTTGGCTGATATCGATGGAAACGGTGTATATGAGCTTATTATCTTTAATAAAGATTCTAATACCATTATTCTCTGTTACACAATGAATAAGGATACTTTAACTCCTGTTTTCCTCTTTAACGGTACAGCCAGACAAACATTCTATATCCTGGAATTCGGTAATATTTATTATGAGGGATCTAGTGGAGCTGCTTATGCAATTCGTGGTAACTATCACATAGCTGATGATGGAATATCCTTAGCTTCCGATGGCTTCTACTACACAGACTTTGCCAATATAGACGCTGATGGCAATATGGATTATGACTCATTATCATGGTTCTACACAGAAGACTACAATAACATTCTTGTTCCAGACAAATCAGAATGTCTTGGTAGCGTAGAAGAGTTAGGTTATGAGATTTTTGAACCTGGTCTTGGTTATTATGAATTCGAGGAAAGTATTGAACTCTCAAGTTATAAGTAAGATTAAGATTTAAATTCACTAATAAGATTTATCAAAATGCTGTCTTCAAATCAAAAAGGATTTGAAGACAGTTTTATTTGTGATGAATTTAATTTTCTATTGTTTTCTATGCCCTCACCTACCCTTTTACGCTCTCATCCAAACATTAAAGTAAATTTAATAAATTCAAAAGCACTCGTTAATCACTATCAACTAAAAACCTAAATATTCTTCGATATAGTTTGAATACAACAAAAAAGAAAAGAGGCATATTCAATGAAATCTAAAAAAGCAATGCCATTTATTGGCACCATAGCACTTACAGGCTGTTATCTATTAACTGGCTGTAGTAATTTATCTGAATCATTACCAAGTAGTTTTAGAGAAGCTTCAGATACTACAAAAAGCGAAGAAGAACACGAAGAGTCAAAAGAAGAAACAGAAGTTACAACCACTAAAAATGAGGAAACTTCAAATTCAGACTTTGATGTAAATATTGATGAAGACTTAAATACTGATGAACATGACTATGACTACTATAAAGAAGTAGCTGTAGACTATGATTATGATTCAGGAAATCCTGGTCTTAATAACGTAATTAAAGTCTATCTTGATAAAGGCTGGTATGTATTCACGATGGCAGACGAGTATTATGCTGCAGAAGACAACAATGGTAACAATAAATTCTTCTGTTCACTAATGCCTGACGTAGACGAAGATCTAGCATCTTATCTTCTAGATGAGGATCTCTCATCTTATGGCATAGATGAACCTGACTTAATAGAGACAACCGATTATGGTACGAAGTACACAATAAATCTTGGTGCTTCTACAGGTGTCACAATGATCTATGAATACTACAAAGAAGAACAAGTTCTTGCTGTTACTTATGACGCTACTAATAGTCTGGCTGTAGGGTGATAAGTATTAATAATCTTTTTCATATTTCAAAAAAACTCCTTCCAAAACACAAAGTCTGGAAGGAGTTTTATTTTTACTAATTATTCTACTAATTAAGATTCACTCTCTGAATCTTCCTCAGTCTCAATAGGCTCAACCTTAACTACAGTATCAAAAAGCTTAATTGTTCTCTCGCCCTTATATTCTCTAATCTCATAGATTTTGGACTTTGGCGCATACTTAACTGTTCCATTCTTAAGTACAGTCTTAAATGGGAACAAAATAACGAAAACAAAAATAATTAGTGTTACTATCTTAACAATATTCTTATAAGTCTTCTCGTTCATAAAAGCCTCCTATGAGTTAATTTAATGGTATCTTAGTACGAATAGAATATGGATCAGGTACTACTGTATCAAAGTAATAGATAGCCATAATGAGTCCCTCATCGTGATCTTCCTTAGGCGCGAAAGCAGTACCAGAGAAACTTACTCTCATATATAGTTCAGAAGTCACATCATTATATAAGAAGAACTCACTTACATTTCCAGTACTCTTATAATATCTAGCAAAGACAGGGCGTCCATATTCATCAATGAACATTCTTCCCTCATTGTTCTCAATTGTTAATTCCTCATTTGTCATAAGGAAATCTATCTGCTTATATTCACCAACGATTGTAGGCTCATAATCCTCTGGCTTATAGATATTCCATGCATCGATTACATCTACCGCACCAGAAATCAAATCAAGTCTGTCCCAGGTCTGATTAGCTACGCTGGAAGGAATTGTTCCAAGTGACTTAAAAGCAGTCATATCAACATAATAGCATTCAATTACCTTTTTAAAGTTTGCGGAAACAGCTTCCTCACCTTCAGAAGGCTCTTCCTCAGCTACCTCCTGACCATAGTAGTAGTCATCTTCATAGATAAGTACAGTTCCATTATCTGCAATATATTCATAAAGTGAGTACTCATCAATACTTAAAAGACATACAGGATCATGCGCATTATACTGACTAATAAAGTCATTTATAAATGTAGTCTCTTCTTCAGAACTATATGCGGTTATTCTTTTCGAAAATGGGTACTCTTCACCTTCAATGTCTACTCCATCAAAGTTGTTATATACCCAAATATCTACGCTTGGGGCCTCTGTTGTCTCAGTAACAATAGTCTCTGTAACTTCCTCTGAAGGCTCAGTTATCTCTGGTCTGTTGTTCTGAATTCCAATTACAGTAACTCCAGTATATTCGGTAGTCGTAATCTCTGGTGCCTTAAATTCTTCAAGACAGCCTGTTAACATAAGAGATGCACAAATAAGTGCAGCTACAAAACTTTTCTTCATCTTCTTCAATTACTCCATATAAATTGATATCGCTAGAATTATAACACTAATATACCAAAATGTATTATTTAGTTATCAATCGTCTCAAGAAGGAAACTTACAGGGCGAAAGCCATCATTACACGAGATCATTGCGGACTTGGGATTCTTCATCCAGCCATCATAAAAATTCCCTCCACCCAAAGCTAACTCTTCAACAAATTCCATCATGCTGCCCCAGGCACTATCACATAAAGTTTCAGGCTTCTCTCCTTTATGAGATATAAAAACGTCACCTTCATTTACATCACATGCATGAGATATTGGATTCTCATAAACTGCCATGAGATCTTTATAACAAGCTTTACGAATAACTGTTATTTTTACATCGAACTTCATCTTCATAGAACCTCTGGTATTCTTTCTTATTCTTTTTTCCATATACAAAAAAGGTTGCCTCGCATCCTGAGGCAACCTCATAAATAACAAATTACTTACTTAACTTCATCTCCATAAATCGACGGAATGTAAAGAAGCCTGTTTTCTCAAAAAATGCGATTGCATCATTGTTGAATTCCCACATCTCAAGTTCTACTCTGCAGAAGCCCTTGTCTATGGCGTCCTTACGAATAGTATCAATAAGCTTTGTCGCAATACCATTACGACGATACTTCTCATCAACACCCAAATCAACAATCTTATAAATCTGGCGAGCCATTCTATAAAGAGAAGCTGGCTTGTTAAAGCACTCTACAACTGCAAAACCACAAATAACATCATCAACCTTGGCTACAAGTATATCAAAATCCTCAGAATTATACTCTGCAACTACCTGCTTAACAAATTCTTCATTCCCAGCCTTATGAAACATGTCAGTTCTTGCTGTCGCATGTATCTCACGAACCATATTGCGAAGTTCATTAACTCGTTCTAGTTCATTAGGTCTGGCATAATCTACTACTATATCCATAATCTCACCTCGAACTATTTACTAAAACCATATTAATAAGATTTTATCACATCTCAAGAAAAATTATATAAGAATTGTGTTAATAATTTGATATTTACTATAAAAAGAGTTAATTATTTTTTAACTATTTTTCGAACTAAACTGCAATACTATTCCATTCTGCTCTGCCACAGCAACTTCTGCTACACCAGCAGCATCAGTCTTTTTAAAACTGTTAACAGTCAAAGCCTTATTTCCACCTTCTACATAAACCTCAGTCTGTGCGGCCTTCTCTCCAGGATTATAGTATGAAGTTAAATAGTAACTTCCATTATCTTCAATCCATACCTGAAGACTATATAAAACTACTACTAAGCCTTCTCTGTGATACTTCTGTTCACTATTAGTTATTTCCTGAATTCCATCCATTAACTGATTAAATAATTCCTTATCCTCATCAGTCATGGAAGCTTTAATTATTACGCTTATACTTTCTGTATACTGATATTCTTCACTTCTTGAGAGAACTTCAAATCCACTTTCCTCGAAAAGCTTCAAAATATCTTCCTCATAATATAAATGAAGGACATCGGCATAATCGTCATAGAAAGATACCTCACCACTATACCCGTAATTTGTTCCATTCATAACTACTTCATCTGGAGTAGTCCACACTTTAAATTCAAGATCTCGCTGAGAAGATTTAAAAGTATAGCAGTCTGTTGATACCTGAACAGGTGCTTCTAACACTTCACCGCCAGTAGCATTCTTCGCAACATTTATATAATCATCAACAGTAATCTCATGTGGTGCACAAGAAGTCAGCCCGAGCAAAAATACGCAGGCCATACCTATTCTTAATTGGGATAATAAATTTCTTTTCATAATCAAAAACGCATTAACAATACAAATTAAGTCTTGGATATAACTCACGAAGATCGTCTCTCAAATCAAACGCACTTATATCACGGCCATCTTCGATAACAATAGTCTCAAGACGATACATATTATAGAAAACTGTATAATCGTCTGCATAATACTTATTACCTAAGCAAAGATATCTGATAGAAGGAAACATATTGTCCAGCTCAGAGAACTTATAAGAATAAGACTTATCAGATGTATATAAATCAAGATAATCAATATGACTACTATATGTACTTGAACAGTTAGCAATCTTCTTTGAAGCTACCTTATCATCATCAGCATAAAACTCAATTGAAACGCTCTTATCTGAATCATTCATAAAATACTTTGGATTTGCATCCATATAGTTATTATAAAGCGTAATGATTCGGCTAATCTTTGCAATTGAATTAACATTTACAAACTTAATAGATACAGTTGTTCTATTTTCTGAATACTGAGAATAAACGCAACGAACACTCGAAGGCATATTTGTCTCAATATACTGAATCACTTCACGAGCATAATAACCTTCATAGTTTCTAGTACATGAACATAGAAGCAAGCATTGCATTAGCATCAAAACAGTTAAAAAACAAGTCAAAACTCTACGCATGATAATCTCCAAAACATTCTATAGAATAACCAATACCGTTATAATAACACTTTTCGAGAAATAAAAATACTACTTTATTACTTAAAAAAGTTTTATTAGCTTGGTACAAGAACAAAAGCAACTCCAGCTGCCTCAAAATACAAAACTACAGTATCAAGAAGGACTCCATCAGTCTTGGTATCAAGGCCAAATGAATCAAGGTAAGGCTTTATCTCTTCTGGCATATTTACAATAGCCATACTCTTATCATAAATAATAACCTTACTGTTTGACACACCATCCAAAGGTGCTGTATAGACATTACGAACATGTACAAAAGTTGCATCATCAGAAGTAATCTCATCAATATCTTCTGTATTAGCTTCATAAGTATATGTGATGGAACTTACATCAGCAGAATAAGAATTATCATCAATTGCAGTCAGATTGGAAAGATTAAAGTTAAAGATATTACCATAAATCGTTCCTGCATCATACTCTTCTGAAGTCTCATCACTTCTATACTCATATGACTGACCCTCTACACTTCCATTACCATTAAGTGTAATAAACATAGCAGTTGGATCCTCAGTTGATATACTGCAGTAATTCTTACTAACAAATGAACTAAATTCTCCCGTCTGTGAATCATCTTCACCAGAAGCTGCATTACCAGCAGAAGTAACTTCAGCAGCTGCATCAGAAGCGCCACTTACTGAAGAAACAGCAGAACTATTTACTACGTCCTCATTCTTTGAACAAGAAACAATTGATAACATCATAAAGCATGCAAAAATTAAGGCTAATGGTCTTTTCATTTCTACCTCCAAATGCTTAATAGCAAAGCTATTATAACCTAATGAATAAAAATATAAAAGAAATGCGGCTAGATATTAATGTGATTGGCTAGCGGTGTCTATGTAAAACCTATTTTAGGTCGATGTACATAGAACAAAACGCCCAAAACACAGACACAGTAGCAGAAGTTCCCAATAAAGAAAGAGTCACCTCAAAAGCAATCTCATAATCGCTTTTGAGGTGACAACAACTTTATTAATTAAGCCATCTTGCCATCAACAAGTCTTACTATTCTTGTACCATACTCAGCACATTCCTCTGAGTGTGTAACCTGAAGAATTGTAATACCCTTCTCTTTGTTTACTCTCTTAAAGAGCTGCATAATCTCTGTTGTAGATTTAGCATCGAGGTTACCAGTTGGCTCGTCTGCAAGGATAATATCTGGATTACCAATCATGGCTCTTGCAATTGCAACACGCTGCTGCTGACCGCCTGACAAAGTATTTGGCATAGCCTTACGCTTCTCAGTAAGACCAGTAATCTCAAGAATCTCATCAAGCTGAGCTTTAAGAGAAGATTTAGACTTACCCTTAACTGTCTGTGGAAGAAGGATATTATCTTCAACATTAAGATTCATAACAAGATTGTAAAACTGGAAGATAAATCCCATCTTATTAAGTCTGATTTCTGTTAAACGCTTCTCCTTCATTGCTTTTTTAGCAATATCTTCACCGTCAATTACAATTGAACCTGTAAAGTCACGATCAAGTCCACCAATAAGATAAAGAAGAGTTGACTTACCGCTACCTGAAGCGCCCATGAGAGATACGAATTCTCCCTTATTTATGATTAAGTCACAATCAGTAAGTACCTGATTAGTGTTTCCCTTCTTACCAAATATTTTACTTACATTCTTTACTTCAATAAGTGCATTGTTTGTATTTTCCATTTTTCTATTCTCCTATTCAAAATTATTCATACTTGAGCTGCTCTGCAAGCTTCATCTTCTTAAGTGCTCTGATTGGGAATATTGACGTTAATGTAAATAATACCCACATAATAAGAACGAAGATTATTAATGAATCTGCTTTAAGTACTTTATCAACAGAAAATGTAATAGCACTTAATGCCTTAAATACAGGAACTGTCATCAGTATACCAATAGGGAATGCTGTTAATAATGCAATTCCTGAAGACAGGAAACTCTCCATTCTGAATACTGAAGAAAGTTTCTTACGCGACATTGATGTCGATAGGATAACCGCACATTCACGCTTTCTTCCCTCAAATCCTACGAGCATATTGGTTACTGCACCAATAAATGTAAGTATTACACCAATAGCAATAGCAATGTAAAGAACAGTTATTACCCGATCCTGGTTGGATCCAGCCTCCATATTATATTCATCGATAGTGTAGCTTTCTACAATCTTGTCATCAGCATACTTCTCAATAAGTGAATCTACTTCTACTGGATTGTCACATGAAACAAAGATATAAGAAGGTCTGCTGTTAAATACATCTTTAAATACTTCATCATTAATAACAATGCTCATCTCTGTAGAATCTAACAAAGTAGTCTTGATAACCTTTGCTACTGTGAACTCCTTATAAAGAGGATAGTATCCGTCAGCGCCAAATTTAACAGTAATTACATCGCCTTCACTAACATTTGCTACTTCTGCAAACTTGCGGCCTACTGCAATCTCATTCTCACTCAAAGCAGGAGCCTCAGGTAAAGTCTTAAAGTATGTAAGTCCGTCATCATCCTGTCCTATGACGTTAATTATGTTCTCAATCTTTACATCGTTTACGTATACATAGTCATATATCATATATACATATTCTGTATCTTTAACACCCTCAAGATGTTCAATAAAGCTATATTCATAGTCTTCAAAACCAGAACAAGAAACATAAACTTCACTTGTGAACATCTCATAATCGTAATTCTGTAATAACGAATTAGCAAAAGTACAAACTACTATAGCAAGTGCAACAGCTGTTGATATAAGTGTAGCACCTCCGACTGTACTCTTTTTTGTATATAACTCAGTTGCAGCGAGCTGCAATGAAGGCTTGTGCAGCTTTATAAACAGCTTTTCGAGCATTCTTCCTGCAAAGCAAATAACATATGGGAAAAGGCATGCCAAAGCTACTGTCATAAGGGCAAACTGAATGATAGCTACCCAGAAATATTTATTAAAGAAGAAGAGAATCAAAGACAAAGCTACTGCTGCCAAACCAATAATAGTTGTAACTTTATTAGTTTTATACTCTGTATCCTTATTAGCGAAAATGATATCTCTGATTGGAGTTTTTGCGGCCTTGATTACTTCCTTAATAGGACACAGGCACTCAATCAAAACTGCACCAATTACGATAGCAGTGATAAGTAATGGGTTAACACTACCAAATGTCAATTCAACATCAAGAGTTGTTGTAAAGAGTGAACCAAGGAAAACATTACGAACAAGAGTGTATAATCCGCAGCCGATAAGCGCACCTACTACACCATAGATAGCATTCTCGAGAAGAAGAATGAATGTTGTAAGTTCAACAGATAATCCAAGACTTCTCAAAGTACCAACTGTTGCCATTCTCTCAGATACAATTCGCTCAGATACTGAGATAGTAACAAATATTACCATGAGCATACATACAGCGAAAAGAATCAAAAACAATCTTGAGATATTTGAAATCTCATTCTCAATCTCATCATCTTCGTAAATTGAAGTTGCAGTAACATTAGGATAATTCTCTTCTATAAAATCCACATAACTTTTTGCAGAAGCACTATCTGGAATATCAAGATAAAGCTCAACGCACTTGCTATTAGGATTCATAGTAAGATAAGCGTTCTCGGTGATTACTGCATTATCACCTCTGAACATACCCTTGTCCTCAAAATCAACTACTTCCTTAATTGTAAAATCAGTAGGAATGCCATATGCATTATGGAATGTTATAGTACTGCCGTTAGTAAAGCCATACTTATCTGCAAAATCTTTTGAAAGCAAAGCCTCTGTATCAGTGATATCTCCACTATATGTAAGACATCCCATCTCTTTTGCTGCCTTAATATCCAGTCCCATTACACACAAATCATCTTTATGAACGTATGCATACTGGCCATCAATATCTGAATAGAAGGGTTCAGATAAATCATAGTACTTGAGTACATTACAGTCATTAAACTTAGAATCATTAATAAACTCATCATTAATCTGACCTGAAACGATTACATCAATACTACCAAGCTGCGAACTAAAAAGCGAAGATAACATATATCTGATTGATCCAGTCATATCGAAGCTTAAAAGCGCAGTAAAAGCACAAATCCAGACACAAGTAACAACAAGAATTGTTCTGAATGGCTTCTTAAAAATATTTTTTAATGTATGTTTTAAAACTATTTTCATCTCTGTGTCCTTTATCTCTCAATTAATTCCATCTACCAATTCTGTTCTCTGGAGCGATATACATTCCGTCACCTTCCTGCACATCATAAACCTCGTAGAAAACATCCAGTGTAGCAACAATTGCATTAACTCTGATTGTAGCAGGACTATGCTCATCAAAAGCAATCTGTCTTATTACATCAGACTCAGTCATAAGTCCACACCATAGTCTTGCATAGCTCTCGAAAAGTGTACGATAATCGTCCTCAGTCTCACATAATGATGTAATAACTTCCAGAGAACCCAAATCGGCATAATTCTCACCAAGAGTATGCTCACCATCAACATAGTAAACATCGAATACTGAAAAGCTTGTCTCAAAATACTCAATTGCACTCTGATTACGAGTATTTAAAACCTCGATATCCTCAGAAGGAAGCCATAATGGATTAAACACACCGTTATAATCAAAATCAAGACAGTTAGAATCAAAGCCATGGCCAATCTCATGTCCAACAACAGCACCAAGGCCGCCAAGATTTGAAAATCTGTCTGCATTAACATCAAAAGCAGGTGCATTCATTATAGCTACAGTGATATTTACAATATTATCCTGTGTATAGCAAGCATTAACTACATACATAGGCATCTTCAATTCAAGTCTGTTATGATCTTTACCAAGATTATTAATAGCATCATTGAAATGATAAGCATTTTTATTCTTCGAAGTCTCGTATAGATTCTCTCCGAAAAGCTCATTCTCATATGAATAGTCTCCAAGGTGAGATAAAACATATCCACCTGTTACAAACTGGATATTCTCCAGTTTCTGAATAAGAAGGTTTCTTGCTTCTTCACTAAGCCATGTAGCATTATTAATTGCATTATGATATCCGTAAACAATATCATCACACATCTGATTTAATGCTTCATCCATCTCATCTGTGTAGTAATCCTTACAATACAACTCACTTAATTCAGATGAATAGCCCATCATGAGATAATGAACAGCCTGAAGATTCAACTCATCAGTACTCTCAGCAACATATATATCTAATTCATCATGAGATAATGATAATTCTTCCATATAGCTGTTAACAAATTCAGCAATAGTCAATGCTTTTATAAGTTCTAAGTTTTCCTCACAAATAAACTTATCAAGAGCGATGAGCTGATCAATATCCTGAACTGTTACTCCGCCATAAGGATTACTGTCAATTCCTGAGAGCTTAAGTAACTCATCAATCTTATGATTTGTTAACTTAGAATTTATCTCATCTGTTGTATAAAACTTAAATCCAGTATATGGATTATTAGCATTAATATAGTCTTCATTTGTTGCCCAGGCGATATCAATAATCTTATAAAGAAGATCTCCTGTAACCTCTTCAGCTTCTTTCTGATCCATTCCTGACACTCTTAATGCAAGTTCAATACTTGATTCAAAAGTTTCTGCATCACGTGCATTCTTATTTATTGTCTCAATATTTATTCCTGCCATATCAGTAATCTGAGGGAAAAGAATTGCATACTTGTCAGGGTCAAAACAATCTGCATCTACTCCCCAATATATAACGCTTATGATATTGTAATCTCTTCTAAGTTCAGTAAGAACGGAAAACAGTTCTTCCATATTCTTAACATTTACAATCTTAGATAATTCAGCATCAGCATCTTGGTTTGCAAGTGCTTTTAAATCATCGTTATTCTGATATTCAATGAACTGATTATAAGCTCTAACCAGTATCTGCTCACATGAACCTTCAGGATATTCTTCTCCGCTATTAACAATCTTTGATACTGACTCCAAAAGCTGGCTGTCAGTATCGATCATTGCCATTCCACCAGCACTTGGATTCTCGTAATCGAGTTCCAAAGTCTTTAATGTCTCAAGATTCACATAACCATAGAAGTCATCCTGTGCCCTAATAGGCTCAATATCCGCTCTTGCAACGAATTCACTAGTCTCTTCTGCTCCATCCGGGTTAGCTTCAGGAATAGCAACCGTACAAGATGCCAGATAATTAAGCATCAAGGCTGAACACACAATAAGTGATGCAGTCTTCTTTCTCATATAATTTCCTCTTTTCTTTAAAATCCAGCTCATTATAAACATCGCCCGTTAAGATTAAATACACGAACATTTAAGAAAAGATAAAGATATATTCTTTAATTCATAAGTATCCAATAATAAAAAAGTACTGTCTCAAAATAGATTTTACTCTACTTTGAAACAGTACTATCAATCATCTAATCAGACAATACTTTTAAGGATTACTCCTCTTCTTTACGTCTTTTAAGTGTTGTAAGACTAATATAAAGAGCTCCTATAAGAATGCTTATCATACCAAATACTGAAGCATTACTCATTTCCTCACCAGTTCTTGTTACACCAGTATTAGAAGTAATCTCCTTAGGAATCTCCTCAAAGATAACCTGAATAACCTTAGACTCGTTAATATTAACAAGGATAATCTCCTCTACTGCACCATAGCTGGTTCCATTTACGAAGACTTCCTTTACCTTGAAACCGTCTTCAGGAGTAATTGTTACAGTATATGAAGAGTTACCGTTAACAAGAACGCCATTCTCTGGTATTGAGCTAATTCCGCCTTCAGTCAATGTTGCTGTAACCATATAATTGTTTGTTACTACAAACTTAACTTCTGTACTAGCAAAGCTCTCTTCTTCAGTTACAACAGTAAGAGTCTTGTCGTAATTTCCAGGATTAAGTGAAGCATTAGGCACGATTGTAAATGTCATACTCTCACCTGGGAGAAGTTCCTTACCAAAGTCTCCAACTACACTATAGTCACTTATGAGTGGTGCAACTACGTGTACTGGCTTATTACCATTATTAGTTACGGTAATTGTCTGAGCCTCTGGCTGATTTATCTTACCGTTAGCGTAATCTCCGTCAACTGAACCAAAGTCAACTGTAGAAGGACTTACTGAAATCTGATAATCAGAATCAACTACGGTTACAATAATCTTTCCTTCAGTCTTTCCTCCGTCACTATCTTCAACTACATAAGTAATCTCATCTGTTCCTGAGAATCCAGGAGCTGGTGTATAAGTAATTGTTCCGTCACTATTAAGAACTACCTTACTTCCACTTACCTTTGTAGCAAATCCAGTTGGATCAATAGAGATAGACTCACTATCAATATCTGAATCATTAGCCAAAGGATCGATAACTACTGACTCATCTTCAAGTGTTGTAGCCTTGTCATCAATAACAACAGGAACATCGTTTACTGGATTTACTGTGATATATACAGTAGCAGTTGCCTTATTACCATCGCTGTTCATGATTACATACTGGAATGAATCCTCTCCGTTAAAATCTCTGCTTGGTGTATAAGTAACCTTGTTTCCATCAACAACAGCCTTACCGTGACTAGTTGCTACATAATTTCCTTCAAAACCAGCTGCCATTACAGCAGGAGCGTCACCAATAACTGATACAACCTTAAGAGTACCGTCATTAATGTCAGAAGTGTTATTCAACTTCTCATCAGAATCAATATCGCTATCATTTGAAGTAACATCAATCTCAATTGGTGTATCCTCATCAGTTACTACATAATCATCAACAGCTGTTGGATCATCTTCAACCGCCTTAACGTTGAATACAACTGTCTTAACCTCTGAAGTCTCACCATAAGCATCACTTACTGTATAGCTTACTGAATATGTACCGTTAAAGTTCTCAGCTGGTGTAAATGTAAGTTTACCAGTCTCTGGGTCAAGAGTTACATATCCATATGCTGGATCCTGGACACCAAGAGTATATGTAATCTTATCATTCTCGTCTCTGCCAAGTTCTACAGGCTGTGATATATCAGAATCAGAAACATGCTGACTTAATTCAACTACAACAGGCTCTGTTCCCTCAACACAATCCACACTTACATCTTCAGCTACAGGTGCATCGTTTACATTAGAAACTGTAACTGTTACTGTTCCAACTGATGTTTTACCATCAGAATTCTCTACTGTGTAGTAGATATAGTCTGTTCCAAAGTAATTGTCATCAGGTGTGTATGTAATATCACCATCTTCTGTAAATGTTACAGTTCCATGTGCTGGCTTATCTACACTTGTTACCTTAAGTACGCCTGTGTTCACTTCGCCACCTAAGTTAAGCTCTGTATCTGAGTCGATATCAGAATCGTTAATAAGTACATTAACCTTTCCTGTCTCTTCCTCGTTTACTGATAATGTATCACCATCAGCTGTTGGTTTATCGTCTGTTGCTGCTACTACATACTTAATTGTGCCTGTAGCTGTCTCAACAGGGTTTCCGTTATCAGTTACTACGTACTCTACTACTACTGTACCATTGAAGTTCGCTGGTGCTGTGAACTTAAGTACGCCGTCATCTGTGAGTTCAATGAACTCTGAATACTTAACAGCTGCTCCATCAGTATCTGGTGTTACTACTGTTGCACTTACGATTGTAAGCTTCTCACCATTTACTGCTGGTGTCTCATCGATATCAGCATCATGTACAAGATCGTAAAGGTTAATATCTTCTGCTACTACCTCACTATCTGTCTCTGTAAGATTTACTGTCTTATTGTCAGCTGTTGGCTTGTCATTTACATTAGTAATAGTAACTGTTACTGTTCCAACTGATGTTTTACCATCAGAATTCTCTACTGTGTAGT
>JAKSRE010000011.1 GCA_024403775.1 Clostridia bacterium | reverse complement strand
TATTGATGTGGTGTTCACGCTGTGAACACCTAGTGCTCTTGCGAGGCAAGAAACACTTCATTCCATTTCTTTCCAAAATGAGTTATTGAGAAAAACTGAAGTGGCAGTTTATAAAGGGTAATCATTATGCACTTAACAAAACTCTTCTTTCTGGCAAATCCAAAAGTAAGTGCTCTATATTTTGCTTTGTTCTTTATAGTTTGAAGATTTTTTAGATGCTTTTTACATTCTTCTGAATTTGGTTCTGGCATCTCATCTATAGGGAAAACGTCTACCCATAATGCATAGTTTGGAATTCGATAATCATCTTTTTCTATAATATATGTATTACCATCACAAATCTTGGTCCATGGAAAATATGCATTCTCATAATTAATTACATTAAATCTATCAGATTTATCTTTTTTCATTATGTCAAGAAACTTATTATAATCAACTCTTTCCATCATGATATCCATATCATCATCCCACGGAATAAAACCCTTGTGTCTTATGGCACCAAGAAGTGTGCCATACGCCAAAGAATACTTTATGTTATTATCTCTACATAATTTATCGATATATCTAATGATATCCATCTGAGACTGGTGTATCTCTTCCATTGTCATTGGCTTTTTACTATTCTCTTGATTCATATTCTTCACCCATCCACATTTTTAACTTTTTTTAACACAACTTGTTATTCGCAAATATGCTTCTTATTATCTCATAAAAACTGCTCCCACAATATGTGAGAGCAGTAAATATTCAACTTAACAAACTGATTAATAATTATCGAGTTCCTCAATAGCCTCAGCGTCTACGATTGAATTGTAGTAAGCGTTGTTATAATCCTGAGCATCCTCTGCCATTGGATCATACTCCTTACCAGTGATAATCTCGTAGTTCTCCTTGAGAGCAGGAACAGCTGTGATATCGCTATATCTCTTAACACCTGTACCAGCTGGGATGATTGAACCGATGATAACGTTCTCCTTGAGACCGATAAGTGGGTCAACCTTACCCTTAACAGCAGCGTCTGTAAGTACACGAGCTGTCTCCTGGAATGATGCAGCTGAGAGGAAAGAGTCTGTTGCAAGAGAAGCCTTTGTAATACCAAGGAGCTGTCTCTTACCGAATGCAGGACGAAGTCCATTCTCTTCTGCCTCTTTGTTTGCCTTCTCGAAGTCAAACATATCAACTGTGCTACCTGTCATGAGGTTAGTATCACCTGGATCCTCGATACGGATTCTTCTCATCATCTGACGAGTGATAACTTCGATGTGCTTATCGTTGATAGCAACACCTCCGTTGTTATATACCTTGATAACCTCTTCAACAACGTACTTCTGAACGCCACGTACACCCTTGATCTTCATGATGTCAGATGGGTTAACTGTACCATCTGTGAGCTGCTGAGCTGCCTCAACAACTGCACCAGTATCAACCTTGAGTGTTGCAGACAAAGGTACCTTGTAACGGCACTCTGTGATAATCTCGCCATCCTCATCGTAGATTGGCTCAGTAGATGTAGGTGTAACGATAATCTCACGAATACCCTTAGCATCCTCTTCGATTCTAACTGTACCATCGATCTCAGAGATGATAGCTTCTCCCTTAGGCTTTCTAGCCTCGAAGAGCTCCTCAACTCGTGGAAGACCCTGTGTAATATCTTCACCTGATGCGATACCACCAGTATGGAAGGTTCTCATTGTAAGCTGTGTACCAGGCTCACCGATTGACTGAGCAGCCATGATACCTACTGCCTCACCACCTGTTGTTGGGAGACCTGTAGCAAGGTTAATACCATAACACTTAGAACAGATACCGTGACGTGAGCAGCAGTCAAATGCTGATCTGATCTTAACCTTAGCAACACCTGTTGCCTCGATTTTCTTAGCTACATCAATTGTAATGAGATCATTACGCTTGATAAGAATCTCGTGTGTCTCTGGATCCTCGAAGTCCTCAGCTGCATAACGACCAGTAAGTCTCTCAGCCAATGACTTGATAACTTCACTCTTCTTATTAGCCTTAATCTCAATCTTCTTAACCCATGTGAAATCGTCTGTTCCACAATCTTCTTCACTGATGATAACTTCCTGAGCAACATCAACGAGACGACGTGTAAGGTAACCAGAGTCAGCTGTCTTAAGAGCTGTATCAGAGAGGGCCTTACGAGCACCGTGTGAAGAAATAAAGAACTCTAATACGTTCATACCTTCACGGAGGTTAGACTTGATAGGAATTTCGATTGTCTTACCTGATGTATCAGCCATGTTACCACGCATACCAGCGAGCTGCTTAATCTGGTTAATGTTACCACGGGCACCAGAATCTGACATCATGAAGATTGGGTTGTATGGATCAAGACTCTTCTTAAGGGCATCTGTAATCTGGTCTGTTGTTGAAGTCCAGATATTTACTACAGCCTTATAACGTCCATCCTCATTGAGGAAACCACGCTGATACTTCTTAGTAACAATATCAACCTGCTCTTCAGCTTCGTGAATCATCTTCTCCTTGATATCTGGAACTGTCATGTCCTCGATACCGATTGAGATACCACCACGTGTTGAATACTTGTAACCAAGTGCCTTGATATTATCGAGAAGAACTGCTGTAAGACCAGCACCGTGTACATCGATACACTTAGCGATGAGCTCACCAATCTTCTTCTTACCCATCTGGAAATCACACTCGAGAACGAGCTCATTTCCTGGGATAGTACGATCAACATAACCAAGATCCTGAGGAATAATCTCATTGAAGATGAATCTTCCGTATGTAGCATGTACGATACCTGTCTTCATCTCACCATTAACTTCACGGCTTACACGGATGTATACCTTTGACTGAAGTGTAATGTGGTGGTCGTCATAAGCCATAGATGCTTCATCAAGTGATGAGAATACCATTCCCTCACCCTTAACGCCCTTACGCTCCTGTGTAAGGTAATAACAACCAAGAATCATATCCTGTGTAGGAACTGTAACTGGCTTACCATCCTGAGGCTTGAGCAAGTTATTTGATGAGAGCATAAGGAATCTAGCCTCTGCCTGTGCCTCTGCAGAAAGTGGTACGTGAACAGCCATCTGGTCACCATCGAAGTCAGCGTTAAAAGCTGTACATACGAGTGGGTGGAGCTTAATAGCACGACCTTCAACGAGTACTGGCTCGAATGCCTGAATACCAAGTCTGTGGAGTGTAGGAGCACGGTTAAGCATTACAGGATGATCCTTAATGATCTCCTCCAATACTGCCCATACCTTAGGGCTTGATCTCTCTACAAGACGACGACCTGTCTTCATGTTTGGAGTCTCACCTAATTCGATGAGTCTCTTAATTACGAATGGTTTGAAGAGCTCGAGAGCCATCTCCTTAGGAAGACCACACTGATAAATCTTAAGTGTAGGTCCTACTACGATAACTGAACGTCCTGAATAGTCAACACGCTTACCAAGGAGGTTCTGACGGAAACGTCCCTGCTTACCCTTGAGCATATCTGTAAGTGACTTAAGTGATCTGTTTGATGTAGCAGATGTTGAACCTGTTACTGCACGACCACGACGACCATTATCGATAAGAGCATCTACTGCTTCCTGGAGCATTCTCTTCTCGTTACGCTTAATAATCTCAGGAGCCTTAATCTCGTTGAGCTTTCTAAGTCTGTTATTACGGTTAATTACTCTTCTATAAAGATCATTAAGATCTGAAGTAGCATAACGACCACCATCAAGTGGTACCATTGGACGAATCTCAGGTGGAAGTACTGGGAGTACTGTGAGAACCATCCACTCTGGCTTGTTGCCTGAGTTCTTGAATGCTTCAACAACCTCGAGTCTCTTGATGATACGAGCTCTCTTCTGTCCTGAAGAATTAGCACGTGCCTCATTGAGCTCTTCAGCCAATGAGTCGATATCTACCTGCTCGAGCAAAATCTTGATAGCCTCAGCACCCATTCTAGCATCGAATGCCTTAGAACCGTACTTAGATACCATCTCTCTATATTCACCCTCTTCGAGAATCTGAAGCTTAACGAGCTCAGTCTCGCCTGGATCAATTACAATATATGCAGCATAATAGAGAACTCTCTCCAATGTCTTAGGTGGTACATCAAGGAGCAAGCTCATACGGCTTGGAACACCTCTGAAATACCAGATATGTGAAATAGGAGTAGCAAGTTCAATGTGACCCATTCTCTCACGACGAACAGTATTCTTTGTTACCTCAACGCCGCACTTGTCACAAATCATGCCCTTATAACGAATCTTCTTATACTTACCACAATGACATTCCCATGACTTTGTAGGTCCAAAGATCTTCTCACAGAAAAGACCGTCAACTTCAGGCTTCTGTGTACGATAATTTATAGTTTCAGGCTTCTTAACCTCACCATGAGACCACTCTTTAATCTTCTCTGGTGAAGCAAGCTTGATTCCTATTGATGCAAGATGATTTGATTCATACATGGTTATGAAATCTCCTTCCCTGGGTTTGCCTCGTTCATTTCTCTATACGTCGAAGCACTACCCTTCTATTACAAGTAACATTTCTACCCGGTCTATTCCGGTTGAACAAACCGGCAGAAATGAATTATCCAATACTACAACTTAGTGACTGATACTAATTTTTACGATTACTCGTCAAAACTAACTGAATCATCTTCAAGAACGTTACCGTTCGCATCAGCCTCTACATAGCCTGCAGCCAACAACTCTTCCTCAGAAACCTCTTCCTCGAAAGAACGACGTGTTGCTTCGTCCATCTCAGCGATTCCATCATCTTCTGAGCGAGTAAGCTCATTTGTATTGTTGTCTGTAATAAGCTCAACATCCAATGCCAAAGCCTTAAGCTCGTTTACAAGAACGTTGAATGACTCAGGGATACCTGAAGCAGGAACGTTGTTACCACGAATAATAGCATCGTATGTCTTAGCACGACCTTCGATATCGTCGGACTTAACTGTAAGAATCTCCTGAAGTGTGTGCGCAGCACCGTAAGCCTCAAGAGCCCAAACCTCCATCTCTCCGAATCTCTGTCCACCGAACTGAGCTTTACCACCGAGTGGCTGCTGTGTAACGATTGAGTAAGGTCCAGTAGAACGAGCATGCATCTTATCATCAACAAGGTGATGGAGCTTCAAGTAGTACATAACACCTACTGTGATTCTGTTCTCGAACTGCTCACCTGTACGTCCATCGTAAAGGATTGTCTTACCATCGTGGTCGATACCTGCCATCTGGAAAGCCTCGAAAATATCATTCTCGTTAGCACCATCAAATACAGGAGTTGCAACCTTCCAGTTAAGAGCACGTGCAGCACGTCCAAGGTGTACCTCGAGGAGCTGACCGATGTTCATTCGGGAAGGAACGCCCAATGGGTTAAGTACGATATCAAGAGTTGTACCATCTGGAAGGAATGGCATATCCTCCTCAGGAAGAATTCTTGATACAACACCCTTATTTCCGTGACGACCAGCCATCTTATCACCTACAGAGAGCTTTCTCTTCTGAGCGATATATACACGAACCATCTGGTGTACAGAACTCTTAAGATTTGGATTGTTTGACTTATCAAACTTGTCAACAGCAACAACTACACCTGACTCACCATGTGGTACATGGAGTGATGTATCTCTAACTTCGTGAGCCTTCTCACCGAAGATTGCACGATAGAGTCTGTCCTCGTTAGAGAGGTCTGTCTCACCCTTAGGTGATACCTTACCAACAAGAATGTCGCCAGCCTTAACCTCAGCACCAACACGGATAATACCGTTCTCGTCAAGGTTAGCAAGTGCATCATCACCTACGTTTGGAACCTCACGAGTAATCTCTTCAGCACCGAGTTTTGTATCACGAGCCTCACACTCGTATTCCTCAATATGAATAGATGTATAAACATCATCTCTTACGATACGCTCATTGATAAGAACGGCGTCCTCGTAGTTATAACCTTCCCATGTCATGAAGCCGATGAGAACGTTCTTACCAAGAGCAAGCTCACCCTTATCTGTAGAAGGACCGTCAGCGATAACATCGCCAGCCTTAACCTCTTCGCCAATAGCAACGATTGGACGCTGGTTAATACAGTTACTCTGGTTAGATCTCTGATACTTAGCGAGCTTGTAGCTGTCTACTACGCCATCCTCACGAGTAATCTCGATGAGCTGAGCAGTAACACGTGTAACTACACCAGAATGCTTAGCAACAGCACATACACCTGAGTCCTTGGCAGCACGGTACTCCATACCTGTACCGATGATAGGTGACTCAGCCTTGATAAGTGGAACTGCCTGACGCTGCATGTTTGAACCCATGAGAGCACGGTTAGCATCGTCGTTACCAAGGAATGGGATAAGGCTTGTTGATACTGATACGAGCTGCTTAGGAGATACGTCCATGTAGTCAACCTTTGATGGGTCAAGCTCAAGGAACTGATCAACGTGACGACATACAATCTTCTTTGAGATGAAGTGTCCGTTCTCATCCAATGGCTCATTAGCCTGAGCGATATTGAATGTATCCTCCTTATCAGCTGTCATGTAAACAACTTCGTCTGTAACTACACCGTTCTCCTTGTCGTACTTACGATATGGAGTCTCGATGAAGCCATAATTATTAACACGTGCATATGTTGCAAGTGAAGTAATAAGTCCGATGTTAGGTCCTTCAGGTGTCTCGATAGGACACATACGACCATAGTGTGATGAGTGAACATCTCGAACTTCGAATGAAGCACGATCTCTTGAGAGACCACCAGGTCCCAATGCAGAAAGTCTTCTCTTATGTGTAAGCTCAGCCAATGGGTTCTGCTGGTCACCAAACTGTGAAAGCTGTGAAGAACCAAAGAACTCACGGAATGAAGCACTCAAAGGTCTTGTATTAACAAGTGAAGTTGCTGTAACCTTCTCAGCCTCGTTATCATCAATCTGAGCAATTCTCTCACGAACATTCTTCTCAAGACGAGCCATACCCTGTCTCATTGAGCTCTGGAGAAGCTCACCAACAGATCTGATACGTCTGTTACCCAAATGGTCGATATTATCAAGAGTACCAATATCGAATCTCAATCCGATATAGTAAGAAACCATAGCTACGATATCAGCAAGAACGAGGTTCTTAGGCATGAGCTCTGTAACGCGGTTATTGAGCTGTCTTGTGAGTTGCTCAACATACTCTGACTTGTCATAATTCTCACGAACATCAGCGATGATCTCACGGAGAACCTCAGCACGAACTCTCTCGTTAACCTTAGTCTCAGTAATATCAAAGCCCTTAAGCTCTGAAGCCTTGAAGCTGTTTCTAATGAACTTATCACAATCTACACGACCGTTACCAATAACGATGTGTGAATCCTCAGAAACGATAACTGTATCACCCTTCTTAACGATTGGGTAAACAGCACATGAACTGATACCAGCTTCTTCGATATCACGAGCCATATCCTTATCAATGATTGTATCCTTCTTACAGATAAGCTCACCATCTACTGTAACAACGTCCTGAGCAGCCTTGTGGCCTCTGATTCTTGCAGCAAGGCTAAGCTTCTGATTGAGCTTATAAATACCTACTCTTGCAAGATCATAACGTCTTGGATCGAAGAAGAGATTATTAAGATGAGCTGTAGCAGCTTCCTTACTTGCTGGCTCACCTGGACGAACCTTCTTGTAGAACTCAGCGAGGGAATCATCACGACCAGTGCATGAATCCTTAGCCATTGTTGCCTGGAGACAAGCCTCGTCACCAAACATCTCAAGAATCTTCTCATTTGTATCAATACCCAAAGCACGGAGGAAAATTGTGAGTGGGAATTTACGTGTACGATCAACACGAACGCTGATTACACCGTTCTCATCCTCTTCAAGCTCCAACCATGCACCACGGTTTGGGATAATCTGTGAAGTATATAAAGTCGCGTCTAATTTACCGTATTCCTTACCAAAATAAGCTCCCGGTGATCTTACAATCTGAGAAATAACAACACGCTCAGCACCGTTAATAACGAATGTGCCGTGATCTGTCATAATTGGGAACTCACCGACATAAGCGGTCTGATCCTTTACTTCACCAGTCTCTGTATTACGTAAACGGAGTAAAAGCTTCAAAGGAGCAGCATAATTGCTATCCTTCTCTCTACACTCGTCCAAATCACATACAGGCTCTTCAGGATTAAATTCCTTATCAAGGAAATAAATCTGCCAAATTCCCTGTGAATCTGTAATAGGAGATACTTCATCGAAAATCTGCTTCATACCTTCATTCATAAACCACTTGTATGAATTGGTCTGAATCTCGATGAGGTTAGGTAAATCAATTTTCTCGTCGATACGAGAATAAGACATACGCTCAGTCTTGCCTTGCTTGATGGAATGAACCATTACTTATCACCTCTTATTTATAGCTTTGGATAACTCCAGCGGCCTTCGCTTTGGGAAAAACACAGTATAACCTGCCTTGGCCTTTTGAGGTGCCGCGGCAATCCATACCACACTTTTCCATTTTAGTCAAGTCAAAAGGGCATAATGCCCCTATGCACACTGACAGATTTTTGTATTATAGATATAAATTTTGTGCTTGTCAACATCCATTTTCGAAAATGGGCAAAAAAGATGGCCGAATTACTCGACCATCAATCAAATCAATACAATACTATATTACTAAAAACGTAAACCGAATCTGAACTTCCAGTGTTATCAACATATCCACCATTCAGGTAAATTGTTATTCCACCATCTATATCTGATAAATCAACAACATACTGATACCAGTGGGTATCCAAATCCTGATAATTTTGAACTAATTCAAAAACAGTTTCGCCATTATCATCCAGAATATAAACAGATGGCTGACCGTTATCTTCAATCTTACGGCAATAGAAAACAAGATATTTATGAAGGCCAATGTCATCCACCCTGATTTTTGCACCCACAAATTCATTACTAATAATATAATCTTTTACGCTTTCATCACTATTAGCATCACGCTTAAGACATCCATTACACTGAATACCTAAAGCCCCCTGATACTGTTCCTCAACTATCTCAGCTGAATAAAGTTCTCTATAGCAATTCTCACTAGTAATAAGATCCTCAGGAGCAGTCTTAGTTATCTCATAATTATAAATTGCAGCAGAATAGTAGTCATTACGGAAATCGACCTGTCCATTTAAACTGTCGTAATCGAATGTTAGATATAAGGACAAAGTTGAATTAATATAATCCTTGTAATTATCCTTGGTCATCAGACATCTTCCATCATGCATCCAGCTGAGAATCAGACTATTAACCCATGCAGCATAGTGTCTGGGATCTTTATAGTTGTTTAAATCACCTGTAATCTCTGGACAATTATTGAATGAATAAAAATGTATGTTTTCATGTTCGAGGATTAATTCAATAATATATTCTTCTGCCTCGATTTGAGCATAAATCCTTCCACTATCTACTAATTCTTTCCACCATACCGCACTATAAGGGGTGAAGAAATAATAAAAGTCAACATTAGGATATTTATCAGCTAAATCAGTTACATTCTGGGTAATATTTCCATGAATCAACTCTTTTTCTTCTTCAGTTAAATGAACTGGTTCCCCCGGATTAAGAGGGGTAAGACCATCAGGTATTACAACATTTGCACCAAAAGTATATGATTTCTGCCAACTCGAATAATCATCAAAAGCGGTTATTCCTGGAACAAAACCTTCTTCGTTTCTGGCACAGCTCATAGCATAAGCTTTTCCAAAAATAATATCCTTGTTATAAATATACTTAACGTCATTAAAAATATTGTTGTCATATAGATATGTAGGATATTCACCAAGATCTGTTCTCATGGTATCTTTCTCATCGAATAATTTTAAAAGATCCAATCCTCTGACAACATACTTTACCTCTGAGTTATTCTCCAGTGCTATGGCAAGATTATCATTTATCTCTTTGAATGAACCACCAGAATAGGATACCTTTATCGAATTAACGCCAAATATTCTATTCATGTCAGAAGTCTTAAAATTTTCTGTCATAGAAGTTCCAGTAAGAATTGCATCATACTCAAAGTTCTTACTTATACCGTTATTCTGACTTCTTTGATTATCCAAAACATAGTAATAGGTATCTGTGTCCGGAGCATGGAAATGAAAATATGGATCCACCTTAAAAACATACGCCGCTATTAAGACGAGAGCTAACGCTGTTAAAACAAACCAACCAATCAACCAGTTTTTTACTTTCATATAATTACACCTTAAAAATTGAAATATACAAATACAGATTCACTGCTCAAACAGATAAAGCCCCATACAAACGCAATGAAAGCAAGAACCATCGTAATAGCTGTAAGTCTTCGAATCTTTCTATAGTTATTATCAGGAATCAGACAAATAATTAAAGAACTGATGATATATATAATCATCCAAAAACCACGACAACCATCTACAATACCATTTATATGAAATATATTTGCCAAAAGTGTGGTCTCAGGCAACTTAAACACTTCAATTAACCCATTACTTACCACTGTATTCTGAAACTGCAAAATAGTCTTAAGTATACTTTTCCATTCCTGTATTGAGTTGCTTCTGAATAAAAGCCATAACACATTAATGATACTAAAAGTAACCATCCATCTTGCTGGCTCAAATACTTTTTTCTCATATTCCTCAAATACTCTGTCAAGAATCATTAATAAGCCATAAAGGACGCCCCATAAGATAAATGTCCAGTTAGCTCCATGCCAGATTCCACTAATAGTAAAAACTATAAGAGTATTCAAATATGTAAAAAACTTACCCTTCTTACTTCCACCCAACGGAATATATATATACTTAGTAAAAAATTTCGTAAGCGACATATGCCATCTTTTCCAGAAATCTCTGACAGAGACAGCCTTATAAGGAGAATCAAAATTCATTGGCAATGTAATATTAAACATAAGTGATGTACCAACAGCCATATCACTATAACCGCTAAAATCAAAATAGATTTCAAAAGTATAAAAGAGCATCACAAGAATCCAATCCATGGACGTAGCAACGTCAAAATTAGCAAATCCCCACATAACTGCTTTGGCAAAAATATCAGCTAACATAACTTTTTTAAATAAACCAAAACAAAAAATCTGAATTCCAGCTGCAATATTATCCCAGTTAACTTTCTTTGAATCAGAATCGTTTAGCTGCTTAATAAAGTCTGATGGATCAGCAAGTGGTCCCATTAATATTTTTGGGAAATAAAGGATATACGCCAAATAGTCAACAACAGAGGTATTTTCCAGTTCTTTCTTGAAAGTTGCTACAATATATGCAATCTGCTGGAAAGTAAAAAAACTAATTCCTAATGGAAGAATTATATCCCTTAAAGCAATATCTCTCTCAAACCAAACATTTATATTAGAAATCGCAAAATTCGTGTATTTAAAATACAAAAGCAACCCGATATTGATAACTACAGGTATTGCCATATACAAACGATTAAATCGTTTTGACTTTGATACTAACTGAGCAAAACCATAGTTAATCAGTAAACTTATTCCAAGAATAATGCCTACCTTCCAGTCGTCATACATATAAAATAAAGCACTTGCCAGTATTATTAAAATTTTTCCAGCTAACTTATTAATCTTATTACACAGAAAGTATGCAATAACTGATATTGGCAAGAATAATAATATGAATAAATATGAATTAAACTGCATATCGTCTTTCCTTTACTATTTGTTTCCGAAAATGATTATATATATTCATAGAAATATACACAAGATTTTCACAAAACAAAATGAGCTGTCCCAAATGAGACAACTCATTGTATGTATCTAAATTACATCATTAACTTGCTTAGTATGTAAGCTTCTCAGCAAGCTCATAAGCAATCTGAACGCCAGCTGTGCTTGGAAGGAATTCCTGATCCTGGCTCCAGATATTTGTTCTTGTTGTAATAACCTGCTGCTCAGCAATATACATCCAAGCTGGAACAGAATCTACGAAATAGTAAATAGTAACTGTTGTGTTACTTACATTTCTGATTACAGTCATATCACCTGGCTGACGGTTAGCATCAAAGAGCCAGTCTCTGAGCTGAAGTGTTGCTGTAGGGATTTCAGAACCGTCTGATGTTGAATAATCTTCATATGTCATACCATCTGACAAACCACCATCGATAACGTCATTGATATTACTTGAACTACGACCAACTGCTGCAGCAAATGACTGCTCATCTGTGATAGAAGCTACAATCTCATTTGCCTTTACCTCAAGCTTGTCAGCACCAGCTGCAATCTGAGCCTCAGTACAACCATCAGCAGCTCTCTTGTCGTTATAGAGAACGAGTGTACGATATGTTACTGTATCCTCATTATTCTCATATCTGTCATTAAGAAGAACAACCCATACAACGCTCTCGAGCTCGAATACCTGACATGTACCAATCTCACCTGTCTCGAAAACGAAGTCCTGCATAATTCCACCAGCAAGTGAAGATGTCCAGCTTGTTGTGATACCAGACTGGAGAGTAGGATCGTCAGCTGTCTCAAACTGAGCAAGTGTGTCTGGATCATCAATAAGATCCATAACTGCAAGGTTAAATGTGAGTGGGTCTGTTGCCTGCTCTGCAACCTTATTAGCCTTCTCAAGAGCTGATGTATTATCAAATACAACTGTTCCATCCTCTTCTGTTGTTGACTCAGCACTGAATGCATAAGCATTTACGTCTGCTCTCATATATGTAAGAGGGTTCTCATCATGCGTCTTCTGGAGATCAGCCTTATCAGCACTGAACTGGAACTGCTGAACATAATTCTGAAGAAGTTCTGCAAGAATCTGCTCCTCAATTACGCTACGATATACACGGAGAGATACACCTGTACCATACATAGCCTGAAGATAGTTATTTACACTTGGATAACCATAGCTCTTTGATGTATCTCTGAGGTTATCGATAGATACATCCATATAGTGCTGAGCAACTTCCTTGAGATCCTGATAGTTAGGAACATTTACCTTACCCCATTCAAGGAGGTAATAAATATTTTTAATCTCATCAGCAGCCTCATCATACAATGTCTGCTTCAATGTCTTACCTGTAGTCTCATCAAGAACTGCATCCAAGTCAGTATCACCAGTGATAACGCCCTGTGAATAATATGTGTTCAAAACCTGATAGTAGTGAAGATTTAACTCAGCTACAGAAACGTTATCAACGACAACTGTCTTACCTTCTGGTGTAACATTAGTAATCTTCATACCTGTCATAACACGTGTAGCAAAACCGGAAATATAAATCATATATCCGACAACAGCAACAATTACAACTGCGATAATAGCGCCAATAATTACGTTGTTCTTTGCTTTTGTGTTAAGACCCTTTTTGAGCTTTTTTGAGTCTGCCATAAAAGGAACCCCACCTTTGCATAAATATTTTAAATACATTTATATTTAAATTTGTGCCATCAAAAAACCTGCTTTTAGATGACAAAGCACTAAACATTATAATTCGATGTTGTCAATAATGCAAGAAATCTCTTTTAATTGATTAATACAATAATCTGGCTTCATAAACAGAATATCGTCTTTTTGCATCTGAGACCAGTTAACAAAAGCAAAATCAGTACCAGCATTTTTGGCACAGCAGATATCTGCAAGTGCATCTCCAACATATAATATTCTTTTATAATCAGTGATATTACTTCTCTTGGCTGCTTCAATCAGAGGATCCGCATTAGGCTTATGGTATCTCGTATCGCCATTACAGATAATTACATCAAAGAGATCCCAGATTCCTGTGAGCTTTGCAGTTACTTCAAAAGCTTCGATTCTCTTGCTTGTAACAATTCCCTGAATTACGCCTTTCGCCTTTATCTCTTTAAGAGCTTCAATCACTCCTGGAAAAAGAGGAATTTTATTCTCATCTAGCATCTTGTGATTAATCTTAAGGTAGGCATTAAGAAGTTTCTGCTGTGTCTCTTCGTCATGCGCCCTGAAAGTCTCTATGAGAGGAAGTCCTATGAACTTTTTAAAATCTTCTTCAGTTCTTGTGCACTCGCCAAAAACCTCAGTATATGCTCCCTTGAATGATTTAAGTATCACTGGTAATGAATCTCCCAGTGTACCGTCAAAATCATAAAAAACAGCATCATACTTAAGATTTTTCTTCATTCTTTTCTTCTCCATCCTCGTCTTCAGAAGGCTCTTCCACAGGATTTATGTGAATCATAACCTTTGAAATCCATCTCTCTTGAACTCTTAAAACCTTAATATCAAGGTTCTTATATTTAACTGAAGGCTTCTCCCTCTCTTCTGGAACTCTGTCCAAAAGCTGAATTACAAGACCTGCGATAGTATCGTAGTCATCATCAGTAAGCTCAATTCCTATTACGTCTTCGAGATCACTTAAAGTCATATCACCAGCAACAATAAGGTCACCGTTACTTAATTTGATGCATTCCTGCTCCTCATCATCGAATTCATCAGAGATATTACCAACAATCTCCTCAATCATATCCTCGATAGTCGCGATACCCATAGTTCCGCCGTATTCATCAATAATGACAGCCATCTGCATACCACAGGTCTTCATCTCAGCGAAAAGCTTGGAAATCTTACGTGTCTCATGAACAAATAATGGTTCTCTCATTACCTTGTTCATATCGAATGCCTTGGCATCAATGCCAAGGAGATCTTTGATGTGAAGAATTCCGACAACGTCATCAATAGTATCTTTATATATAGGAATACGGGTATACTTCTCGTTACGGGCAACTCTCATAACCTGCTCAAAGTCAGCATCCACAGGAAGTGAGATAATCTTTTTACGATGAGTCATAATCTCAGATACTTCTTTGTCGTTAAACTCGAAGATATTCTGAATCATTTCCTTCTCGCTGTCCTCAATCATTCCAGATTCAGAACCAACATCAACCATCATACGGATTTCTTCTTCAGTAACTTCCGGATCAGTATCGTCAGGGTTAATTCTAAAGAGCTTCAAAACACTGTTTGTTGAGATAGTAAGAAGGTTTACAAATGGCTTTGCAAAACCACTGAACATAGCAACTACACCTGCTGCAGTAAAAGACCATTTCTCAGGATATTTCTGAGCTACACGTTTTGGAACTAATTCACCAAATACAAGTGAAAAGAAAGAAAGCACAATAGTAATAAGTACAGTAGAAACTGTAGCTATCCATGCATGTTTACTGTTTGGATCAATGAGAAGTGCTAACTTATGCGCAAAGCTGTTAGCAGCGAAAGCAGATGATAAGAATCCTGCAAAGGTTACACCAACCTGAATTGTTGAGAGAAAAGAACCAGGATTATCAATAAACTTGAGAACTTGCTTTGCCTTTTTGTCTCCATCTTCGCTCATTTTACGAATTTTTGCATCGTTTAAAGCTATAACAGCCATCTCAGTGCCGGCAAAAAAAGCATTAACTAAAATAAGAATAAATACAACTAATAACTGTATTAGGGTTGTCCCCGCGTCCTCAGGCATTTTAAATTTTCTTTCATCCTTTCGAAAACATATATATTTTTAAGTAATAAAATATCACATTTCACATATTTCTACAATGAAATTACTTTAGTAACTTTGTCAGAATCGTGCGTACCAATGAAGGGTCTGCTTTGTTATCAAGTGCACGCATGGAGTTCCCCATAAGAAAGCCAAAACTCTTTCCTATGCCGCTTTTATATTCCTGAACTGCCTTAGGATTATTAGCGAGAACTTCCTTTATTTTGGAAGATATAACCTCTTCATCTGAGATCATGGAAAGTCCCTTTTCCTGAACCACCTGTTCTGGAGAGCCACCATTTTCGAAGATAAACAATAATACTTCCTTACCGCTCTGGCGGTTAATTTTACCAGAAAGCACCATATTAATAATTATTCCAAGAGAATCCTTAGAGAAATTTCTTCTTCCATCAGGAGAATCCATTTTCATAAATTCTGTGAGAATCCAGTTAGAAGACTCCTTCGGATTTTTTGTTATAGCGCAGGTCCTATTATATAAATCATATAAATAAGGATCCGTTGTAAGTATATCGCTGTCATAAGGCGGAAGTTCATCCTCCTCAATAAGACGCTTTTTTATATCAGAAGGAAGCTCAGGAAGTTCTTTTCTTATTTTCTCCACATATTCCTCTGATATATGTATTGGCAGAATATCAGGTTCAGGAAAATACTTATACTGATAGCACTCTTCCTTGGGGCGCATTGCCACAGTAACAAGCTTATTCTCATCGAATCTTCTTGTCTCCATAGAAATCTGTCCGCCAGATTTTATAACCTCTGTCTGACGCTTACTTTCATACTCAATTGCATTTGCAACTGCCTTAAAGGAAGACAGATTTTTTGTCTCAGTTCTAATTCCAAGTGGCATTCCTTCTTCTCTTACTGAGAGATTTACATCTACTCGCATGGAGCCCTCTTCGATTTTACAGTCAGATACGCCTGCAAAAATAAGAGTTCTTCTAAGTAAATCAAGGAAAGCTACAACCTCTTCTCCACTTCTAAAGTCTGGTTCCGTCACTATCTCAATAAGTGGAACGCCGCATCGGTTGTAGTCAATAAGAGTTCTTCCAGTATCCTTATCGTGAATAAGTTTACCCGCATCTTCTTCCATATGCAGTTCATGAATTCTTATTACTTTATTTCCTTTAGAGGTAGATATCTCGAGCCCGCCTTCAGTTCCCAGCGGATGGTAAAGCTGAGATATCTGATAGGCCTTGGGAAGATCAGGATAAAAATAATTCTTGCGGTCCATTATAGTAACTTCGCTTACTTTACTATTAAGTGCAAGTGCCGTTCTTATACCATAATCAACTACACTTTTATTAAGTGAAGGAAGTGTTCCAGGAAGGCCCATGCAAACAGGGCAGGTAAGAGAATTTGGTTTCTTACCAAAACTATTAGGACAGTTACAGAAAATCTTAGTCTTAGTTTGAAGTTCAATATGAACTTCAAGACCGATAATAGTCTCAAATGCCATTAGTTTCTTTCCTCCTGTCCAAGAATATAGTTTCCTGGTATTTTACCGCCAGATCAAGAAGAAGTTCATCTTCATTTGTTCTGCCAAGAAGCTGGATTCCTTTTGGAAGATTAAGTTCTTCATTCATACCAACAGGAATTGATATAGAAGGATTACCTGTAAGATTAGCTAAGCAGGTATAAACATCTTCTTTATATGTCTTAAGCGTATCTTTAAGTGCTTCACCAAGTTTTGGCGCTTCATTTAAAGTTACAGGCATAAGGATTACATCGACCTCATTAAAAAGGTTTTCTATCTCTTTTTTTATGAGAGAACGAACTTGCGACGCTTTAAGATAGTAATCGTCATAAAAGCCATGTGATAAAACAAAATTACCAAGCATTATTCTTCGTTTAACTTCTGTGCCAAAGCCTTCTGTTCTTGATGTTTTTATATAATCAGAATCTTCACTATTCTCACTTACATAGCCGTATCTAATTCCATCATATCTTGCAAGATTGGAAGAAGCTTCTGCGCAGGCAATAATATAGTATGAAGGTACTGCATATTTAAGAGAATCTATCTGAATTATTTTAACTTCGGATATTTTTTCTCTCATAGTATCTATAAATGAAGCTGCGGTCTTCTCAAATCCTTCAAGAACACCAACTTTAATTTTTTTATCTTTTTCTAATCCTGAAGAAACAGAAGATTTATCAGCAGGATTAGAAATAATTCTAAACAGTTCCTTTAAGTCTCTGGCGTCTTTTGCCATAGGACCAATCTGATCCATTGAAGAACAATAAGCTATAAGCCCGTATCTTGATACTCTTCCATAAGTAGGCTTAAGTCCATAAATTCCACAAAATGAAGCAGGCTGCCTTATTGACCCACCTGTATCAGAACCAAGAGATATAGGTGTAATACCTAATGCCACAGAGGCAGCACTTCCACCAGAAGAGCCCCCTGCACTTCTCTCAAAATCGAAAGGGTTATGTACCTCACCATAAATTGAAGTCTCTGAAGATGAACCCATAGCAAATTCATCCATATTAGTATGAGCGATTACAAGAAGGCCTTCATTTTTAAGGTTACTAATAACCGTCGCATCATAAGGAGATACGAAGTCTTTAAGCATTTTTGAACCAGCTGATGTAACAAGTCCATTAACACAGATATTATCTTTAACAACAATTGGAATACCTGCTAATGGTGATTTAAGACTTCCCTCCTTAATTTGGGCATCAATAACCGCCGCTTCCTTAAGTGCGGTATCAGATATGGAAGTTATAACATTATATTCAGATGTCTCTTCGATTCTTTTAAGTGCAAGTCTGGTAAGTTCAACGCAGGAAGTTTTGCCTTCCTTTATTTTTACTGCCAATTCAACAGAAGATTTTCCAGATGGCATATCAGATAACCTCCGGAACACTAATATCTTTATTAGTAAACATATCGATATACTGAGAAGTGACTTTATCCTTATTAACTTCGTCTGATCTTAAATTAGAAGCTTCCTCTGAATTTAATACACTGCCATTCTTCATATCAGATGATGTATCACAGCTACTTAGGATATTCATATAGTCTAAGATTTTCTCAAAATCCCGCAAAGTACTCTGGCGTTCCTCTTCGGAAAGCTCTATTTTACTTAAGGCTTCAAGCTCACTAATCAGATTTTGGTCGATATTTACTTTGTTCATTTTATTAGAATCCAGAGTCAAGGGCCTTACCAATAGAGGCCTGTTTCTTAAGATACTGAATAACCGTACTTCTTGTAATAAGACCGATAAAAACATCACGGTCATCTACAACTGGAATAAAGTTCTGGTTTAATACCTTCTCATACACTTCTTCAATTGAAGCAGAAATATTTACTGAAGTATTGCGCTTGTCATATGGAACATCTCTAAGGAAAACGTCCTCAAGATTTGTGATATCTACTGACTTAATCTCACCATTCTCGCCATTAATAATATACCAGAGAAAAGAACCCTCACTAACGGTTCCTACATAATGTCCTTCTCTGTCGATTACTGGGATTGCCGCATATCCATGATGCGCCATCTTCTCTATTGCCTGTCTCACTGTATAGTCATCATAAAGATAAGCTACCAGTGGCTTAGGCTT
Source organism: Clostridia bacterium (assembly GCA_024403775.1). Classification (GTDB taxonomy): domain Bacteria; phylum Bacillota; class Clostridia; order Saccharofermentanales; family Saccharofermentanaceae; genus Saccharofermentans. The sequence goes on along the minus strand of JAKSRE010000011.1, from coordinate 62,670 downwards.
CATAAAAAGTGCTATATTCATATTCTTTTTCCCTTAATCTCTGGTAAGAATTCTATCCGATCTACTCCCTGATCAATCAACCTTACCAATTTGTGTTTTGAGAACATTTAAGTTCTCACCAATAAGTTTATAAGACTCCACAGTATCACTTTCGGCAGCGTCAATGAAGTAAGACTCTCCCTTTCTTACCTGCATCACTGTCTCAACTCCGTCTTTGTCCTCGTGAATAAGTTTTCCCTCTCCAGACAAAACTACAAGAGATACAAATGACTTCTCTGTAACCATATCAGTTATATTGCTTCCTCTTAAGATATCAGCAGTAAAGAAATTACATCTAACCATATGGTTGCCCGCATGATGCTGAAGATAATTAGGTGTACATCTTGCAACATCCAGTGCTTTACTTATATGAAGCTCACGCTTGTTACCATTACTATCAGTTCTGTTATAGTCGAATACGCGGTAAGTAACATTTGAATTCTGCTGAACCTCAGCAACAATTACTCCCTTACAAATCGCATGAATTGTACCTGCAGGAATAAAGAAACAGTCGCCTGCCTTTGCTGGAACTGCATTAAGAAGCTCAGTAAATGTACCATCATTTATCATCTGCTCCATCTCAGCTCTGTCAGTTCTTCTGTTTACACCATAGTAAATCTTGGCATCCTTCTCTGCATCTACGATATACCACATCTCTGTCTTACCAAGTTCGCCCTCTTCATTAAGAGCATAGTCATTATCAGGATGAACCTGAATAGAGAGGTTCTCCTTGGCATCAATTAACTTGGTAATAATTGGAAAAAATCCGCTTGGATCACGGTTTGTACCCAAAACCTTATAGGTACGTTCGTTTATATATTCAGATAATGTAAGGCCCTTATATTCGCCTGAATCAATTACAGACTGGCCATCCTTATGGCAAGACAAAACCCACGCCTCTGCAAGACGTTCTTTATCATATTCAATTCCAAAATCCGTTCTGAGTTTATTTCCACCCCAGATATAGTCTGTACAAAACGGCTTTAATCGAACTACTGCCATATCATCCTCATAAGTAAAAGTAACTAATTCTAATTATAATGTTTTTTTATTCTTTGGCAAATGAAACTTCACTAAACATTGAAATCTGGAAGAAAGGTATTACCTTTAGACTGTTCTTCCTGAATAAAAGCATTCTCCTGTCCAAGGCCATAAAGATAGTCCGCCATGGCCTCGTAATGCTTCATATTAAGGGTACCAAGAAGTTTTTTGCGAAGACTATCACTTAGATTTTTGTTGCTGTTAATATATTCCTCACAAGGGGTATACTGGCACATAAGACTTATATAAATTCTGTTTCCATAATTATCAAGAAGATAATCTAAGATTTTACGGGTGTCAAAGAGCTCGCCTGGAAGCATAAGATGTCTTACTATTACGCCTTTTTCCATAATTCCTTCGTCATTAATTCTTATTTCCCCAGTCTGCCTTACCATCTCTTCCAAGGCAAGTTTTGCTATCTCAAAATAATCAGGGGCACTACTTATCTCTCCCGCAAGCTGGCTTCCACAAAACTTCATATCTGGGAGATAGACATCCACAAGGCCTTCCAATTTTTTTATCGTCTCAACTTTCTCAAAACCAGAGCAGTTATAAACTACAGGAATATGAAGACCATTATTCTTCGCAATTTTAAGACTGTCTATTATAACAGGTGCAAAATGACTTGCTGTCACAAGATTAATATTATATACGCCCTCATCCTGAAGTCTTAAATAGTTTGCTGCAAGTTCAGAGGCATCCATAATTTGCCCTCTGGCTGTCTCACTATTTGAGATCTCATGATTCTGGCAAAAAGCACATCTTAATGTACAGCCCTCAAAAAATACTGTTCCGCTTCCTCTTTCTAATTCAGGATTTGTACCACTTATGACTGGTTCTTCACCAAAATGGTGCATGATAAGATTTACTACAGAAGAAGAAGGCATTTTACAAAATCCCTTCTGTCCTTCATTACGATTGACCCTGCAGTTTCTTGGACACAGAGTACATTCGTTATATTCCTCATAAACCTTCATTAGTAAGTAATTCTCCCAGATCCGTCACCTGACTATTCTTGAGGAAGATGCTTTACTTCCGCTATATATCCGACCACAAGCTGAATCTCTTCTTCTTTGGCAAATAAGCGATTATCCCTTATTGAATAATAGGATACTTTAAGCTGACCTCCAACGGCCTCCATGCGTTTCTCCAGAATCCACATACAGTCCGAGATAGATACTACCACATTCTCACCTGGTCTTGCATCTCTGTCGTTTGCTATAAAAACAACATCATTTTCGAAGTAACTTGGTGCATAATGTGAATTCGGTATCTTAATTCCCATAAAAATTTTAGCTCTTACATTAGGATTCACATCAGATATATCTATTACGTCAAAGTTACTGGATACTTTAAGATTTCCATGCTCCGTTATCTTTGGAGTCATAAGCTCAACGGACTTAACAGAAACTTTATTTGAATTAAGCATATCATAATGATAGTGCGTAGCCCACCTTACAAAGTGAGTAAAACTCTCAGGGAGCATCCTTATAATCTGGAGAGTCTCACAGGTCTGAGGCGCCAGCGTTCCACTTCCAATCAATTCATCAACACTAACATTTAAAGCTCTTGCCAGTTTAACAACTGTCGACAGATGACAGTCATCAGAATATCCATAAACCAGAGTCTTAAGTGTGTTAACTGAGACATCCGCCTTATTTGCAAGATCACAGAGCGTGATATCTTTTTGTCCTATATACATCAGAAGATTATTACGCAGAGAATTCATGTAATTATCTGGATTTTGTTCAAGATTGCGTGATAATTCACGAAGTCTCCTTTTATCTAACATATAAGTCCCTCCCACCTGGTAATTTATGGTCATTATACTTGCGTTTGGGTGTGGCAGAACACACTTTATTAGATTGATAGACATTAAATTCGGTTTTGTGACACATACAATAAAAATTCCCACCAGATATACTCTAGGCACAACGAAGCTTCGACAACTCCAAGGAAAGAAGGTTACTCCAATGAATTCACGCTTTTTTATTTGTTCGATCTGTGGTCAGCTGATAAACGTCATTGAAGACAAGGATCTTCCGTTTACATGCTGCATGACAGAGATGACAGAATTGATTCCCCACACCTCTGAAGAAGAAAACGGGGAGCACCATCTACCAGTCTACTCGAGAAGAGGCAATGTCATTACTGTTCGAGTGGGCAAATTGGCTCATCCTATGAGCCCGCAGCACCATATTAAGTGGATACTCCTTCACACCAAAAATGGCTGCCAGCGGGTTGAGCTCTCCGATAGTGATGAGCCGGTTGTCGAGTTTCACGTGGCTCCGGATGACGAGGTCCTAAGTGTCTACTGCTATTGCAATATTCACGGACTCTGGAAGACGGAATAAGAATTCGGGCAGTATTCGATCACGATGTCTAAAGAGGCCAAAGTAATCACCCAGCCGTTACAAAAGGTTACTCCGAATTCTTAAAGGCTGATATTACCACGCGGATGTTTTAAGATTCTCTCTCCCACTTTCTCTTATAAACATCCGGGTGGTTTTTATTCTCGAAAGGAGATATTTATATGTTGCGCAAAATCATAGAACTCATTATCGCAATCGCCATACCTTTACTCGGTGGCTTTCTGGTCAGTAATTTTACACGTTCCGCCATGCTTCAGTTTGACACAATGTCAAAGCCACCGCTGGCCCCGCCCTCCTGGCTCTTCCCTGTAGCCTGGACAATCCTTTATATCTTCATGGGACTTGGAAGTTTTCTAATGTTCAGAAAGAACACCAAAGACTCCGCTCGTGTAGGCGGCCTTGTTTTCTACATCCTTCAGTTAATTGTTAACTTTAGCTGGTCTATAGTCTTCTTTAATATGGAACAGTATCTGGTCGCCTTTCTTCTTCTTGTTCTTCTCTGGTTTCTTGTCTATAAAATGGCACAAAACTATCGCAAAGTATCAGCTTTTGCATTTATCCTCACAATTCCATATCTCATTTGGCTCACATTTGCAGGCTATTTGAACCTTGGAATAGCACTTTTGAACTAAAAGTGTGTACTTTTATGATAAAAATGTTCAAAATTGTGGCATTTGGCGTTTTTGTTCTTTTTTTATTAACAAATGCTCCCTAACAAACACTAAATTGATATTTATAATGAAATCATAAAAGAAAAGAAAAACCTCTTTATTTAGAATTTAAGTTTGTATTATTAGAGCCCCGTTAGAAATAGCGGGGCTCTATTATTGTATTTTTTCTGTAAAGATGAAGTGTGTACCAGAATAGATTAATACATCATACCTTCTCGCTTACGCGCTTTTTGTATCCGATTGCAAAAATAATGCTGAAACACAAACACAAAAGTCCTGTGAGAAGAACATAAGAATTTGCAGCACCACGAATTCCATAATGTTTTACCATTGGTGTACTTACAAAAAATGCACAGACACCACCAATGATATATCCAATTGCAGTAGCCTTCTGAAATCTAATAAGCGTGGCCATAATTACCAAAAATTCTGATAAAGCAAGTAATCCTCCACCTACAAGAAGAATTAGAAGTTCAGTCTTATATGGTGCAAGATCAGTATTAAACACTATTGATAAGACAGGCACACCGAGAAGCCATGCGCCGCAGACACACGCAACAGTTAATAGAAGAATAATTAAAATCTGGCGCCACATTGATTTAAAGAATGCCTTTAAATCACGTTTCTCCCAGGAGTTAACAACACCAAGCATTTGTGGTGTGAAGATGATTGTATTCATAAGACTTATTACAAAAAGTGGCATAGTAAGGAAGCCGTAGATAGCCATGATGTCATCATTCATTTGTGAATCAACTGCGATTTTCGAGGCAGCTGTAACATAATATGCTAGGAAAACTCCAAGAAATAATGGGAATCCTACAGAGAGAATACTGCGAATTTTTGCCTTTGGCATTGGTGCTGAACCGCTGCTTCTCTTATTGGAAAACATTTTAAGATCGCAGTCCTTAACTTCAGATCTAGGAAAAATTCTCACGATAGAGAACACGAGAAGAAAAAGCGATACAATATTTGCCACAACAAGAGCAACAACGAGATTTCTGCTGATAACTATAGCAATAGAAAATGCCACAATGGTAAGCATAAGGCGAGTAAACATGAGTTTACCAGCAATATCGAGGCGCTTATTTTTAAGATAATGACAATAATATACATCCTCAATCGCATCGTGTGTTTTAAGGAAACAGATAAGAATCATGGCGGTCGCCTTAAAAAGCGAATAGGAATTATTTATGCTCGCATATGTCGTATAAATAAGCGACACAACAATCATCAGAAATGTCGTAAAATACTTGGCAGAGCGATAGTCGTAGAAACTAAATTTCTCATTAATGTCGGACACCTGATAGTCACGCATTCCGTATTTTCCAATCATCAAAAACAGAGTCGCATTCGAAAAGCCGATAGTAAAAATTCCGCTCATCGACAAATCAACGACCATACGAAGAACAATATTTATGAGAAGAGACTGAAAACCAAAAATCATATTGGCCGCGGTATTCCAGATTACCCCTGACCTATCTCTGTCTTTTGAATCGAGAAAAAACTTATATACAGAATCCATCGAATCACTCCATGTGCATAGACACGCGCTCTTCAACAGGAGGCGGAGTCATATAAGTTGGTCCGTAAAGATTTTTAAGCACAGCATCAGAATCCTTTGGACACTTAAAGCTCGTATCTCTTATAGGATATTCAGAAGTACCCTCGTACCATTTCTTATCATATGTAAGGTGGATTTCCTTAAGAATTGTGGTTGGAATCCAGTAACGTGCAGTATCCTTTTTATTACATTTATTAGAAAGCTTATCAAACATCGCGAAAATGGACTTCAAACTAAAAAACTTTCCCATCGTGGTGAGCACCATAATTCTCATGCGATCCACGAAAGAATGTTTCTCCACTTTAAGACTTACACGATGCGCCATTCCCATACCATAAAGCATCTTAAGCATAAACACATAGAGCTTATGGATTAACTCATTATCAGGGCAGTTCTCGAGAATAAAAAGATCGAAAGCTACACGATTTTGCATATTGTTATATGCCTTGTCCTCTTCTGTCTCATTACGAAGGAAGCCTTCCTTATAAATAAAACGAGGAGCAAAATCGAAGAAATGTCCATTATATGCCGAAGTTGGCAGAAATTCATACTTGTCGCTCAATTCATCACAGATAACTTTTATAAACTTATCATAATCAGAACGCTTGATTACTAAATCAACGTCGTCATCCCATGGTATGAAATCCTTTTCTCTGACAGCGCCAAGAAGGGTACCACTATCAAGCATAATATCAATATCATGCTTACGGCAGATAGTATTTAACTCAACAAGAAAATCATAGCTGATATCATGTATTTCTTCTAATGTATACATTCGAGTTACCCCTTTAAAGAACAAAAACTACGGCTATTATAACACAGATTTCTATCTTAACTATGTAAGAAAAATCCTCTTGTAAAAGGAATCGGCTGGAGGGGTAAAAGTATGATTTTATTTTGGGGTATTGGAAGCAGTGTGGTTTTATTGCAACATTTTATTATTTCGCGAGTTTTTTAGGGGGGAGTAGAAATTATGAACTAGAGCTGGGCGAATTTATAATTATTGGGGAAATAGGCGGGAATTATAAACTGCTTGGGGCGAGATTTATAATTTATTTAGAATAGAAGGGAAATTATAAACTGCTGAGAGCAGGATTTATAATTTACTGGAAATCTTAGAAAAATTATAAACAGCAAACGCTCCTTCAAAGGCAGGAATATGGCTCCTAAGTTAGATTTCTACCTGTATAGCGTCGATGAAGAGGACAAATATCAAACTCTTGTTTATAAAAAATGTGATTTTTGTTATGAATTATAAATTCAAAGAGAATGAGTTTATAAAATTCAACTTAAACCCTGGAAATTATAAACTGGCCTTGGAAAAATTTATAATTCTGGTCAAAATTGGCGATAATTATAAATTGCCGAATAGCCCAGTGACACCTCTGCTACTTGTCCCCAAGAAAATTTAGAATAATCTCTGTTTACTCCGATTATTCTAAATATTGCGGTTCTCATAAAAATAAAGGGCATCCAAAAAAACATCCTCTGCCTGCCACCTGATCTCAAAGGCACGTTTGTAAAATTCAGGGCAAAACCTCAATTTTACAAATTAAACTTCCCCATGTTTGTAAAATCAACTCCTGCCCTCCATTTTTACAAACATCAGCCTCCCATATTTGTAAAAAACACGCATTTTACTAATTTTTACAAACTACTTTAATCCTAATCCTGCTCCAGAATTCAATCTCGAGCAGAATTCTTCTTCGAAAAGCATCTATCCCCACGATTCTTCGCAACCAAACTAAGATATTGCCCATTCCCAAGCGGCCACATGTTTGTAAAAAACCGCCAAAACCACTATATTCCAAACCAATCCAAAAAGAATTTGTAAAAAACAGTTCGCCCTCAGAACCCACAAAAAAAGAAGCCATCTCAAAAGTAATCAATAAATCACTTTTGAGATGGCCTCTTATTGTTTTATTTATGAGTTTTCCAAAAATCTGTTTTACGCCTTAACGCCCTTACTCTCAGCGATGAATCTTCTGATGTTTGAAACGTTCTGGATTGACTTATATGAGTCTCCATCAGGAATGATAAGTGTTGGAGCCTGCATTACGCCAAACTTCTTTGTGAGCTCAACTTCTTCCTCAGCATCGATGATGTCATAAGTGAAGCCCTGCTCGTTAAGCATATTCTTAGCCATTACACAGTTAGGACATGTCTTTGTAGTAAAGAGCATTGCTCTTGAAGCTGTAGCTTCTGTAGCCTTCTCTTCTGTAACTGCCTGAACTGCTGGACCCTTATGCTTAAGAATTGATGTTGAGATAACATATGTCTTACGATCCTTAAACTCCTGAGCCTTACCATCATTCCAGTTCTGTACTGGACGATAGTAACCTGTGATACGGCTGTGTGTCTCTGTAAGGTTACCACATACTGGACAAATCTTAACTTCACCAGCAAGGTAGCCGTGAGCAGAACAGATTGAGTATGTTGGTGACATTGTGTAGTAAGGAAGTGAGTAGTTCTCAGCAATCTTACGTACAAGAGAAGCAGCTGCCTTCCAGTCTGGGAGTCTCTCACCAAGGAATGCATGGAATACAGTACCTGATGTGTAGAGAGTCTGGAGCTGATCCTGGATATCAAGAGCATCGAAAATATCTGATGTATATCCTACTGGGAGATGTGAGCTGTTTGTGTAATAGTACACACCGCTGTTATCGTGAGCAGTAATGATATCTGGATACTTCTTCTTATCGTGCTTAGCAAGACGATATGTTGTTGACTCAGCTGGAGTAGCCTCGAGGTTATAAAGATCACCATACTTCTCCTGGTAATCAGAGAGTCTCTCACGCATGTGGTTCAATACCTTCTTAGCGAACTCCTGTGTCTCCTTAGAAGTAAGATCCTTCTTAATCCAGTTTGCATTAAGTCCAACTTCGTTCATACCGATAAGACCGATTGTTGAGAAGTGGTTAGCAAATGTTCCAAGATAGTGCTTTGTATAAGGATAAAGTCCCTCATCCAAAAGCTTGGTAATTGTCTCTCTCTTAACCTTGAGTGAACGAGCTGAGATGTCCATCATCTTATCAAGTCTTGTAAAGAACTCATCTTCGTTAGCTGAGAGGTAAGCAATTCTAGGAAGGTTGATTGTAACAACACCAACTGAACCTGTGCTCTCACCACTACCAAAGAATCCACCAGACTTCTTACGAAGCTCTCTTAAGTCAAGTCTAAGACGGCAGCACATTGAACGTACATCAGATGGCTCCATGTCAGAGTTGATATAGTTTGAAAAATAAGGTGTACCATACTTAGCTGTCATCTCGAAGAGAAGTCTGTTGTTCTCTGTATCTGACCAGTCGAAGTTACGTGTGATTGAATATGTTGGGATTGGATACTGGAATCCTCTGCCGTTAGCATCACCTTCGATCATAATCTCAATGAATGCCTTGTTGATCATATCCATTTCCTTCTGGCAGTCCTTGTACTTGAAGTCCATCTCCTTACCACCAACGATACAGTTGAGTTCAGCAAGGTCATTTGGAACTGTCCAGTCAAGAGTGATATTTGAGAAAGGAGCCTGTGTACCCCAACGGCTTGGTGTATTTACACCATAGATAAATGACTCAATAGCCTTCTTAACCTGTGTATATGAGAGGTTCTCAGCCTTAACAAAAGCTGAAAGATATGTATCAAATGATGAGAATGCCTGAGCACCAGCCCACTCATTCTGCATGATTCCGAGGAAGTTAACCATCTGATTACAGAGTGTAGCGAGATGGCTAGGTGGTGAAGATGTAATTTTACCTGTGATTCCGCCAAGACCCTGCTGGATAAGCTGCTTCAAAGACCATCCGGCACAGTAACCTGTGAGCATTGAGAGGTCATGAATATGGATATCAGCATTACGATGAGCCTGTGCAATCTCGTCATCGTAAATCTCTGAGAGCCAGTAGTTAGCTGTGATAGCACCTGAGTTACTAAGGATGAGACCACCAACAGAATATGTAACTGTTGAGTTCTCCTTAACACGCCAGTCATCAATCTTAACGTAGCTGTCAACGAGTTCCTTATAGTCAAGAACAGCTGAATTCATATAACGAATCTTCTCACGCTGCTTTCTGTAAAGGATATATGCCTTAGCAACATCCTCATAGCCTGCTCTCTGAAGAACTGACTCAACGCTGTCCTGAATCTCCTCAACTGTAATTCTGCCGTTCTTAATCTTGCTCTGGTAATCTGAAGTAACCATCAAAGTAAGAAGACTGATAATATCCTCATTAAACTGCTTATCCTGAGCTACGAAAGCCTTACGAATAGCATCCGAGATCTTACTCAATTGAAATTCAACGTTCTTACCGTCACGCTTTACTACCTCGTACATTTTTCACCCTCCAAAAAATTTTATGTATTTGCTTCTATTATTTTTCATCAGTTCCGCGAAGCCCTGTCTGCGGAATAGTCTTTCGTGCCTCATCGAGAAGTGATTTTAATTTCTCATAAGGCATCTGGTGCATATTAGAGTCAATCAGATCGCCACTGTCATTAAAGTCCTGTATGTAGTAGTGAGGTGCACCCTCAATCCATTTACATAAGGAAGCTATATCCTCTGTCTCATGAAGTTCATCAACCACTGTGGTTCTGAATTCATAATCTACTTTACCCTTCTTAAGAACCTCAACACTTCTAATAACGTTGTTAAGAAGCTTGTCACCAAGTTCGCCGTCAACTCCGATTGACTCCTTGTAGCGCTCCTTAGAGTTCTTAATATCCATAGCCACATAATCAAGAAGCCCTTCATCTATAAGCGCCTCAAGAAGTTCAGGATTTGAACCGTTGGTATCAAGCTTAACCTTGTAGCCCAGGGCTCGCACCTTCTGAATAAATGCTCTGATATCACTCTGAAGCAGTGGTTCACCACCTGTAATACAGACACCATCCAGACGCTTCTTTCTGCCCTCAAGAAATTCAAAAACTTCTTCTTCGGTCATTCCGAGGAGTTCTTCCTCCCTCTCCTTAAGAGCCAGTAAAGCATTGTGGCAAAATGGGCATTTGAAGTTACAACCTATTGTAAAGATTGTGCAACTGACTGTGCCTGGGAAGTCCAGAAGCGTTAATCTTTGTAAACCGCCAATTTTCACGCTATTTTCCCTTCCCCTCTCTTTTTTGCTACTACATTCTAACTATATGTAGTGGTCATGTCAATAACAAAATACTAGATATTGTGTTTCATTATTTTTTCTCTCGAAAAGCTCAAACTCCCCATCCCACAAGGCTTCACGGCGGTTTTAGGTTGTCAAATGTTGCAGGTTTGTAACATTTTTGTAATAAAACAAAAACTATATATAGGGCATCACAACAAAATGAACACTATATATAGTTTTAAAATTTTAATGATAAATCGCAAACTGGTGCTTATGTTACAAGAATTGGATCATCAGCCCTTACATAGAGATAAAATCCATTATTTTCGCCACGAAAATCCTCTGCATAGATGACATAACCATTATCTACAACAAACTCCTGAAGCTGTCCTGATATATTTGAATGTATTCCGCCATATGGAATAACTATGGCATCTGGCATCTGCATTTTTACAGCATTCAATTCATCACTGAACACTTCCTCTGTAAAGAGAGGTGGCAAATAAAAAATTCTAAATGATGGCTGGCTACTTGTCAGATCATAATATATTGGCTGACATATTGAGCCAAGAAACATATACTCAGCATCAGGATGTATTTCTGCAAAACTCTCGACATGATTTTCAAATTCAGTTTTCTCTTTGCTGATATTGGGAACAAGATAAAAAAACTGATAACTTAAATTTATGCATAATATAATTGCTATCATTATTGATATCTGATTAATCGTTTTGTCGTCATTTACGCAATCTACAATCATATTTGTAAGCCAGCTGATTCCAAAAAACATAATAGGCATCAATACAATTATTGTATATGCCAAGGTCATGGATGGTGACAATACAAAAAGAATTACTACCAGCGAAGCCATATACATGACGATATCCTGCTTTTCATATTTCTTGCGTAAAAGATAAACAGCAAATCCTCCCGCCAGCAATAACAAAAATACAATGCCTGCCAGTTTTGCAACACCACCCAGATAATTCAGACCAAATGGCTTACCTCTTCCAGAATATGTAATGTTAAACATAATATACACGTCAAACATAGACTTTAATGCAGAATTAAAATAGTAGAATGCCAATATAGGAACATTAATAGTAATGATACCTGCAATAAATAAAATAACTTGCACAAAAAAATCTTTTATATACTTCTTAACTAACAGCCAGATAAAATAAAGGCCAATAAAACATAAGTAATAAATGCAGAAATTCAGTTTAATCAGAAAAACGCATCCACACATTAAACCAATTAAATAAATCTTTGAACGTTTAAGAATATATTCATCTGCGTTAGAAGCTGTTCGACAATTTTTAAGTAACACATATGCCGACAACATAATAGGAAGCATAAGAATGTTTTCAGGCTTACTCATAGTTGATAGAATATTTGCTTTACAGCATCCGATAAGCGTAATAAATATCAATAAAGTAAACAGAGACTTTTCTTCATCAAAATACAAACGTAGTGTCTTATACGCCACTATGTAGATTAAAGAATTTATTAAAGCCAAAAGAATACAGACACCAACATGAGTTTTGGTAGATACAAGATATCCCAAAGCATATATGAAATATGTAAGAGGACCTTTATGGTCAAACAAATCTCTGTATGGTACCTTGCCATTTAATAAGCCTTTTGCCAATACACTGTAGCATATTTCATCCTGACCAAAACAATATCTATAAAGCGGAGAAAACGGACTACATAAAAAAGTAAGAACGAATATTAAAAGGCAGATTAGAAGACAGGCACTATTGTCCTTCGTCATTTTATTTCTGATTACATTATTCACAGACACTATCCCTTAATTTACTGTAAAAATCCAAAATTCTTTTATCTCAAGAAATAAACAAGGCCGATGAAGTGGCAGACAGCACCAGCATTGATACAGAAATGCCAGATCATGTGTGCGAACTTAAACTTTGTTGAATAGAAGAATACACCAAGAGTGTAGCAGAGCGCACCAGCGATGATGAGCCAGAATGAAGGTGCAGTTGCAGCAAGACGGAACTTACTTAGGCAGAACAGCATCATCCAACCCATGATGAAATACATAAGGTATGTAAGAGCCTTGAGAAGTTTACTTCTATTAAACGCGATAGCTTTAATAAGAGTACCCGCAAGAACCATACACCACTGTGCGATACAGATTCCCAGACCTAATCTTCCGCCAATGATTGACAGGCAGATTGGAGTATAGCAGCCAGCGATAGCCCAGAAAAACATAATCTGATTAATTCTTGCCATTACACGCTTTTGTGTAGTGTTATGCTTCATTACATGATAGATTGTTGAACCAAGAAACATAAGAATCATTGATATCATGAAGATTGAGATAGAAAGTGGATCAATGACCTTCATATTCTCAGGAGCCTTAATGTAGGCATGAATGGAAGCAAATGGCACCATTCCAAGGAAGAACAAAGCCATAACACCATGTGTTATTGTATTACCTATCTCCTCACCAAGAGTCTCCTGTGTCTTACGAATGCTCTCTTTTACAATTCTTCTGGAATTCTCAATCCAGCTGATTCCCGCAAGACCTTCCTCTAATGGATCAATGTTACTGTCCATGAGTTCCCTATCGGTATCTTTACTCATGAATTCACGCCAAAAACTTTTATCAGCAGCCATAACTAACCTCTCTCCTATTATTTCTTATTCTGTTGTTTATACAAATCAACAAACTTAAGATAAAGGGTCTGTTTCTCTGCACCAGATACCTTTTTCTTGGTCTGCGTTTCATAATTTGTGATAAACTCTTCAAACATCTTATTCATTTTTGCAATTTCGGAAGAATCCATATCAAGTTTTGGCTTGGAAGAAGATTCTGCCTGTGGCTTTACACTTCCTGAAGCAGCAGGTGCTGCCTTTGAAGAAGATTCTGCCTTAACTGGTGCCGTTGCTGTCTTAACTTCAGCAGGTGGTGGACCGAGCTTAATTACATCCTGTTTCTTAGGAGTTTCTTCCTTAATAACTGGTTTTGCAGGTGGACCGAGCTTAATTACATCTGGCTTGGAAGAATCTTTCTCTATAACAGGCTTTGAAGGAGGGCCAAGCTTAATAATGTCCTCCTGAGTAACTTTCTTCATAGCCTTTGTCTCAGAACCAGTTTCTGTCTTCTCAAAAGAAGGAGCACCAAGAAGAATTACATCATCATGATTAAGGGCCTTAAGATCCTCCTTATTCAGCTTTGGAATAGCCTTAGTCTCGCTCTTTACAGGCTCTCTCTTTGAAGGCTTAACTTCAATCTTTTTATCATCTTTACCCACTGGTGCCAAAACAACAGTTCCAAGAACATCCTTATCCTCTGGCTCAGCGGCACGTGCCTCTTCACCACGCTCGATTGAAGGATCAACCTGCTTTGCACTAAGCTTATCTCTTACATATGCATCTCTGTAGAATCTGTAGAGCTGAACCAAAATATAGGATAAAAGTGCAATTGGCAAAATCTTCTTTGACAATGAAGCTGCCATATTATCTCCAAGAAGTTTACTTAAGGAAGCGAAAGGGGCATTTACCATGCCATATAATCCCTTAAGACATGAAGCATAAATCACACTTGTAAGTTTTGCTCCGCTTCCTGAGATTTTATCTGTCATGCCTGGAAGAATCCATCCTGGAATATATGCAAGAAGTCCATAACATGCAAGCCCCGCACTTATCCAGAACTTGCGCTTTATAGCAGCTATAATTGGAATTACTAAAAGAAATGAACCAGCCACAACAAGAGACAAAAATTTCTCAAGAAGACCAAACTCTCTTGGCACAATTATGTCATAGGTAAAATAGAGTGGCTGCAGACACACAAACAACAATGAGGTTGCTATGCACAATAGAAAAAAGCAAAGAAAAAAGTCTCTTCTCACACTGTCACTCCATTTCTCACAATAATATAGATTAAATTGTAACACAAAATACGTAAAACTCACCTTATATTTAATATTACATCTTACAGTGAGGTGGATTTCATTATATAATGTCTGTTGGGGAGGGAAAAGAATATGGCAATTGTAAATAGAACTGAAGCAGTAAGACTTGTTTTTGGCAGTTGGAAAATCGCAGATTTGATTTCCGAATCACCAGATGGTCTTGATGCAACTTTTTTATTAAATCCACTCAATACAGGCACTAATAATCTTGCATTAAGAGTAGCGAATATGATTACCATTGAAGGTGACAAATCAGCCTTACCAAAAGAAAAGCAGTCTGAGTATGAAACTTTTAGATCAGCTCTTCGCCAGAATTCTGTAAACGAACTTAAGGCGATTATGGATTCACTCGGAAATAGCGCTTTCATCGTTAAAGCTATTAATATAGCTGCGAGAGATTTTAAGGAATTAGATTCCTTTGGTTTAGATCTCCACTGGACTACAGAGCATATATATAATGTAAGAACTTATATGTCTAATGGCATCAAATTATCTGAAGGCGACGTAATCAAGATTGGTAAAGACATCTGTTCAGCACTTATTCTCGCTCACGATAACGGCATTATCCATCGCAATATTAAACCAGATACCATCTATGTTGGTCAGAAGAACTACAAACTTGGTGACTTTGGAATTACAGATACAATTGATAATATAATAACAGCCAATAAATTTTATGCAGCCCCTGGACAAATAGAGGGAACTGATTATACTAATCTGGTTGATATTTATAGTCTTGGACTCTCATTATATGAGATGTGCGGTGGTAAGATTCCGCCTTTCGTTGATGCAAAAAATGCTATTGAATCAAATCAGATACACAAGTGGAATTCTCTTCCTTTAATTAAGAATGTAAATTCTGATTTGCTCTATGTTATTAACAAGGCATGTAGCTATGACATCAGCGAACGATATCAGAGTGCACAAGAATTCAAGGAAGCTCTCGACAGTCTTGATATAGAGCCAGCTGTTGATGTAATTGCGATGGATGCTTCTTCAAAATCCCCAATTTCTGAGCCAGCTCATGTAGTTAAGGCTACGCCAGTTATTGAAACTATACCCAAAAAAGAAATAAATAAAAAAACAATTCAGGAGGATATACCAGTGTCAACAGAAGAACCAAATCAAGATGTAAATGCAACTTCTGCAAATGAGAAGAAATATACTGCAGAAGAAGTAGCAAATCTCTTTAAGGGGCGTAAGATTGTTCATAGCAGCGAAGCAGACACTTCAAATATGGATGCTACAACAATCACAGCAAGCAAGTTGCTTGAATTGTCTAATGGCAATAAATTTTATTATCTTTCATCACCTTACATGACTATTATCGATGACTTGTCAGAAGTTCCTGCAGCCACACCAAAGGCTCAGAATACTCCTGAAAGAAATGTGGTTAAGAAGTCTGCAAGTGCAAGAATTTTTACAAGTGAAGAAGAAGAAAACAAGGCTTTTGAAGAGAGCGTTGCAAGACAGGCTGTTACAGCTGCAAGATACACTGCTCGTCCTGCTGTAAATTTCGGTGAGACTACTGTTCTTGATGCTTCAATGATGAACCCTGCACCTCAGGCACAGCCTCAGCCACAGGCTCAGCAGCCACAGCCAGCTGCACAGAATTCTGATGCTTTCTTTAGACCTATTCCACCATCATATCAGAACACTCCTGGCAGTGTTAATTCCGCAAATAATCCAATGGGTGGAGCTATCCCAATGTCAGCTGTTCCTTCTTCTGGCGAGAAGCCAAAGAAGAAGTTCCCTTTGATTCCAGTTATCATTGCTGTACTCGCCCTCTTACTCGTATTTTTACTTGTAGTCATTTTCTTAGGCGGTGACGGCGAAGATCCTAATGAGACAGAAGAGACAACAATCGAGGAGACAGAGGAGACAAAGAAGCCAGCTACAACTAAGGAAACTGAAGAGACTGAACCAGAGGAGACAGAGCCTTCTGAGACTGAACCTACTCCAACTCCTGAGGTATTTACTCCAGCTTCTTATTATGCTAAGTCTTACAACAAGATTTTTGGCGAGGAAGTAGCTGAAGATATCGCAAATAAGATTGGTTCAGATCTTGAGTCTAATACTACATACGGTGGTATCGTTATCTATAATCTCTTCACAAGTAAAGAGTATGCTGCTCTTAATAAAACAGACGAAGAATATATTAATGATGTATATAATGTATTATTCGGTCGTTTACCAGCAGATGAAGAGACAGCCGCTTGGGTTGAGCAGTTCGCTAATGGTGTAACACATGAAGACTTCTTCCAGATTTGTGCTAATGCACCTGAGTGTGAACTCTATGCTACACAGCACAAAGTAGAGTGCGGAGCATTCTTGTATAACTGTAATCAGACAAAGCTTGTTAATGTGAACAGATTCGTTGTTTCAATGTATGAAGGTTGTCTTGAGAGACGTCCTGATCAGGGTAGCCAGTTCATTTGGGTATCTGCATTAGTTTCTGGCGAGTCACTTGGTAGAGATATCGCTAGTGCACTTATCCAGAGTGCTGAATTCCAGGAGCGTGGACTTGACGATGCAGCTTTTGTTAAGGTTCTCTATAATACATATTTTAACAGAGAGCCAGATGAGGAAGGCTTTAATTACTGGGTTGAGCAGCTCACTAATGAGACTGTAGCTCGTGAAGACTTGCTCCTTACATTCGCAGATTCTCCAGAGTTCATTGGTCTTTGTGAGAACTATAATGTAGCTAACTAATAATTACTACGATTATTCAACGAACGAGCTCCCTGTGAGCTCGTTTTTTGATGGATAAATTTATAAATCCCATTATGTACATATAAGTTGGATTGCACTTATCATCCCTTTATGCAGACAGCAAAAATCCCGCAGTACCCAAATCAGGCGCTGCGGGACTTATTATTCATTACTATAACTTACAATAAATTTATTATCAGCTTAAAGCCTTGAAGTCATTCATTGCATCAAGTACAACGTCATCCATATCGTAATACTTATATTTTCCAAGACGTCCACCAAATAGGATTTTTGAATCCTTTGATGCAAGTTCAGCATACTTTGCATAAAGCTCGTTATTCTTTGTATCATTCATTGCATAATATGGCTCGTCACCCTTCTTCCAGGTTGCTGGATACTCTCTTGTTACAACAGTACCTTCACCCTTCTGAAACTCAAAGTGCTTATGCTCAATGATTCTTGTATATGGAGTCTCTGCATCAGTATAGTTTACAACTGCATTACCCTGGAAGTTACTTACATCTGGCATATATTCAGTCTCAAACTTAAGGCTTCTGTACTCTAACTCACCATAGCAGTAATCGTAGAATTCATCGATCATTCCTGTATAAATGATTTTATCTGCCAATGCACCAAGTGCTTCACGGTCCTTAAGGAAGTCTACTCCTGTTCTAACCTCGACACCTGAGAGCATATTCTCAATCATCTTGGTATAGCCACCTATTGGAATACCCTGATATGTGTCATTGAAATAGTTATTATTATAGTCAAGTCTTACTGGAAGTCTCTTAATGATGAAACTTGGGAGTTCGGTTGCCTTTCTTCCCCACTGTTTCTCGGTATATCCTTTTACCAGTTTCTCGTAAATATCCTTACCGATAAGGGATAAAGCCTGCTCTTCTAAGTTTTGTGGCTCGTCGATTTTACTCTCTTCTATCTGCTCATCCAACTTAGCACGAGCCTCTTCAGGAGTAATAACGCCCCACATCTTATTAAATGTATACATATTAAAAGGCATTGAATACATCTCGCCCTTATAGTTTGCTACCACCATATTTGTATAGCGGTTAAACTTTGTAAATCTCTGTAAGAAATCCCAAACTTCCTCACTGTCAGTATGAAGGATGTGTGCACCATACTTATGAACATTAATACCATTAACATTTTCGGTATAGATATTACCTGCTACGTGGTCTCTCTTATCGATAACAAGGCACTTTTTGCCGCTGTCTGTTGCAAGGCGGGCAATTGTTGCTCCATAAAGGCCTGCACCAACAATCAAAAAATCATATTCAGCCATAATGCGTCTCCTTCAAAAACACCAAAACTCTATCAGGACTTCTTCTCATCCTCATCAAAGTTGAGTCGCTCTGCCTCAACAACGAGTGGACGATTCATAATTCGATCGTTTATATTCAAAATATACTCACCAAGAAGTCCGATAAAGAACATCTGTACAGAACCCCATACAAACATACCTATAAGAACTGGTGCCATACCTGCTGGGAAACTGTCCCAGCGAAGAAGCTTCAATATAAGATACACAAAGGCAATTACAAGGCTTGCTGCAGACAAAAAGGCGCCGCCAATAGTAGCAATACGAAGTCCTATCTTTGTATAGGAAGTAATAGAGAGCATAGCCGCATCATAGAGGCGGTAGAAATTATTACTTGTCTTACCAGCACGTCTTTGTGGCTGCTCATAAGGAATTTCTTTACGCTCAAAACCTAATTCAGCAACAATTCCGCGAAGGAATGGCTTAGGATCTTTAAGATCACGGAGAACATTAACGAAGCTTCTGTCATAAAGACCAGAACCAGTAAAATGCTCAATCTGCTCAACATCTGAGAATTTCTTTATTACCTTATAATAAAGGCTTCTTAAGAAATACATGATTTTACTTTCCTTGGAAGAAGTCTTAATTCCAATTACAATCTTATAGCCATTCTCCCATTCCTTAACATACTTAGGAATGAGCTCGATTGGATCCTGGAAATCGCAGACCATGGAGATTGTACAGTCACCAGTAGTCTGAAGCATTCCATAATATGGAGAATTAAACTGGCCAAAATTCTTGGCATTAAAGATAGCTTTGATATGTTTATCTTCTTCGCACATCTTACGAAGCTTAGGTCTTGTTAAGTCCTTTGAATCGTTGTCGATAAACAAAATCTCATAGTCATAATTAGGCAAATCACGAGCGAACATTTCCTTAAGCTCTTTTGCCATCGGCTCTACATTTAACTCCTCGTTGTAGCAAGGTATCAGAATACTGATTTTCTTCATGCAATTTCTCCTTATAATTTCTTTGTAAGTCCCTAAACCAAAAATCAGGACTCACGAGAGGAATAAATATACTTCTTATAATACTCTAACGTCTCTTTTATACCTTCAGCGAAAGTGTATTCAGGCACGAATCCAGTATCAGATGTGAGCTTATCAATATCTGCACAAAGATACATTACCTGTCCAGGATAGTAATCAACCTCGCCAAATCCAATCTCAAGCTCAGGATTTATCGCGTCTCTTATATCCTTTATATAATCAGAAAGCGGTCTTACCTTACCAGAACCTATCGGATAGATGCTTCCGTCGATTCCTCTGGTTGCTGCCAGATAAAAAGCATTAGCCGCATCCTTACAGTAAATGTAATCCCACATCTGCTCTCCCTTGGTATAGGAAGCTCTCTTTCCATCAAGCATATTTCCTATGCCACTCATAACCATTGTGTGAAGCCCGTCATAAGGACCATAAACACTTAAAATTCTGGTCCAGATGTGCTTCATATTATATTTATGTGCCTCGACTCTTGTCATATGGCATGCACAAAGCTTGCCAATTCCATAACCGTTCTCAGGATTTGCCGGAGTAGTAGAAGACAACTTGGTGCCATCAGGTACGCGGCCATATTCAGCCTGAGAACCTGCACCAAGGAAAACCTCACAGTTAAGATCTGCTGCAGCTCTTACTGCATTTACTGCGGCCTGAACATTTAATAACTGTCCGTCCATATTGTTTCTGGCATCTCCGAAAGTTCCGTCCCACGCGAAATGATAAAAATACTCCGCCTTCTCAATTCCAAGTGAATTAAGAATACCTGGTAATTCTTCGATATCAGATAACTCCAATTCCACAACAGTTACTCTGTCATCCTCAGGAATATTAGCAATTCTTTTGGAATTTGGACGTGCTATCGCAACAACAGAAATTCCTTCACTAAGAAGTTTATTTATCAATGCTATGCCAAGCATTCCTGTGCTGCCAGTTACTATTGCTGTACTCATATATTCTACTTACCCAAAACAAAATTATTTATTTGGCACTGATGCCTTAATCTCATCAAAGACTTCTCTGTCAAGGAATGGGAACATATCATCGATAGGTGGTGATACCATTGTTCCATCAGGAAGTCTCTTTGAAGAGAGCTTTGGCTCAAAGTTCTGCTTCTCATCAACAACTACTTCGCAGAGAACTGGATCGTTTCCACTAAGAACTTTCTTAACCTTTGCCTCGATATCAGAAGAATCATCAATTCTTACATATCTCATTCCATAAGCATCAGAGAGCTTACAAAGATCAGGGAAACTTAAACCATTACCATCACATACACCAACAAGAGGTGGATTAAAGAGGTTGGTCTGTGTCTGTCTGATTGAATGATAACCATTGTTATTAAGAATAAATGTCTTAAGATTAAGCTTATTATAAACGATAGTCTGCATCTCCTGCATATTCATCTGGAATGAACCATCACCATCGATACAGATAACTCTAGATCCGCCCTCAGCTACTGCTGCACCAAGTGCTGCTGGGAAACCATAACCCATTGCTGCACAGCCAGAGTTAGTAAAAAGTCTCTGATCCTTTTTAATGTGCATACCCTGGAAAGTAATAACACAGGCAGAACCATTACCACAGATTACCTTATCACCTTCATCCAAGGTTTTAGACATACGGTCAATGAATACATAAGGATTCATTGGTTTAGTTACATTATTGTACTCAGGAAGACATGCTGGGAATCTTGCATCAATATCTCTTCCCCACTTAACCCATTCAGCATGAACTGGATTTGCTTTATAGTCTGATTCATTAATAGACTTTAATACATCAAGAAGATCTGCGTGAACCTTCATATCAACATTTACTGTTGGCTTATTAA
Source organism: Clostridia bacterium (assembly GCA_024403775.1). GTDB lineage: Bacteria > Bacillota > Clostridia > Saccharofermentanales > Saccharofermentanaceae > Saccharofermentans. The sequence continues at coordinate 41,081 of JAKSRE010000011.1, read as the reverse complement.
GTTCAGCTTCATCAATCTCAACAACAATCTTATAGGCATTCTTTGCCCATTCCTTGTAGTTATAACTAATCTGTCTGATATTCATACGACAGCCAATAACAAGAAGAACATCTGCTTCCTGAACTACAAAGTTTCCGCCTCTTGTACCTACTGTACCTGGGCGACCGCAGTAATATGGATTATCATCTTCCATTACATCATGTGCATTCCATGCTGTAACTACTGGAATCTGAAGCTTTTCAACAGCCTTCTTAAACTCGCTATATCCGTTTGCAAGTCTTATGCCTGTACCAGCAAGAATAACAGGTCTTTTTGCATTATAAATCTTATCGAGGATAGCCTTTGTTGTATCAGAAGAATACTCTGGCTTCTCTTCCTCCATAAGGAAATCAGCCTCTTCTGTACCATCAAATACCTTAAGATCATCCATCTCAACGATAGCACCCTGAACATCAAGTGGAACATCAAGCCATACTGGTCCCTTACGTCCGTTATTAGCGAGGAACCATGCCTTCTGTAAGTGATATAAAATATCATTTGGCTCAGTAATCATTACTGCATACTTGGTCATTGAACCTACACTATTGATGATTGGGAACTCCTGGTCTCCGAGCTGTCTTAAAGGAAGCTCAGGACAAGCCCAGATTGTTGTCTCTCTCTTAACCTGACCAGATACAACAAACATTGGAATAGAATCAAGGTAACCACCCATTACACCTGTAATAGCATTTGTACCACCAGGACCAGAAGTAACGCAGAGACCTGCGATATTTCCTGTAAGTCTTGCATAACCCTCGGCAGCAATAGAAGAAGCCTGCTCATGATGATTATAAATACATGTAAGGCCTTCCTTATGTCCGAAAGCATCGTTTAAATGCATTGCTCCACCGCCTGTAACGGTAAACATATGTGTTACACCGCGTTCAGTCAGAAAATCAGCAATTAACTGTGCTACTTTGATTTTCATACTGTATTCCTCCGTAAGTAAATTAAAACAAATTCAATAATTCAAGTGGCTTATCAACATAAGCTACATGTGGATAATCATTAATGTCATCAGCTGCAAAATCGCCTTCGCCGAATCCGAAGCCATAAGATACACCTGCAAAATCAATTCCAAGAGAAGCTGCTCCACCAGCATCATGCTTGGAGTCGCCTACCATAAGAACATCAGCGTAACTAGTTACGCCCATCTCCTTAAGGCAGAGTTCGATGATATCTGACTTCAATAGTTTTCCTTCTGGATCTGATCCATGGAAAATATCAAGATATTTGTCAAAACCATATTCATCAAGAAGTCTTCCTGTATAGGCTTCCTTCTTATATGTTGCTACAGCAAGTTTAATACCCTTCTCTTTAAGCTTTGCCATAAGTTCAAAAATACCCTCATAAGGCGTAGCGCGAAGAAGATTTCTATTGGCATAGATGTCTCTGAATACCTTACAGGTCTCAACAAGATCCTCTCCATCCATACCACACTTATCCTTAAAAGACCACTCAACTGGAGGACCGATAAAAGTCTTTATCTCAGCATTTGTAAGTTCCTTAAGATTAAGTTTTGTAATAGTATCTCTTACTGATTCGAGAACACCCTCCGAAGTATCAAGTATTGTTCCATCGAGATCAAAAAGAACTGCCTTATAATTTCTAATTACGTCATAATAAGACTTTGTAATGAAGTCAACTTTTATTCCTGATGAGAGTTTGTTTAATTCACCGATAACATAATCATTAAGTTCGGAAGCCTCATTTGAAGTAAACACATACTCCATGTCAGGATTAAAGTAATTTGGCATATTATCTGTTCTGTAGCCATCAAATCCAGCTGCAGCAACAGAACTTACACCGAGCTTATTAAGCACCTTAAGAAGCATCAAAAATGAGTTATCGATAATCTGTGCATTAAAATCCAAAAGGCTCGAATACTTAAGTTTATAGTCAAAATTAAATGTTGAACTTGTTACATTTGAAGTAGCAATAACCTTAAAAGTATCTGCATTCTTAGCTAAGCTTTGTGAGAGCTGAACAAATCTCTTGGCATTAGTAATGAAGCAGAATTCAGGCTTAATCTCAGAAGGGATAAAGTTAATTGAGATAACTACAGGATTATTCTTAACTACAAAATTGTGAACTTTTTCCTTCTCATTAACTACACTGTTGCCAGGTCCCAAGATAAGAATCTTCTTACCGTTTAATTCCTCAGATAATCTTCTTAAATCTTCCTTATCGTCAATCTCTTTTTCCTGATGCTCAATATACAAATCCTCAATTAACTTCTCATCATAAAGGAGCTTTTTATCTCCCTGAAGCTTCTTAAGGATATGATTGATTGATCTTATTGAGAGAGTTCTCTTCTTCATGAGATAACTTACATATGAAGGATGGCAGTCATTAGATGCTGCAATGAAGTAGAACATTGAATAACCCCAAGGTGCCTCATTATAGATACTCATAACATTTGAGTCCGCAGCCTCAAGGAACTGGTTAATATCATAATTTTTGCCATGACGGTCATTTAAGTACATACCAAGAAGCTCAACAGGACAGTTACCTGCGCTCTTACCCATACCAAATACAGTACCGTCTACTAATACATTACGTTCTGTCTTCTTACTTAAAAGTTCAATGCAGTTTGCATAGCCAAGCTGGAAATTATTATGTGCATGATAACCAAGGCTTATTTCTTTATCTAATTTCTCATCGAGAAGATCAGCATAGTGCATCAGTGTATCACTATGACAAAGACCATAGGTATCTACCATGGATACTGCATAAGGCTTAACCTCATTTGCAAGTCTTATAAGATCCATTAATTCTTCATCAGAATAACTTGTAATAGATACAAGCTGTGCAAAAACTTTATAACCAAGCGCCTTAATCTGAGCTATATAGTTAAGAGCCTCTTCTCTTAAGTGCTTTTTAAAAATTACTCTGATTCCATCAAGACAGCTCTCGCTGCATGGAATAATCTTATCGATATCCAATGTGCCATAGTCAATCATTCCAACGAGCTGGGCATTACCCTTATCAAGATTTCCATAAATCTTATTTACGGACTTAACATCAGGGATGATGCTTCTGTTTGGATCAAATGGTCTTCTCTGGTCAAGAAAACCAATCTCAATAAATTCGACGCCTGATGCAACAAGTCGCTCAAAAATACTGATGATAGTATTCTTACCAAACTTCCAGTCATTTACATATCCGCCGTCTCGCAATGTGCAGTCAAGCAAACTGATTTCTCTCATTATCTAAGCCTCTAATTCTGTGTCGTTAATAAACTTTAGTCTGAAAGGTCAGAATGTTTTTTATTCTAGCCTTTCGAGAAGGAAATATATCCAAAAAGGAGATTGATTAAGCCTCCAATGCTTCCTTAATGGTCTTTGCCATATAGTCAATCATCTCATCTGTCATTCCTGGATATACGCCTACCCAGAAAGTATCGTTCATGATTCTGTCTGTATTCTTAAGTTCGCCAACTACTCTGTAGCCCTCACCTGTTTTTCTCATCTCATCAAAGCAAGGGTGCTTTGTAAGGTTACCAGCAAAGAGCATTCTTGTCTGAACTCCGTGGCTCTCGATATAATCAACAACCTTGATTCTCTCAACGCCTTCCTTACAAGTAATAAGGAAACCGAACCATGATGGTCTTGAATTCTCACAAGGAACTGGAAGAATAAGCTTATCCTCTGTGCCCTTAAGTCCAGCAAGAAGTCTGTCAAAGTTATGTCTTCTTCTCTCAACAAATGAAGGGAACTTAACAATCTGAGCGCATCCTACAGCTGCCTGAAGATCAGTAGCCTTAAGGTTATATCCGAAGTGTGAATATACATACTTGTGATCATAACCAAGTGGTAATTCGCCATACTGCTTATCGAATCTGTGGCCGCAGAAGTTGTCTCTTCCTGAAGGACAGATACAGTCTCTACCCCAGTCACGCATTGAACGAATTGCCTTATGAAGAATAGGGTTATTTGTATAAACAGCACCACCTTCACCCATTGTCATGTGATGTGGTGGATAGAAAGATGAAGTACCAATATCACCGATTGTACCTGTGAACTTCTCCTCACCATTAATTGTGTACTTTGAACCCAAAGCATCGCAGTTATCTTCTACAAGCCAGAGGTTGTGCTTATCACAGAAAGCCTTAACAGCACCCAAATCAAATGGGTTACCAAGAGTGTGAGCAATCATAACTGCCTTAGTCTTATCAGATAAAGCCTCTTCAAGCTTTGTAACATCAATATTGTACTGTGGAATAGTAACATCAACGAAAACAGGAATTGCACCATACTGAATAACAGGAGCAACTGTTGTAGGGAAGCCTGCTGCTACAGTAATAACCTCATCGCCTCTGTTGATCTTTCTGTCGCCAAGAAGCGGACTTGTCAAAGCCATAAATGCATTGAGGTTAGCTGAAGAACCTGAATTTACAAGTGAGCAGAACTTAACACCAAGATACTCAGCAAAAGCCTTCTCGAACTGATCTGTATATCTACCTGCAGTAAGCCAGAACTCAAGAGAACTGTCTACGAGATTTACCATCTCCTCGTGGTCATATACTCTTCTTGCATAAGGGATTCTGTCACCCTCTTCATATGCCTTAACAGCGTGGAACTTATCACAGTACTCGCTTACCATTCCAAGAATCTGTTCCTTTGCCTGTGCTTCTGTCATATTCTCAAACATCTGTCTTATCTCCTTTGTGTTTGCTTTTCGTTTCTATTCTTTTTCGAAAGTCTTCTGTTTTATAAAAAATTAGTCTCTAAGAAAATCTGCGATTTGCTTATCCATTACTGATGGTATATCGTCACCTTCAAAATAAACCTTGGTCCACTCAGTAATCTTGTCGATTGTGGTATCGATATGCCATGTAGGTCTCCATCCAAAAGTCTTCTTTAACTTACTTGAATCAAGCTTTAAGAAGTTCGCCTCATGTGGAGCATCCTTTTCTGCCTTATTAACCCAGGTAAGTCCGTTGCCCCATGAATTACAGAACTTGGTAACCAGATCACCAGTTGTAACGCAGTCACAGTCATCTGGACCAACATTAAACCAGGAAGCCAAATCCTTATTGTCATATTGCTCTTTTACAATCATGAGATATGCCATAACTGGCTCTAATACATGCTGATATGGTCTTGTTGAGTATGGATTTCTTACGATGATGTCCCTCTCTTCAGCAATAGCTCTGATTGAATCAGGGATGATTCTGTCATTTGCAAAATCTCCACCACCAATTACATTACCTGCTCTTGCTGTTGAGATAGCTATGTCTCTGTCAGCAAAGAAACTTGCCTTATAGCTGTGTGTAACAAGCTCACTACATGACTTTGAATTTGAATAAGGATCAAAGCCATCAAGTGGCTCATCTTCTCTGTAACCCCATTCCCATTCATTGTTCTTGTAAACCTTGTCTGTTGTGACATTGAGGAAAGATTTTACTGAATCTGTAAGTCTTACGCACTCTAAGATATTTACTGTACCCATAACATTTGTGTCATAAGTATAACGTGGATCCTTATAGGAATCTCTTACAATCGGCTGAGCCGCCATATGGATTACTATCTCTGGCTTAGCCTCTGCGAAAGCCTTATATAAAGCTTCAAAATCTCTTATATCTCCGATAACGGAAGTCATCTTATCTTCCACGCCGCTCATCTTAAAAAGTGATGGCTCTGTTGGTGGGTTAAGTGAGAATCCTGTTAAAACAGCGCCGCTGTTAACAAGAATTCTGCTCATCCATGAACCCTTAAAACCTGTATGTCCTGTAAGGAAAACTCTCTTACCACTAAAAAAACTTAAATCAAGATTTGCCATCTATCAGTTCTCCCACTTAATCCAAGGTGCCTTGCCATCTGCAATAAGCTCTTCAAGTCTCTCTTTATCACGCTTGGTATCCATACATTTCCAGAAACCTTCATGAACAAAAGCCTTAAGCTCGCCATCTTTTGCAAGGTTCTCAATTGGAGCCTTCTCAAATGGTGTGCTGTCACCCTCGATATAATCAAAAACTTCAGGATTTAAAACCATATAACCGCCATTAATGATGGCACCGTCGTTATCGCTCTTCTCTCTGAACTTTGTGATTGAACCATCCTCAGTCATATCAAGGCAGCCGAACTGCTGACCAACTCTTACTGCTGTGATTGTTGCAATCTTGCCATGCTCATTATGATATTTTACAAGTGCATCGATATCAACATCGCTGACACCGTCACCATAAGTGAGCATAAATGGCTCATCGCCAACATATTTCTTGATTCTCTTGATACGTCCACCAGTCATTGTGTTAAGACCAGTATCTACAAGAGTAACCTTCCATGGCTCTGTGTGATTGCTGTGAACAATCATCTTATTGTCCTGAGTAAAATCGAAAGTAATATCAGAGTTGTGAAGATAATAATCTGCAAACCACTCTTTGATAACATACTGCTTATATCCACAGCAGATAATAAAATCGTTATATCCGAATGAAGAATAATACTTCATGATGTGCCACAAAATAGGCTTTGAACCAATCTCTACCATTGGCTTTGGCTTTAAAACACTCTCTTCGCTGATTCTTGTTCCAAATCCGCCTGCAAGAATTACAACTTTCATTTCTCATCCTCCACATAGTCTGAACCGATTTTTTGCGCAACAAACAACGCATAATCGCACTAATTAATATATTATAATATATATATATTAATTTGGGGACAGAAATTTCTGTATATTATGGCTATAAAATCACTTTTTAAGGCTCGCCTTATATTCGTTTTTGTCCTTGTACATTCTTCGATCTGCCTCCTGCACAAGTTCGGTCATGGTACATATACCTTCACCATATGGATTTTTGTGTCCAATAACACCTGAACTTAATCCGATTGCGACACTATAGTCGAGCTTATTTTTTGTATTATGTTCAGTAAGTCTCTCCCTGATTTTACCTGGAATTTTCTCAGCTTCATCCTTCTGGTTTGCAATAATTACAAACTCATCTCCACCAATTCGATAGCAGTCAGAATGTGATTCTTTTATTACATCCTGCAAAATTCCAGAGACAGTCTTTATTAGTCTGTCGCCTTCTGCATGGCCCTTTATATCGTTAGTCTGCTTGAGATTATTTATGTCAACGAATAAGACGGACATCTCTTTGTCTGTAAGTTTGGAGTTACCCTTTTCGATAAGGAAAATCTCATATGCGGCTCTGCTTCCAAGCCCTGTAAGTGAGTCCTCAAGGCTAAGTTTTTTATAGAGCTGCAAAGACATATTGTCAGCACTCATGGTTACATTTTGTTTGAGCGTATTACTTGCAATTACAATGATATATGCGATGATTCCTACCTGAAGATAGTGGCTCTTGCTGTTCTCATCAAGGAAAACTCTATGAAGCATCTCATACATAAGCATTATGTTTAATACTACATTCGCGCAAAGATGAGTCAGCGCACGTTCGCTTCTATATACATGCCAGTCTTTCATAAGTGCAACCAGGCAGATTGCCGCCTGTATAAAAAACACAAGTGTGGTTAACCAGGACATCTCTGTTAAAGATGCAATATTAAATGCATACAAAAGAAGCTGAACATTCAAAGTCAGAGTAAGAAGAAATGCCGCGAAAAGCGTCGCCTTTCTATTAGATCTGCAGGTAAATCTTACATATAAAACCGCAGGTACCATCATGAGAATAAGCGTTACATATTCCGCGAAAGTCGTTCTCATCGCGCTCCATCCCAATATGCTCGCAACATTCGAATTCGATATTCCATACGCTGAAGTTATAAAGCAGAACAGCGCCAGAAGAAGAAATCCCAGCGCCTCTTCAATTTTATTCAGATAGTAAACCAGGAATAAAACCATAAATATGCATGCGCACATGAACAAAACAACAAACTCAACAAGTTCGATATAGCCGCGATGAACCGCCTCACTTAAGGCACCAATTTCTGACTCCACAAAAACGGTCGGGAATCTGCCTCTGTTATTGTCTGGAGTAAATTCGATTGTCAGATTATGCGGATTCTTGAGCTGGCCAACAGTAACCTGCGACTTTAGTCTCTTTATGGCGTTATCCATATCCAGATATATTGTCTCGTGGTCGGCAATTCTGAAATTGCCATCTTTGTCTTCAACGTGAACGCTGTCAATAAGAAAACCATCAAAGAAAACTCTGACGCCCATCTCGCAGACTTCCATCGAGATAATCTCACGATTAGGTATTGTCTCATCCCACTTGGTGCTGATTCTATAGGTTTTCTTGCCTTCAAGTTCGTCGCCATATATTGCAGGCATTCCGTCTTCATAAAACCATACCGTACTTAATTCACGTCTGTCATCATTGAGAAGATTAATCCTATAGTCAGAACTTTCCTGATATTTGAGTGTAAATATCACGATGCATGCAGTGATTGTAATAATTCCGATAATCAGAATTCTCACTCTTGTCGTCAAAGCAAGTTTTTGATCTTTGTCAACAACAGGCATGGCCTAATCCTCCCACGTATGAGTTTGTATCTTGATTGTACTCCGAAGTATCTTTCTAAATGTTATCAAAAAGTAAATTATTCTTGCTTTAATTATTATATATTGCGAAAGTGGGTTCTATATCGAAAGGAATTCTCATGTTTTTTGAGAGAAAGATAGGGTTGTAGATGGATATGGAGATGGCGGCGCGGATGTTTATTAAGAGAAAAGGTCTCAAGTTATCATGCCATATGCTGCGTGTCTATGTTTTTGGCATTTTGGTCTATGTACATCGACACAAAGTGGGGTTTACATAGACACAGCTGACACGCATTCCAAAATCAGCACCAACGCAGCGCCGCCACGCCATAAATCCTCTCTTCTCCTCCTATAAAAAGGCACAAAAAAACTGTCTCAAAACCACAATCGATTTTGAGACAGCCACATATCAATATTAAATTCACCAATCTTAACACTCAGGATCTGTTGGATCATAAGCTCTTCCGTTTGGAAGAATTACTGCTGGAGGTGGAACTGGCTTATCAAATGGAGCCTTTACAGAACCATCAGCATAAATATGAACTGAAGAGTTGTTACAGTGTGTATAAACCCACTTTGCATCAGCACAAGTTACACGTACACATCCGTGTGAAGCTCTCTGACCGAGAAGGCTATAACCATAAGCATTCATTGTGTAGTTATCAACAGTTGAATAACACTCAGAGTGGATAAGATAGTTACCGCTGATACGTGTAAGATACTGACAATAAACGTCTCCCATCATGAGTCCCCAACGTGACTGGCTGTGAAGTGTATAATCACCAAGAATTGTAGGTGTTGCATCCTGACCACATGAGCATACAAATGCTACAACTGGGATAGCCCAGTCATCAAGAACATCATCCCATGCATAAACCATAATGATGTTATTAACAGTGTTGATTGTAAGGTGATAACTTTCCTGATCCTCAAGAATTCCTCTTACATCCTGACACATTGTACCGTCTTCATAGAAGAAATACTTCAAGCCATCAACATAGTTCCATCCTGTGAGAAGTGCATTCTCCATTGAGTAACCATAGATAGCACCATTAGCGCCTCTCTCAAGTCTGTTTGTTGAATCTGTAATCAAACCAAGATTAGAGCAACGTGTATCAAATTCACCTGAATCCACAAGCGCCTCAATAACTGTCTTCTTGCCTGAAGATTCCAAAGTATCTAACTGGCTGTTAAGTTCAGCCTGAGAACAACCACGTCCGAGTGCTGCATCATAAAGAGCAGGAATCCACTCACTTGAAGGTCTTGAAGAACCAAGCTCAGCAATATCCTTGATTGTCTGTCTTAATGTCTTAGTACCCTTTCGAATACTGCCAAGATAATTATTCAAAGTCTCTGCTGAAGGTGCTGTACCCACGAGCTTTGTATATGCATTATTGATGAACTTTGTATACTCTGGATACATGTCGCGGTATTCGAAAAGATTGATGCTGCCCTTCACAACATTATAGCTGTCGCAGAGATTCTTGAACTCCTGTGACTCCGCAATACGTGACATGATATATCTCTTGGACAAGCCCTGATCAAAGAGTGAAGCCCAAGCCTGAAGTCCTGCTTCATCTGGCTCTCTTAAGAGAAAAGCTCTATAGCACAAAGTAACAAATTCCTCATTAGTGAGATTCTTATTAGCAACCTCGTCTGAATAGAAGAATCCAGTAAGCATTTCGCTGGCAGTTGTACCAGAAGCAACCTGATTTACCCAGTAACTGAGTCCTGCCTGATCTGGAAGTCTGCCCAAAACGCCGCTATACGCAAGTGCCACAAAACTATTAAGTTCTGGTCTGATATCTGTAGCCTCTGTGAGACTGAACTCACCCTTGGTAACACCATAGGATGTGCATAAATTCTGGAATTCATCTGAATTTGCAAAACCAGAGAGCACAAATCTTCTTGTTGCACCCTGTGCAATCTGCTCTGTCCAATAGTCGAGTCCTGCCTGATCAGCCTCTCTTCCGAAAAGCGTATTATAAAGCACCTCAACGTATTCACTATCATTCATCTGCTTATTAGTGAACTCTTCACCCTCAAAGAAAAACTGAACAACTTCAACTGCTGGCTTTCCGCCATTAATCTCATCCGCCCAATAGGCAAGTCCTGCAGGTTCCGCATCACGTCCGAGAGTATTCAAATAGAGTCTCTGCACGAAGCCCTCAACGCCTGTCAAAGGCTGAGCTTCAGGTTCTGCCTCAGGCTCTGCTGTTGGTGTTGGTGTCACTTCAGAAGTAACTTCTGGTGTAGCAATCTGTCCATCAACCTCAATTGGCTCACTTGTTGATGTTGAGGCCTCGTCACCTGAATTAATCTCATCATCAGCAAAAGTCATCATTGATACTGAGGAAAATACCATCGAAGCAGCAACTACTGCTGTTAATACTTTGGTGTATCGTCTTTTCATTAGTTTATCCCCTTCATAATCCGATTAACTTAAATATTATCGCACTCTCTAGGCGAAAAGACGATACCAAAATCATTAATATTTTCTTATTGTTTAAAGAATAAAAGCATAAAAATGTCTAAGTCGGATAAAGTGGGCACAAATGTCCACGACAGGGATTTGCGAGGCTGGTAGAAAGAAACCAGAAGCAGAGAAACTCCTTCTTCTTTGTAAGTGCTTTTTGTTATCCTTATGAGTATCGACCGAGATTAATAAATATGTATCCATTCTCTGGCATTGTTTTCCATGATTCATGTGCGTAGAGAGTGGGAAGTTGGGAGGGTGTTTGTAAAATATGGGATAGAGTCTGTTTTTTACAAATTCTGGGAGGCGTTGTTTGTAAAAAGTGAGGTTAATTCGTGTTTTTACAAACTCTGTAAGGCGCGGTTTGGAATAATGTTGGTTTCCTGCGGTTTTTACAAACAGTGCGGGGCTTGAAAATGAGTGAGGACTTGGTTTATTAGTGAGATAACGTGCGGATATCAGCTTTTCGAAGATAAATATTATTGTAAGTTCGATTTGGAGCAGAATTGGGATTATAGATGTTTGTAAAAATAAGGAAAATGCATTGTTTTTACAAATCGAGAAGAATAAAGTTTGTAAAAGACTGGGTTAGAAGCATATTTTACAAACGCTGATTAAAAATTTAGAATAATCGGTCTTAGCGCAGAGAATTCTAAATTTTAAAATGGGCAATTTAGAATAATGTGGCATATATGTGTTATTTCTAAATTCTCAAAGAGGATATTTAGAATTATGGCGGCTTCCTTCGAATATTCTAAACTAGGCAAAACTAAATTTAGAATATTGGGGTTAACCTTCGATTTTTCTAAATTTTCAGCAATTCAAGTTGGTAAGCAGCAAGCCTCAATTCTCAGCGATTTATAATTTTTGCCGATTTAGATCAAAATTATAAATTCTCCTAAGGCCAGTTTATAATTTTCAGAGTTTGGTCCTGTTTTTATAAACTCTTTCTCTCACAGTTTATAATTCTTACCCAAAATCACATTTTTTATAAACCAGATTTTGGTCTTAAGAGCACCCGATTTGTGCCAAACAGAAAAAAACAACTCAATAGCCACAGTCTAGCCTTTGAGACGCATTTTGCAGTTTATAATTCCCACCTTATTTCCTGTAAATTATAAATTCCTGCTTTCTCAATTTATAATTTTTCTTCTATTTTAAGAAAATTATAAATTCCACCCAAAGCAGTTTATAATTTCCACCTAAATCACACAAAATTATAAACCGCGGCGGAAACGGGGACCTTAATTCTTCACCACGCGCCGCGAATATAACGCACTACGGACGCCATGGGCCACCACGCACCGCGAATATAACGCACCACTGGCACCATAGGCCACCACGCATCAAGCGTCCCCAACGCGAAGCCGCGCCAAGCCAAGCAAAAAAGCCTCCACTCAGACTCTTAATAAATCAATTAGAAATCTGATTCTTGCCGTTGCGCTTGGATTTATAAAGTTTTCTGTCTGCAATTGAAATCACCTCTCGAACATCCATGCCCTTCTCATACATCGCGATACCGATAGATGTGGTGACATGATATGGAGAATCCCCGAGAGTAATTGGTCTTGAAGCAAGAAGCGCCATAAGATTCACGGCCATTAAATTAGCCTCATCTCTAGTCATTCCAGGAAGCAAAACTATAAATTCATCGCCACCAATTCTAAAGCACTTTCCTCTTCCATCAACGGCCTCCTGCATCGATGAAGATACAAGGTCAATAACCTTGTCGCCACATGGGTGACCATAATTATCATTAACAAATTTGAGATTATCTACATCAATCGCCACTAATGCAAAGACTGAACTATCATCCTCGGCAACTATTGTGTCAAGAGATTCATAAAAATGGCGGCGGTTATAAAGACCTGAGAGTTCGTCCATTCTGGAGAGTCTCTCGAGCTTCTCATTTGTGAGCTGGAGCTCCTTTTGCATGCGCCTTTCGACGGTTATATCGCGAGATATGCCCCAGGTTCCAATTATCTCATGATTCTCATCATAAAAAGGATATTTGGACGCGAGAAAACACATATTCGTTCCGTCTTCGCGAACCATTTCTTCCATAATATTGGTCTTAGGTCGGCCCGTTCTCATTATCTCGAGTTCATCCTCGCGAGCCTTCTGTGCGAATTCAAGCGGAAAGAAATCCGCATCTGTCTTGCCAATCATCTGCTCAGGATCTGAGACATTACATTGTCTTGCATGCTGAAGAGAATTCCAGATAAATCTCGAATCCTTATCCTTAAAATATACTGTGTCATACGAGAAATCGCGTATGGTCTCAAGGCACAACTTATTAAGTTGCGCTTGTTTTTCTGCATCATTTACCATCATTTGCCCCCAAAGAAAGTAAAAAACTATATGTCACTTGTATTGTCATTTTATATGAACAAAAGATTTAATTCAACTTAATAAACACGGCAATTATTAAGCCAGGGTTTAATAAAATTGAACTATTTCTTAAGTTTCAGTGTTATCTCAAAAAACTCACCATCTACTCTTGCAGTTACATTGCCTCCGAGAAGTCTAGAGAGCTTAAGTACAACCGCGAGACCGATACCGCTCGAGTTATTGTTTCGAGTCTTATCCGACTGATAAAAACGGTCAAAAACCTGTTCCACATCAATATTTGTGGAGGTGTCGTACTTGTTGGCCATAATAAGCACCACTTCGCTCGGCTTACCTTGCTGACCATTCACCTTCTTAAGCGACACCTTAAGTTCGTCCTTACCGTGAGTCAGAACATTTTTAATAAGATTCTGGAAAATTCTTTTCAGAAGCTTCTCGTCGGTAATAAACTCAATGCCCTCTTCCACATCAAGTTCAGGCGTAATCTCCAGTCTCTCAAAATCATCGAAGTAGGAGAACATCGACTGCATAAAAATCGAAGATATATCGCATTTATCAAAGTCAGCCTTTATGCTATCGCTCGAAAGCTTGGTGTAAAAGAACATTGATTCAAGAAGATCCGAAAGCGATGCTATACGCTCACGTATAATCGCTGCATATCGCTCTTTCTCCGAAGCATCATCAGAAGAAATTAATAAGTCAAAATATCCAGACAGAGACGTAAGAGGCGTTCTTATGTCATGAGACATATTAACAATTGTATCTCGAAGTTCCTTGTCCTTACGCATAATCTCAATCTCTTCTTCGCGAGTAGACTGAATCAGGTAGTTGATATCATTTATCATGCTCTGGACTTCACGAGATGGCGTGTGAATTCTGATTTTCTGATTTGTTTTGTTGTGTGCTACAAAGCGAAGCTGTTTGCGAATCTGCTTTATCTGAATAGAGAAATTCACAACCAGCATTCCCAGCACAATAATTATTGCCAGAAGTAATACTACTACAATGTAGATAATAGGAAGGGTTCCCATTACATATTCTCCTCTCTTCTGGAGATAACCAGAATAAATCCAACAAATACCAAAATCCTGATTACAATTGAAGCAACAAATACCTTAACATCCATACCTTCTACTGGAGTCACTCGTGCGTAAAAAGGAAGCGAACCATTATATGTCACAATCATATCAGATATCATAAGTTTTCCCCAGAGTGGCATAATAGTAAACACACTCAAAATATTTCTAATGTACAGGATTAATCGTGGTCTTAGAAAATAGTAAATAGTACCTAAGACAAAAGATATGGACATACTACGGGATATCTTAGCTACTACCATAGAAGGAATTACTGCTTCAAATATTAATTCAATAAAAAGAAGAATTGCACTACGCATTAATGAACCTATATCACGCCACACAAATGTAAGTCCATTAATTCTGGCAAATATATATGAAGCTGTCATCAATATAAAAACAACCAAAGCGTCTAACAAGAGAAATCCAAAAAACTCTGCAAAATTACGCGCTAATTTAATATCTCTATCTTGAAGTTCATTTATGTAGAAACGGTTTTTATAGAAATCCGAAATATATTTGCAGATAATAATTACCATCACAACAGGAAAAAAAGTTCTTAAAAACATATAGAAATTATAAGACAGAACATACTGCTCCTGAGTGTTAAAAAATGAGGTCAGCAGATTTAAATTAGCAGAAGCATTAACATGCAATACATATGAAATCAGTGCAATAATAACTGTACTAGTTATCAACAATAATTTCCAAAACACACTGCGTCTGCTTATCGTTATGAAAAAGATTTTGACCTGATCAGCAAACATAACTTATCCGCACTCCAAATTACTTGTAATCTCTCTTCTTGTTTAAATAAATGCTTAAACTCATCGAGATTATAATATAAATTCCCGATAAAGCCAAAACCTTAAAAAACACATTTGCTGGTGAATAAATATCAAGCGTATCCTCCAGATGAGTAGATACAAGGTAATCAACAATTTTAAATTTAAAATTTGGATTTATATGTTCAATTATTCTGGTAAGACTTTTCAATATAGAAGTATGAACATCCAGAGAAATACAAATAGAAATAATAAGAGGAATTGTCTTAGTTCTAATAACATAAATAAGTCCGATATATACGCTGGTCATCGCACAAAGCATTATCCAGGACATAAAAAAGTAAGCAAAAAATTGTGCACTAATATGCCAGATAGGAGCTCCTTGAAACCAGAAAGCATCAATCAGAGTAAATACGAGATTTATTATACATTCAACAGCACAAACAGCAGCAAACAACGCATACTGACTAAGTATCGGAATATGTCTTTTACCAATCACATTAGTAAGATTTCTATAAAATCCTGTCTTTAATTCACGTCCAATAAAGGTGCACACAAGAATTGCATTTACCATAACAAATGTACAAAGCTGAGTATTGATACAGTAGAGTTCATCAACACCTACATCAATGAAATATCCTTCACCCCATCGTATCTCGTTCATATCCAACTCATTAGTTGCGGCGTCTGCACCAAGAATATAGCCCTTTGACGCACCCTCAAGTGTATCATCGCTCTCTTTTGCCATCTCTAGAAAATCTTCTTTAGAAATAATCTGCGACAGTTCAACTCTGATCAGAATATATCCTGAATACAGGGTTACAACAGCAGCAATAATCAGTAAGATAACTGGAACCTTACTTTTACAAATTCTATATAAATTAGCTGAAAATAAATCACCAAACATAGTTTTCCCTTTAATCAATGTTTCTTAATTACTTCGAGGAAATATTCTTCAAGATCCTGCTTCTTAACTGAAATTGACTCAATACTTATTCCCGCTTTAACAAGTTCAGTATTAACAAGAGATAGTTCGTCAGTTCTCTCATATATCTCCAGTGTATTCGAATTAATTATTGAGTAATTTCTAATACCAATCTCCTCAATTACAGGAGCTACTCTGGAAAGCTCATTTGACTCAATAATAATTCTGCTTGTGCACTTACGATTAAGTTCCTCTCTTGTAGACTCCTCGATAATCTCGCCTTCCTCAATAATCGCGTAGTCTGTAGCAAATTTTGAGAGTTCCTCGAGAATATGGCTTGAGATAAGAATAGTAATTCCATTCTCTTTATTAAGTTTTATAAGAAGCTCACGAATCTCAACTATACCCTGTGGATCAAGGCCGTTTATAGGCTCATCAAGCACCAGAAAATCAGGATTTGCAACAAGTGCCATCGCGATTCCAAGTCTCTGCTTCATACCAAGGGAGAACTTGCCAACCTTCTTCTTATTAACATCTGTAAGTCCGACAATAGCTAGAAGTTCATCTATTCTTTCTTTGCTGTTGTCAACACCATAGGCAAGTGCTTTAATTCGAAGATTATCGTAAGCAGTAATATCGTAATATACAGCGGGAGACTCAATAAGGGCGCCAACATGCTCGAAAGCATCCTTCAAAGAACACTCAAGTCCCTCGTATCTAAAAACTCCATCGCTTGGTATCGCAACGCCAGTAATCATCTTCATAATCGTTGTCTTACCAGCACCATTACGACCGATAAGGCCATAAATCGCGCCACGCTTTATATGTAAATTGACATTCTTGACCACGGTCTTTTTACCGTAAGTCTTTGTCAGATTTTCTGTTGTAAGAAAGTACTCGGACATAATCAATGTTCTCCTTCTCGAAAGGCGTAACCCGTACACCTCCCTCATTATAAGTAAGCATTATCAGTTCATATGTTTACCATATCGCAAACTAAAGTTTAAGTATTTATAAAGATTTACAGTCAAAAACTACCACATCCATAATGATACATTAACTGACCTAATGTTGCACATCCTCTATTAATATAATAAAATACTTCAGTACGCTAAATAATTATTGTATTTCTATGTATCTAAATGTCACACTATTGGGGGTTCTATGACAAATTTTCTCGAAACACTTGGAGAGATAAATTCAGTGATTAATGATTTTATCTGGATCAAGGTAGGTCTTATCCTTCTTATCGGTTCAGGTATCTTCATGTCTTTCTGTAATGGATTTTTCCAGATAACACATCTTAAGACATGGATTAGTAAGACCATCGGAAGTATGTTCCACAAGAACGTAATTGGTCATTCAAGTGATTCAGGTTCAATCTCACCATTTCAGGCTCTTTGTACAGCTCTTGCTGCTACAATCGGTACTGGTAATATTGCAGGAGTTGCTTCTGCTATCGTAACAGGCGGTCCTGGTGCCATCTTCTGGATGTGGATTGCCGCATTTTTTGGTATGATGACTAACTACTCTGAGAATACTCTTGGTATCTACTATCGTCGCCGTAACTCAGACAACGAGTGGTCAGGCGGTGCAATGTACTATCTCCAGGATGGTCTCGGCTCATATAAGGGTTGTAAGAAATTAGGTAAGATTCTTGCCATCTTATTTGCATGCTTTGCCACACTCGCTTCATTCGGTATTGGGAACATCGGTCAGGTTAATAAAATCGTTGAGAACTTCGTAAGCGCATTTGATGTTAAGTTCCTCTCAAGCAGAGTCCTTTACGAAGGTGTAACATTATATAACCTCATTATTGGTCTTGTCTGTGTAGCTCTTGTAGGCTTAATCGTTCTCGGTGGCCTTAAGAGAATCGCGTCTTTTGCCGAGAAGGTTGTTCCATTCATGGTTATCCTCTACCTTATCGGAAGTATCACAGTTGTAGCAATCAACTACAAGGCAATCATTCCAGCAATCGCTGCTATCTTCACAACAGCATTTAAGCCAATTGCTGTTACAGGTGGTGTATTAGGTTACGTTATAAGCGTAGTAGTAACACAGGGCTTCAAGCGTGGTGCTTTCTCAAACGAAGCTGGTCTTGGTTCTTCAGTTATGGTTCACTCAAACTCAACAGTTAAGGAACCTATCACACAGGGTATGTGGGGTATCTTCGAAGTATTTATCGATACAATCGTTGTATGTACACTTACAGCTCTCGTTATCCTTACTTCTGGTGTCTATGACCTCTCAACTGGTATGATGGTTGGTGAGAATACAAAGGAAGCAACACTCGTTGCTTCAGCCTTTAACAGCGTATTCTCTTTCTTTGATATCGGTCAGAAATTCATCGCTGTTGCTTTGTTCCTTTTCGCTTTTACAACTATCCTGGGCTGGTCTCACTACGGTTCTAAGTGTATTGAGTATCTCTTTAGCAGCAAGGCAGTTATCTACTATAAATCAATCTTCGTTCTTATGACGGTTTCAGGTGCCCTTATGACATCAGCACTCGCATGGGAGATATCAGATACATTTAACGGCTTTATGATGGTTCCTAACCTTATAGGTGTCCTCTCTTTATTCCCTCTTGTTCGTAGAATTACAAAGAACTATGTCGATCGTAGAATCAAGGGTAAAAAGGACGTTGAGCCTCTCCTTTCTTATGATCCAGATGTACAAAAAGCACATGCTGAAGAAGTTAAGAAGGGCGCTGACTAATACTTAGATATTTTTGTTTATTCAATATGCGGCTGTCTCAAAGGTAATCGGAGTTTTACTTTTGAGGCAGTTCTTTTTGTATTAATTTCATTAGGATTCTACTGGCTCTTAAATTGTTTGCATTTTGGGGGAAGGATGTGAGGTGTACTTCTCCTTCTGTCGTTGGATTTTGATGTTTTTTAAGGAGTAGAAGTGCAGATTACCAGCTCAAGAGAAATGAGTTTATAAAATTGGGGAAAATTACTGGAAATTATAAACTACTGAGAGCTGAATTTATAATTTTACTTAAACAGAAGAAAAATTATAAACTACTGAGAGCTGAATTTATAATTTTACTTGAACAGAAGAAAAATTATAAACTGGGGTAATGGTAATTTTTAATTTCCTGGGAATTTTTGAAGAATTATAAATTGTAAATGCTACACCTAAGCTTCCCTGCAAATAAATCTTGGCATCTTATGTTGCATTTCCTTCTTTATGGCACTTTTGTGTGCTTAAATGGAAAAATCCAATTTATAAAAACTTCGATTTCAGACCAAAATTATAAATCTATGAAAAATGAGTTTATAAAAATCGCCCCAACCTTCGAGAATTATAAATTGCCTTCAGAAGATTTTATAATTATGGTCAGAATTGGCAAAAATTATAAACTAGGGGTCGTTTACTATAGAATTCAGAATAAATAGAGTTCATCCCAGATTTTTCCAGATTTCCCAGTGTTTGTAAAAATAGCCAAAATTCGAGTTTTTTACAAACATAATCATTCCTCGTTTGTAAAAACAACTGTTTTTTCTAATTTTTACAAACACCTATGCTCCTAAAGCACCTCCAATCTACCCTTATAATGTGTTTTTCCTATCCGAAATGGATGTTAACTAATATTCTCACGAATAAATAGAGATCCTAACCATTTTTAAGCGAAAGTAACGCTTGTAAAAAACATGTTTTTCCAGAAAATTCCAAACCGAGTCTTTTAATGTTTGTAAAAATCCATGTTAAATCCATTTTTTATAAACACGGCTTCCAAATGTTTGTAAAATTAAGCTTTTAGCCTATATTTTACAAGCGCTACGCCAAGCCCCCCTGCATTTTAAAAGATTCATAGAGGTAAAACACCTAACCTAAAATACTACTGGCAATTAGTCACATAATACTATAAGAACCATGGCATGAGGCATCCCTTTTTATTAGAGATATCTATCATTAACCAACAAAAAGCAATTCAAACAAAAAGACTTCGCTTATAAACTTATAGCTTAAGCGAAGCCTCTAGTAATCCTATAATCTTATAATCTAAGTTTAACTTTATTTAAACTTAGCAAGTCTGAAGCCGATACCCCAAACAGTATCAATATATTCGTCATCAGTAATCTTCTTAATCTTCGAACGAATATTAGACACATGAACATTAATAGTCTTGTCCTCTGAGAAATAAGTTTCATTCCAGGCGAATTCAAATATCTCCTGCTTAGTGAAAACCTTTGTAGGATGTGTAATAAGAAGCTCCAGAATTTTATATTCCTGACGTGTAAGAGGGAGTTCCTCACCCTTAAGAGTTACTTCATATGTAAGCTTATTAAGCTGCATATCCTTGGCACTTATAATCTCTTCTGATTCGCCATCGCCAGAACCAGCTCCATTACGGCGGTCCTCTAAGTGGCGAAGCTGAACTTCAACACGTGCAATAAGCTCTCTAACCTCAAATGGCTTAACAAGATAATCGTCTGCACCAAGATCAAGGAGATTAAGACGTGAATCAACATCGACTTTGGCTGAGACAACAATTACAGGGAGCTTTGTAAACTCACGAATCTTAGCCAGAAGCTCCTCGCCAGTAAGACCAGGCATCATCAGGTCAAAAATAGCAATATCAAAATTCTTGTTCTGAATATTGAGAAGACCTTCAGTTCCAGAGAAAGCCTGTGTACAACTAAATCCATGCTTGGTAAGCGCCTCACACATCATATTATTGATGCTTGAGTCATCTTCAACAATTAAAATCTCCGCACTCATAAAAATTATCCAACCTTTACCGCAGCGCTTTCATTCTCACTGCCAGCACTCTTTCCTAATTTACTTACAACATTATTCTCGCCGATAAGACGAACTGCATCACATTCAGAAGTCTTAATCTTAAGACCATTCTCCTTGAGATTATTCATAAATGAATTATTATCAAAACGAGATGGCGCATATACACCAGCCTTAATCCATGAATTATTATTCATAAACTTAATTGCAGCAGCGATAGCAACGCCAGACAAATAATCTACCACACTAACATCCTGAGTTCCACGAATATCGCTCTCAATTGAATAGCGAATTGTCTTCTCTGAGCCACCCTTGTTACCTGTAATAAAGAGGCTGACTACACCAGAATTATTAGCAGAATTCTCATTAGTTAATGAGCCAGAATTCTCCTCAGAAGTCTCAGCAGCCTTAACAAGATTCATGCCGAGCATAGCACTTAAGAACTCAAATGGAGATATATTTGCACCATTAACAGAAATTGGCGTCTTATCAAGCATTCCAACCTTCTTAAGGGTACTAATCAAATTCAAATTGCGAGTATTGAATGTAGAGAAAAATCTAATATTATCAATCTCTGGCATCTCCTTCATGAAACTATTAATGATTGAATGATTGAAGATGAAATAATCCTTCATACCAACATTCTCAACATCAATAGAAGTCTTGCACTCAAGTGGTGAATATGTCTTAAGCTCGCCGCCTTCTACAACAGTAGCATCAATAGAGAGCTTATTAATCTCATTCATGAGATCATCGTTACTATCATCTTCGTCCTCGCCTGCTGCATCAAACAAATCAAGGGAAGTAATCTTATCAAAGTCATTCTCCAAAGCATCTCTTACAATAGCCATAAGAACTGAAGGAGCAAAGCCACAACCAACAACTGCAGTCAGATTCTTATCTCTGAAGTCAGAATATCTCTCGAACTGCTTTGCAACAAAAGTATCCTCAATTCCGTTATACAAAAGGTTCTTATCGATATAATTTGCACCCATATCAAGTGCATACTGCATTGCAGTCAAAGAATAAGCAGGGTCATCAAGATACACGATTAACTGAGGTCCAAAAATATTCATCATCATCTTGGTGCGTTCTTCATTCTGCAAATCAACTCCAGCAGTCAAGATACGAATCTTGCCTGGAACTGCATACTTTCTGTATTCATCGCACTGCGCCTTATCTGGTCCAGCAATACAGAGTTCCCTTATCTGGGAACCAATACCAGTGAGAATCGGAACGAGAACTTCCGTCACCTTGTTACAACCAATAATTAAAACCTTATCCATATGACCTCTTACTCTGCTATAAGCAAAAATTCTACCTTTTTATTGTAATTGTTTGGGGCAAAAATAACAATAATATTTTATTGCTTTATTGCCCTATTTTTCCTTCTCGAAAATGTACAATTTAACACTGTTAAATCCCTTAAATACGTGCTTCCCCGCCCCTAAGGCATCAGGAATCGAAAAGCAATTTAATGCAAAACCCGCGTAAAATGGGCGTTTCTGCGCATAACGTTTTGTGATAAAAATGTCTAAAATATGATATGAAAATAATTCAGTCTCAAGCCCTTCTGATAAGTACATTTAATTGTACATCAAACGTATATAATAAGTAGCATAAGACATCACTAGTAACTATATTTTTTGATCAGGAGGTTCATATGAATTACATATTTGTTGATTTTGAGATGGAAAGAATTGATAGAATCCATAAGACAGCGCGTAAGATTTCCAGGATGGAAATTATTGAGATTGGCGCAGTAATGCTTAACTCAGATTTTGAAGAAATCTCTTCATTTAAAAGATATGTAAAACCTTCTTATTCAGAACATATCTCAAATATGATTACTGATCTCACAGGCATAAGCGATGCTACCCTTCTTGGTAAGAAGGACATTAGAGAAGAACTACTTAACTTCTCTGAATGGTGTTTATCTGAAGGAGAGGAGTTCTGTGTATATGCCTGGAGCGAGAATGATCTTGCACAGGTAATTTCAGAGATGAAGCTCAAAAATATCACTAAAACGCCTTCACTAACAAAGGTTATCGACAACTGGAAAGACTTACAGCTTGAATTTGATAAATCTCTTCTTAAGGACTATCACACTTCCCTTTCAAATGCCCTTGATGCGCTCGGCATGGTCTTCGAAGGTCATATGCATGACGCACTCGATGATGCACACAATACAGGAAGAGTTTATAAAGCAATGGCAACTTCTGATGACTATAAGGAAGAAGTAAATATCATCAAGAGCTATCTTTATGATGAGAATCGTAAGTCTGGAGCGACACTAGGCGACCTTCTAGACTTCTCAATTTTCAATTTTGATTTCTCTTAATTTACCTTTCACATAAAAGAACAGCCTTAAGGGGATTAGTATCTCCACCCCTGAGGCTGTTCCTAAATTTAAGTTTTAGATCGATCCTTCAGACTGTAAGTAGCTTATAAATCCATTAAGTCCAGCTACTATGTCTTCATAGGTTCTTGTAAAGTCGCCTGTATACCAAGGATCAGCAATAGATCTGCCATTATATCCAGCATAATCTAAGAGAAGTTTTATTTTATTATCCTTATCTTCACCAGTAATTCTTATAGTATTACGCACATTATTTGAATCAGCACATAATAAGAAGTCGTAGTAGTTATAATCTTCTCTTGTCACCTGAACAGCACGCTTATTGGTCCAGTTGGTATAAGATGTCTTACCAATACCTCTTCTCTTAAGTTCATCTCTTGCAGGTGGATAAATAGGATTACCTACTTTGCCCCAGATCTCCTCTGTGGAAGTAGCAGCAGATCTAATCTCAAACTTATCCTTGAGCTCCATCTTCTCGACCATATCTTTAAAAATGAACTCTGCCATTGGTGAACGGCAGATGTTGCCGTGGCAAATAAATAACACTTTTATCATTCTATTTTTCGTCTTTCTTTATCTATATTCGTAAAGCCTTATTTTACAAGGCTTTCAGCTATCTTAGTTAATTTTTATTTTTCGTCTTTTACCGTCTATATATCGTCTTTTTGTTGTAATTTGTTGTAAAAATTGTTGTAAAATCTCATCACGATATATTTATTCTGTTAATCTTTTCTACCTGAGTTTTCTTATTCTCCTCAGACAAGTGAGTATATCTATCCATTGTAATTTTAGTGCTGGCATGACCTAAAATCTCACTTGTGTATTTTACGTCAATTCCAGCCTCATAGGCAAGGCTTGTAAACGTGTGGCGTGCCTGATGAGGTGAAAAGTGTTTAAGCTTTTTAGTATGGTTTTTCTCAGCCTGAGCGTTATACTTTTTAATTACATCATCAATGACCGTATATGCCGTTGTCTGTCTCATAAACTTATATTCTGTACTAAAGAATATAAAGCCATGTATACGCCCTATTTCACGCCCTGAGGCGTCAATTTGAGGCAAGCTCGGTAAAATGATACCAGCTTTATTATAAAGCTTTTTCTGACTCTTTAACGCCTTTTCTACAGCCTCATTCATAGGTATAACACGTATAGAGGTTTTAGTTTTAGGCGTACTAATATAAAAATTCTTCTTACCGTCCTCGTTAATATAGTACTGGTTTTTCGTAATGCTTATAGTGTGGTTTTTATAATCTATATCCTCCCACGTTAAAGCACAAAGCTCAGATATTCTCATACCGGTATTAAAGAGTACGGTATACATAGGGGCATAAAAACTGTGATGAGGATCGTTATTAAGAGCTGTAAAGAATAAATCTATATCCTCTTTACTTAACGCTTCTTTTTCCTTATATTCACGCTCAGGAACTACAATATTTCTAGCTGGATTACGTAATATAAGCTCCTCGTCAATAGCTGTTTCCATAATCTCATATATTGAGATAACAGCCATATTGATAGTAGTATAGCTTAAACCTTTATCAATAATATCGTTTACAGCGTCCTGAACTTGAGCGTTATTCAAGTCCACAAGCTTAATATAACCGATTTTAGAGCTTAAATAGTGCTTATAAGCATACTCATATCTTGACGCTGTGGAGATTTTACGCCCACGTTTTGCATACTTACTAAACCAATACTCAGCGTATGAGTCTACAGTATATTTTTTCTGACGTGCTTTTACGCTACCGTCCTCAATACTGTTTAACAGCTCCAGCTCCTTTTTTCTCAGCTCTACAATATCCATATCATAAATAGTGTAGCGTTTACCGTTAATCATTTTAGAAAACTGGTAACGTCCGTCAGGACGCTGAGACTCGTTAGGCTTAAGTACACGCCCTTTACTGTCTTTTCTGTTTGCCATAATACCTCCTATTCTGCCTTAACTGTAAAGAAATAAGCGTCAGCGTTATTAAGTGGAATGCTTAACAACTCACAAGCTTTAGCTATCTCAGGCGTTTTCCATTCCACTACATTAAATAAACGTCTGTCGAGTGTTCTTAAGCTCATACCTAAATCTTTAGCAAAAAGCTCAATACATGACTGTTTTTCTGTGCCGGAGTATACCTCCTGAATTTTCATAAGTAACAGCTGATAATCAAATTTTACTGTCATCATTGTTTTAGTCCTCCTTATTTTAATATTTATAATTCAGCGTTATTGCTGGAATTATCCTCTAATAATTTTTCTATTTCTTTTGTCAGATTTTTTAACTGACTATAAGTATATTCAAGAGTCTTTCCATTTCCCTTAAGTATTACGATACTTATATCCTCAGATATAGTATTTATTTCATATCCTAGACGTTTAGCATAAGTTAATAAATTCCATATATCATAATCAGCCATTAACTCAGCGTATAACTCATGCTGATGATTTATACTGTCAACATCAGGCTCAGGAATTCCTAAAAACTCATACTCAGTAATATTAAAATGTTCACATATTTTTTTAATTACCTTATCAGGAGCATTTCTTGTTAAATTTTCATACTGTCGATATTGCTCAACAGTCATAGCCTCATCTGAGTTATTTATCTGAGTTAACCCCACCTCATCAATAAACTGTTGCCTACTTCTTTTACCTCTTAGCTTTTTTAATCTCTCAGCTAGACGTTTATCTATTTCCTTTTTAGGTCTGCCGATATTGTGGAGCTTTTCACCTCTTTTTTCTCCTCGCATATTATCTCCTATTCTGTAGCGTTATTTTTTCTTTTTTGCTTTTTGCTACACCTTTATGCTACACCTTATAATTCAATTAGTCAAGACGCGTAATGACAAAAAAACATACGGAGGTAATTAAAAAGATGAATAAGGGAACTAAAAGAAATATTGACGGAACTATCGTCACTCTTAATCAGGCTTGTGAACGTGTCAATTTAGGTACGGCTACAGTAACAAAGCTAGCTAAGGACTGTGGAGCGTGGCTAAAAATAGGAAAGTCCGTAAGAATTGACGCTATTAAGCTTGAAGATTATGTAAAGACTTTTCAGGGATAAGGCTGGTGATTATATGAAATGGTTAAACGGAAAACCTTTGTGTATTAACTATGCAAAGGAAAAACAAGAGGCTGACGCTATTAAAGAGGCGATACGTCTTATAGGTAATAACAGTATTACTCCTGATCCTATAGCTATGGAGGTAATAAACGAGCTTAGTACTCATAAGAGCTGTTACGTTCCAGAGGTTATAAGCTCAGAGTCTTACAGAGCTTACCTTAATACTAGAGATATTAAAATCTCACAGTATGAAAAGGATAAAAGAGCCTACTGTTTACTCTTTTATGAACTGTACCAGCTCAAAAAGGGAGGTAGTGGAAATGCAGAAACTGTATAGAGGGTATATCAAAACTAAGGGTAAAGTACCAGCTCAAAAATTCAAAAACATAGAGGATCTTCTTACTTTAAAGGACGCTGATATTTTACCTGAGTATGCCGGAGTACTGGCTGAGAACGTGGCTCTAATAGATATTGATACCTTTAGCGAGTCTGAAATACTTTTCAGGATCGTAAAGGATAAAAAGCTTAAGTGTAAAGTAAACGCCACCTCAAGAGGTAAACACTTTTACTTTTACGGACTGGGTAAACATATAAAGTGTGGTACTCATGTAAAGCTAGCGTGTGGACTCACAGCTGATATTAAAATAGGTGATCATAACAGTATTAGCGTTCTTAAGTATGAGGGTGAGCTACGTAAAACGCTATATGATATCGAGCCAGCTGAGGAGTACGAGGCTGTACCAGTTTGGTTAGCTCCAGTAAATAGTAAGACGGACTTTACCACACTCTTAGACGGTGACGGACGTAATCAGGCGTTATTTAATTACATACTAACGTTACAAAGTGCTGAGCTTACTATAGATGAAATAAGGAACACTATAAAGCTTATAAACGAATATGTACTACCTAATAAATTAGATGAGGCTGAGCTGGAAAAAATACTCAGAGACGAGGCTTTCCAGAAACCTTACTTTTTTACTGATAAGGGCGTATTTAAGTTTGATACCTTTGCTAACTATTTCAAGGATAAGTGTCACGTTATTAAGCTTAACGGTGTTCTACATATCTATAACGATACTGGTAGTTATATACCTGATAACGAGCTTATAGAAAAACGTATGCTAGAGTTTATTCCTACGCTTAAAACGTCACAGCGTAAAGAGGTTTTTAATTACTTAAAGCTGGTAGCTCCTGAACGTACTCAGGCTGATAAGCGTTACATACTTTTTAGTAATGGTATTTACGATCTAGAGACTCAGGAACTCTTAGAGCTGTCTCCGGATTATGTAATACCTAACCAGATACCTCATAAATACAATGAGGACGCACAGGGCGAGGAAATGGAAAAAGCACTCAGTTCGTGGGCGTGTGGTAATAGGGAGGTTATGGATCTACTTGAGGAGGTTATCGGTTATACGCTCCTGAGGGAAAATACCTTTAGAAAATTCTTTATTATAGTCGGTACTAAAAGAAACGGAAAAAGTAAGTTTCTGTCAGTTTTGTCATATATGTTAGGTACTGACAATATATCTACTATTTCACTTGAGGAACTGGGAGAACGTTTTAAGAATACTACGCTAAGTGGAAAGCTGGCTAACTGTGGAGACGATATAGAGGACGCTCGTATTTCACGTACAGCCACACTTAAAAAGCTGGTATCTGGTGAGGGTATCACAGTAGAGCATAAAGGCGTTGAGGCTGAAAAGCTTTACTCCTACGCTACACTCATATTTTCAGCTAATAAGATACCAGCTATAGACGATCCTACTGGAGCTGTTAGAGACAGAATGATTATAGTACCTTTTAACGCTCATTTCAACGAGGCTGAGGCTAGTACAGATCCTTATATCATGGATAAGCTGAGTACTGAGGATAATATCGAGTACTTAATACAGCGAGCCTTAGACGGTTTAGACGCACTAATGAATAATAAACAGTTTACTATTCCTAAGTGTGTAACTGACTCTATGGAGCGTTACCTGATACAGTCTGACAGTATTTCAGCCTTTGTAGAGCTTAACAGAGATAACATTCTAGGGCGTGTAAATAACGAGGTGTACAGAGATTATGAGCTGTTTTGTCAGGATAAAGATATCGAGACTGTCAGTCAAAACAGATTTAGTAGACGTATTGAGGCTGAGCTTAACTGTACCAGTAAAGCTACTAACGGTGTAAGACGTTATACGCCTAACTAATACAGTACGGAAAGAACACTTTTTTCTTATATTAAGAACTTTTATAAAAAATATCAGTACGCTTAGAACACTTTTTTCTTATACTTAGATAATTTGAAGATAGAGAAAATATATATGTATATACGGTCTATATAAATATATAGGGTATAGAAAAAATGTGTACTATTCGTGCTGAGTTTAACGGAGGTAATGAAATGAATAATATAACAGTTTTGTATCTGTTAAAGAACTATCACCAGCTTAAACATAAATATAATGCCGGTAACCTTGAGGGTAATATTGAACTACCTTTTAAGACTCTTATGAATATATTTAAGGACGAGGAAATACTGACCTATAAAAACGGAGCTATTCAGGTGATCATATTACATTTTGTAAAAGGTTTAACGTGGGAGGCAATAGCTGAGCGTATGCAAATAGGTATAAGCACAGTTTATTTATATCGCAAGTGGCAACTTGAAAAGCTGGCAGAGGTGCTAAATATTCCTATTGAATAAATAGAATTAACGGAACTCTATAAAAAAGGAGGTGTAAAAATGTCTGATATCAATGATGTTGTTATTATAGCTAATCAAATGAATTTAGCATTAAGTATTTGTAGCTATAGATTAGAGCAAATAGATGAAAAGTTAGCTGAACAGAATGAAATACTTAAGCAAGGATTAATTACTATTGCACTATGTATTAAAGGAGGTAATGAGAATGGGAAAAAGGAAAGCTGAATTGAAAATAAAAGGCATGGACGAGCTTATAGCTAAGTTTGAAAAAATGAGTAAAGGTGCACTTGAGCCGGCTATGACTGAGGGTTTAAAAGACGTACAAACTTATCTAAATGAGCGTTTAGATAAAACTCTTGTAAATGCTAAGTTACCGGCTGGAGGTAAATACTCTACTGGAGATACAAAAGAAAGTATTGTTAGAGATCAGGTTGTTACAAAAGAAAATGACTCAATATCAATAAAATTAGGTTTTAACTTAAAAGAGTCAGGGCTTACAAGTATTTATCTTATGTATGGTACGCCCAGAATGTCACCGGCTAAAGGATTACATGCTTGTTTTAATGGTGCAAAAAGCCGACGTGAGGCTAAAGAAATATTTGAGAAACGAGTACAGAAAGAAATTGAAAAAATCATGAACTCTTAACTCCCTCCCCAGTCTCATCATAAAGGACGCTGGAGGGGACTGTTCGAGGGTACTTAATTCTCACAGAATTGAATTTTTAACGAGATTTTTCAATTCTATTTTGTAAATTTGACAGTTTAGACACATATAAAAAAGACGGAGGTTTTTTATTATGAACGATACTATTAAATTTGTTATTACTGAGCATATTGAGACTGTTTCAGAGTCAAAGGACGGTGAATACACGCTAGAGCTTAATAAGGTGGCGTGGAATGATAAACAGCCTAAATATGATCTGAGACGCTGGCGTAATACTGATAACGGTAAAATTGCTCAGCGTGGTTTGACTATTCAGGACTGGGAGCTGGAGGCTCTTAAAAATGTTCTTAACAGCTTAGAGTAATCTTAGAGGTTTTATCTATTTTTTACAGTAACACTATCAAATAAAATTATCTTAATTAAACCGAGGAGGTAACAAAAATGCTTAATATCAATGATGATTTAATGAATAAGCTTGAGCGTATTTCAAAACATAAGAATATTGATATTGATACTCTCTTAAACGAGGTACTGAGTATCGGTATTGATAACTATGACACACAGGAGTCAGGAGGTTTAGTTTTACGCTTGCCTAACCCTCAGATATCTAACTCTCAGATATTCCACATAAAAGAGGACGAATTTAAGGAGTTTATCTCTATTCTTAAGTCAGTTTATAAGCTTAATAAGAGTGGTTATGACATTCCAGTATTTTCTCTTGCGAACTATCTTGAGCAAAGAGTATTTACTGACAGCGTAGAGCTTAAAGCTCAGTTTGAAAATTATTTTTATAACTGTATTGCGTACACGTGCGATAACGCACAAGAAAATATATCCAAATAGTACGAGACGGAGGTAAAAAGATTATGGATAAGAAAAAAATCATGTCACTTATTGAGGACAGAAAAAAGTATGCTATGGATCTTGAAAACAGAGAAAAGCAGACACTCAGCTCAGAGCATAAGCGTGCTATCGGTGAAACTCTTAAAGCTGTAAGAGATGAAATTAGCGACCTTGAAAAACAGCTTGATGAGTCTGATGATGAGTCTAGTCGTTCAGCTGTATCTGTTGAGTCAGCTCTTAAGAGAATGAGTACAGATATTACGGACGGTAAAGTAATTTCTAGTACCGGAACTGTTGTTCCTGATGTTCAGGAAAGTTTAGTTCTTAGATCAGATGAGTCTTTTTCTTCAAGAGTTAAAGATAATTCAAAGCTTGATTTAGGTAAGTTTGTACGTGGAGCTGTTACCGGTAACTGGGAAAACGCTACAGCCGAAATGACAGCATGTAGTAACGCACGTTCTGTATCAGGTATTGTAGTACCTCAGGTACTTTCAGCTCAGATTATTGATAAGGCTCGTAACGTGTCATTATTTACGTCAGCTGGTGTGCCTATTTATCCTATGGAGTCTGACAACTTGACTATTGCAAGAGTAAAGACTGATCCAGTATTTAAGTTTAAGGCTGTTGGTGAAGATCAGGATAGCGAAAATGACTTAGAAATGGAAAGTATTAAGCTTGAGTCTAAGACAGCTTACGGATATTGCTATGTACCTATTGAAACATTGATGAGCGCTAAAAACTTATCAGGCGTTATTACAGAGGTATTTTCTCAGGCTATGGCTGACTGTATTGATAAGGCTATGCTTTACGGACAGTACAACTCAACTTCAAGCTCTTATGACGATTTTGCTCCAGCTGGTATTATGAACGATACTGATATTCATACTATCGTAGCTGAAAACTCAGGTTATAAGGACTTTATTAAAGGTATCGGAGCTGTAAGACGTTCTAACGGTACACCTACTGTATTAGGCATTAACGCTGATACTGAGGAGTATATAAATCTTTTGACTGATGATAACGGACAGCCTTTAGGCGTTCCTAAGTCATTTGATGAGCTTAAGAAAGTGGTATCAAACCAGTTAGCTTATGATGAGTCTACTGGTTCAGACGCTCTTGTATTTGATCCTCAGGCTCTTGCTATCGGTTTACAGAATAATATTTCTTTGGAAATGATTAAGGGAACTGATAAGGGAATTAAAGCCGGTATGGTATGCTTTAGAATTATGGCTATGCTTGACTGTATTGCTGTTAAGCCTAAGCATATTGCAAAGATTACTGGAGTTAATCCTCCTGAGGTAATTGTTGATGGTGATTAAATCATAGTCCACGTGGGAGCTACTGGATAGTAGCTCTTACAACTCCTTATATGGAGTATAATTGTAACAAGGTGAGTTTTTTACAGCTTGCCGTCTACTGACATAACAGCGTTATTAAGTAATGTAAATCTTTTTTCACGCGATTAAGTTTTTAAGTAAAAATTTTTTCATTATGGAGCTGATGACTCAACTCCTAAAATACAGAGAGTCAGCTCCAAACCTAACCTCAAAGACAAAAATACTCAGCGTCAACTCAACGCTGAGTATTTTATTTTGTAATTTGTTGTAAAAGTGTTGTAAAACTTATTAACTAAGTGCTAAAAAGCCTTATTTTACAAGGTTTTCTGAGTTATAGTGATAAAAGAGCACTTTTATCATTTTTACAAATTCCTCAAAACCCGTGATTTTACTAGCTTTACAAGAAATTAACAGAATTCACCAACATACGAATCTTAACGCATTTTCGAGTGTTTTTTCAATAAAAAAGGCTCTTCTTCAAGGAGTTATTTATTATTTAATTTTTCAACCCAACTCAGCACCACAAGCTATATTAAAAAGCTATTGCCTGAGTCATCGCTTGGAAGATAATTACCCTCACTATCAAGTGCGATTGCATAAGAAGTTGTTTTCCGCTCACAAGCACAATTAGGAAGCTCTGCAAAATACAATTCCATCATCAACTGCTCTGCATTGTTAATTGCTGCGCCTGCATGATCAGCATCAGCATAAGTTGCAGCAAATGCAGCTACAGATAAGTCGTGATCGTGATAATATCTCTCCACCAAATCATAAACACGTGGAACACAAGTTGACACTGTAATATGTGCTGTACCATCCTCATCAAAATAATCAAGTGTCCAGTCATAATCAACATAATCCAAATACAAATCCATGAACTCAGTCTTTGCTTCATCAGTAGCAAAAAGGAAATTCAATACATACTCGACATCACTATCTTTAATTTTGCTATAGCTCATCCTACCACAAAAGCTTTTCGATATGTTTCCGGAGAAATTGCGGAACTAAATAAAGCCCATAAAACCTGAGGAAATTGCGGTTCCAAGATTTTTATGTTACCTTATTTATAACACATAAAAAAGGGATTATCACGATGAAAAAATTCATATCTTTACTACTTATATTCTTGATTTTTGCTCTCTGCGGATGTGGCAAAAATCAAGCTGACCTCACTTTACTCACTGGAAAAGCTGTTGTTCTTGGCGACTCACTTTGGGCCATCGACAAGACCGAGACAGGTGTCGGCAAGCAGCTCGCATCCATTACTTCACTGGAAGTGTTGGATTACACAGTGTCTGGCACATGTGCAGCCAAAGTTGAAGGCTACTCTACTGCAAACGACTGCATGGTAGCGCTTCTTCTTGATGACACCGAGAAGGGTGATGAGATTCATGCCGCTATCAGTGAGGCAGATTATGTTTTCATCGAGCACTGTAATAACGACTATGCAATGGGGGGTTCCACTTACTGGCCCAGATTATAGCTATGAGGAAGCGCTCACTGATTCAATCACAGTTATTAAGGAATTAAATCCTTCCGCTAATATTGTCATGATCGCGCCACCTGTGGGCTACTTTGGCAATACAGATAAGCTCTCTACCGAGCAGGACTTTGGCTACGGCACAATTGACGATTATATCGCCGTTATGAAATCGGTTGCTTCAAATAATGCTGCTTCGTTTATAAATATGCAGGAAGCATGGACATTAACGCACGACAACTGGTCGAAGTACACGGCTGACGGCGTGCACATGCAAAAGGAAGCGAAAGTCACATATGCTGAGTTCCTGGCACAGAAACTTTATGAGATTTATGTAGGAAAGTAAGATAAAGGGCCGCAGAATTCTGTGGCCCATATTTTTGTCAATCTAAAATAGGAATACTATCGCTTGGCATTTTTTGTTCAATCGATGATTGAAGAAATCGTGCTTTTCGATTGAATAAATACCATTCTCTAACCCAATTACTATGTGAATGACTCATAGCCCTTCTGTATCAAGCACTAATTCCATACTCAGCACACAGGTTATAAAACTCGATAGATCCAGTAAATCCATTAAACACATCTTCATAAGATCCACCATCATTAAGAACGCTGACCCATGCGTTAAAGCCAGCGCTGTCTGCCTCACGACCGAAGAATGCTGCATACATGTAGTTAACGAATTCTTCGTTAGAAGGCTTCTGTCCAATAAACTCAGGAGAGAATACAAAGCCATAGGCGCAAGATGTTCCTGTTACTTCGCCCTTATAAAGCTTGTCTACCCAACCGTTCTGACCTGCCATATCAGGTAAGCGATTGAAGCATACCTGATAAAGTCTAGCTACGAAGCAGTTAATTCCACCCTGCTGTGTGTTATCCACACCCACAAGATAGTATCCCTGTGTTACGCCATACTTAGTACAGAGGTTATAGAACTCAAGTGAATTTGCAAATCCTGCAAATACTGTCTCTCGAGATACGCCATCCTCAAGCATATTCATCCAATAGTGATAACCATCAACGTCTGGCTCACGATCAAAATACATTGAATACAGATCCTTAACAAAGTCTTCGTTAGAGCGATTCTTACCAATATACTCGCTGCTAAAGATAAAGCCATAACCTACCTGAGCACCACAAACTGCTCCATTATTAAGATTATTTACCCAATACTTATATCCTTCTGTATCTGCATCACGGCAAAGAGCTACCATGTAGCAGCGGTTAACGAAGTCACCAACGTTAAGTTCAGGTGCTGTAGTTGGAACTACTGTTGGAGCAGGAGTTGAAGGAACTGCAGTTGGAGTAGAGGTTGGCGCTACAGTGGAAGTAGGTGTTGATTCCTTTGTAGGAGTTGGTGTATTAGTAGGAATAGGTGGAACTGTTACTTCTGGAATGTATAACTTCTCATCATTTGCAGTAAGCTCAGTATATGGTGCGATAACCATATATTTATCAATATATTTTCCTGACAAACCAATACTATATGATACCCAAGTTACAATATCCTCATCATCTGTATCAGCTATATTTAATGGACATGGCTTAACCATATTTTGAGGATCACAAAGCTTAATTAAATCTGAATTGCTACTGATATCAAGATTAGCTATGTAATTACCAAAACAGTATAATTTTTTTATTAGCAAATTATTACTAATATCCAGACTTGTAAGTTGATTGTTATAACAAGACAAATCTGTTAATAAAGGATTCTTACTTACATCAAGACTAGTGAGTTGATTTTTTTCGCAATTCAAAGTTGCTAATGCTTTATTCTTGCTTACATCCAGACTTGTAAGTTGATTGCTTCCGCAATATAAAAATATTAATGCAGTATTATTTCTTACATCTAGACTTGTAAGTTGATTACCATTGCATATCAAAGATGATAATGCAGTATTCTCACTTACATCCAAACTTGTAAGTTGATTGGCAAAGCAAACCATGGATGTCAATGCAATACTATTACTTACATCCAGACTTGTAAGTTTATTATCATAGCAAAGCAAGAATTCCAATGCAGTATTATTACTTACATCCAGACTTGTAAGTTGATTACTATTGCATGACAAAGATGATAATGCAGTATTATTACTTACATCAAGATTAGTGAGTTGATTACCACTGCATATCAAAGATGATAATGCAGTATTATTACTTACATCAAGACTAGTGAGTTGATTATTATAGCAAGACAAATTTGATAATGAAGTAGCATTACTTACATCTAGACTTGTGAGCTGATTGCCATAACAACTCAAAGTTTTTAATATAGTATTTTTGTTTACATCCAGACTTGTGAGTTTATTGCTGTAACAAGACAGAGTTGTTAATGAAGTAAAATATTCTATGCCCTTCAACGTAGTTGCATTTGTATTTGTGATTTCTATATCTGTTACATTATCAATCTCACTTTGTGACAGTACTTTATCTCCATTAGTATCACATTTCGTCGATACATAATCTCTAAAGCTTGCGTCAGGAAAATTCGTCTCATTAATCACTACATCAGTAGCTGCTTCTACAATAGGACTAGTAGCAAAAAGACCGCTACTTAGTACTAATCCAGCACACAAGGTACTGGCTACCACTTTCATAAGTCTCTTCATATATACCTCCATTTAGTAATAAGTTACTAATCAATATAGATTAAACAACTATTCAATATTTTATTCAATCTCCACTTTTATAACTTCCCCATTCTCCCATTCGAGAAGCTTTAAAGTCATATTGCCTCGAAGTTTGAGGCCTTTCACATAGCCTTTCGTAAAAGAAGAAGGAAGGGCTGGAAGAAGCTTAATCTCGCCGTCAACGCTTTGTACAAGCATCTCCGCGATACCCGATGTGACACCAAAATTGCCGTCAATCTGAAACGGCGTGTGGTTGTCAAAAAGGTTCGGAAGTGCGGTAGATTTTGATTTCACACACCCTTTTCATCACATCACACCGAGCGAAATGCAGGTTTTATAATTTTCTAATTGGATGCCTAATAACCGTCTTCCATTTTTTAGAAACTACTTTTCTTGCATCCGAAAGATAAATCTCATGATGTAGTCTCATATCACTGAAATCATTCTCATATCCGTGCTGTTCAAGATATGCATTCATAATTTTAACAGTAGCAGGTTCATCATCAAATGCACCTAAATGCATTATTTGAACGCACAGTCCTTCTTCAATCGTAAGATATTCTGCCGATGAACAATTAAGTTTCTTTTTTTTAGTTGCCGTTTTAACAGCCCAGTCAAAATCATTCTTTGTTATGAAATCAGGAAGTCTTATTACTGAAATCCAATTAAAAGTATCCTTGTTGGAATAATCTACACCATCAACATTATCTTGCCACCAAAATCCTTCAAGTGGTGGCACAACATATTCAAAGAATCCCTCTATTTTATAATCAGTCTTATAACTCATTTTAAGTGTATAGGCTACAGCATATAAAACACTTATAGCTTGCTGATATGCTCCACCTTCTTCATTTGGATTACCTTTACCTCTTACCGCAATATAATTTGCCTTTGGAACAGTAACTATCTCTGGTTTGTTCTTTGGCATATAGAACTCTTTATATTCTTTCTTAAAATCGAATGCCATAACTACTCACTCCTATTCAATTGGCAATTGAATTTCTGTTAACCATTCATCCACAGAATCCTTATTCCAGATTCCATCAATATAACATTCTCTTGAAAGACCATTAACCTTATATCCATTTTCTTCTGCATATTTCATGATATAAGCATATGCCTCACCTATTTCATCATAAGACCCTTTATGGAATATACTTAATACCTTTACTGCAGGTATTTCCCTAAATTTGATTCTTTCGCTTTCTTTACCGAATTTCTCAACGGTCTCATTATGACGAATCGTAATATCTTCTTCCCTATGCTCTTCATCCAAATACTCGCAGAACTCATATGGTGGATTAGTACATTTCATTCCTGGGTTTAACTCCATGCACTCTGCCCCAAGTTCTGGAATTATAGACATCATGTCTGAGAATTTCTTTACCTTAACCTCTGTGTAATAAACAATTGCTGCTGGTATTTCTTTTACTGTTACTTGATATTTCATTTCTTCATCCTCCAAAATATGATTAATAATGGAAAGACGAACATCTATGTCTTCTTTTTGAGTTTTCAGCACTTCAGCTTTTGAAGCTAATATTATCTTTTTGTCAGCGCCATTCAGAATTGCTTTAATCTCGTCAATAGAAAGACCTAACTGTCTATATGATTTGATAATTGCTGCATCCTTCAATTGGCTTGTGTCATAGATTCTATAACCAGTCCATTCGTCGACATTTTCTGGGATCAACAGACCTTCTCTTTCATAGAATCTTAACGCTTTTATTGTTAAATGAGATAATTTAGAAAACTCACCAATTCTTAACACAGGATGTCATCCTCCTTTCCTTATATTCATATTTTGGATTATCCCCTAAGGGGAGAGTCAATAAGAGCTTTCTACTATGCTATTCATCCAACAACCAATTTGCAATATCCACAATTTGAATTCCTTCATACTGATAATTCTCTTGATGTGTTCTTGCAAGAATCATTTTAGGATATGCATCTTTTCTTATTGCAACAAAATCGATTTCTTTTTTATACAATATTTAAGTTCAAAATCATTTTGTTTTGAACTCTAACACGTTATATTGTACTTACCACACATTCGTGCTCTTCTTTACAAAGAATGCGCTTTTTCTTTCACCATGCTTCTCAATATATTCCTCATCGGTAAGTTTCTTAAGGGCATTAAATACGGAAGTTCGACCAACATTAGGACAGTTTATAAGCACATCAGCAACTGTAAATTTTCCGAGTTTCTTATCTACATAAGCCTTTACTATGTCATATGCTGAACTCTTTACCCCAGTATCATCCATAATATCAACTCGCTCTTCAAATTCCATATAACTTGCCAGAACCATCTGAAGTATATATTTGATAAATGGTGTAGAGTCATTCTGTTCTTCATGCCAACCGTGGTCTATTTCTTGAAGAACGTCATAATAAACATCTTTTGTCTTCTCTATCTGCTTTTCAATACTGATGTACTTTCCAACTTCATAACCGCATTTGTACAAAAGTAGTAGTGTAAGAAGTCTGCTCATTCGGCCATTACCATCATTGAATGGATGGATACACAGAAAATCACAGATAAATGCAGGAATCAGAATTAGTGGGTCCACCAATTCCATAGCTAGAGTTTCTGAAAAACTTCTACATATCATTTCAATTGCTTCTGGAGTCTCATACGGAGCAAGTGGAGTAAATCTTATTACCTCTGTTCCATCCGGCTTTGTTTCCTTTATATAATTCTGTGTATTCTTAAAGTTTCCACTATAAGAAAAGCCCGCATGTTTTAATAAGTCCCTATGAAGCTGAAGAATATTATTGGGACTAATATCAATATAATCATGGCTTTCATGAATCGTATTAAGTACATCTCTATAGCCTAGGATTTCCTTTTCATCTCTGTTCTTAGGGGTAGTTTTTTCCTCAAACAGTTTCTTGATTCTTGTACTAGTTGTAACAATTCCTTCAATTCTATTTGAAGATTCTGTACTTTGAATTTTTGAGATTTCCACAAGGCGATCAAGTTGCGCTGGTTTTTGACGCACAAAAAGCTCCTGGCGCCCCTTACATTCATGTATCTTTGAACATAAAAGAAGAATTTCATTATCCCAACTTTTTTCTGATAATTTTTTATAATCGAATTTACGCATATATAACTCCAATAAGTTCACTTCTTTGTTTTAAGTTCAATTTAACCTATTTTTGAACTTAAAGTCAATATGTTGAACTCCATTAAATCCGTTTATAGTTCATATTGGTTAGAAAATAAAAACAGCCAAACCTAAGGAAATTGCGGTTCCAAGATTTTTATGTTACCTTATTTATAACACATAAAAAAGGGATTATCACGATGAAAAAATTCATATCTTTACTACTTATATTCTTGATTTTTGCTCTCTGCGGATGTGGCAAAAATCAAGCTGACCTCACTTTACTCACTGGAAAAGCTGTTGTTCTTGGCGACTCACTTTGGGCCATCGACAAGACCGAGACAGGTGTCGGCAAGCAGCTCGCATCCATTACTTCACTGGAAGTGTTGGATTACACAGTGTCTGGCACATGTGCAGCCAAAGTTGAAGGCTACTCTACTGCAAACGACTGCATGGTAGCGCTTCTTCTTGATGACACCGAGAAGGGTGATGAGATTCATGCCGCTATCAGTGAGGCAGATTATGTTTTCATCGAGCACTGTAATAACGACTATGCAATGGGGGGTTCCACTTACTGGCCCAGATTATAGCTATGAGGAAGCGCTCACTGATTCAATCACAGTTATTAAGGAATTAAATCCTTCCGCTAATATTGTCATGATCGCGCCACCTGTGGGCTACTTTGGCAATACAGATAAGCTCTCTACCGAGCAGGACTTTGGCTACGGCACAATTGACGATTATATCGCCGTTATGAAATCGGTTGCTTCAAATAATGCTGCTTCGTTTATA
The DNA here is from genome assembly GCA_024403775.1 of Clostridia bacterium. Lineage (GTDB taxonomy): Bacteria > Bacillota > Clostridia > Saccharofermentanales > Saccharofermentanaceae > Saccharofermentans. The sequence goes on along the minus strand of JAKSRE010000011.1, from coordinate 1,266 downwards.
AATATGCAGGAAGCATGGACATTAACGCACGACAACTGGTCGAAGTACACGGCTGACGGCGTGCACATGCAAAAGGAAGCGAAAGTCACATATGCTGAGTTCCTGGCACAGAAACTTTATGAGATTTATGTAGGAAAGTAAGATAAAGGGCCGCAGAATTCTGTGGCCCATATTTTTGTCAATCTAAAATGGGAAGACTATCGCTTGGCATTGAAAATAACAATTTCCGGAACAATCCAACTAAGCGATTAAACTCTTATTACTTAACATAGAACGAGATTTCAATTTAGCTTTCAACTAACTTTTCACATTTCTTTATTTCTGTCTGTACAAATATAAAGCCAATAATTGCTGCTATCACATCTGATATAACTGCCGCCCAAAGCATTGTCACAATACTCTTTGATATCGTAGCAATGATTATTGAAGTTGGTACAAATATGATTACGTCTCGAAGCAACGCAAGCACTGTTGACTTAACACTGTTTCCCATAGACTGCAAAATAATTGCTGCCGACTTTATGTAGCAGGTAAGTATAATTCCTCCAAGGAATATACGAATACAAAGTCTTGCATACTCCATATATTCAGGTGTGTTGTGACTTCCAAATAAGAATATAATTGCATCAGGTACAATTTCAAATATCAAGAATGCTACTGTACCAACTATGAGAACAAGCTTTGTTATAAGAAGGATTGTTTCTTTTACACGCTTCATATTTCCAGCACCCATATTAAATCCTATAATCGGCTGCCCTCCAAGGCTTATTCCAATTACAATAGATACAACTATACCAAACACCTTCATTACAATACCAACTACTGCAAGTGGTATTACGGCACCGAAAGCTTCACCTGTGCTTGCAAATGTATCATATCCGTACTTAGTCAAAAGATTGTTATTTACAGCAATGATAATTACGATAGAAAGCTGAACAATTAGTGATGCCATACCAACAGACACAATACTTGCTGATGTTTTACTTTCAAGCTTTAAGCCTTCCTTATTGATTTTAAAATTCTTAGCTTTTGAAAGATATACAACACTCATACCAAAGGTAAGTATCTGTCCCATAATTGTTGCTATGGCAGCTCCCTTTACTCCCATGTTAAAACCAAAAATCAACACTGGGTCAAAAATCAAATTCGTTACTGCACCAGCAAGTGTACACGCCATTGCAAACTTTGGCGAGCCATCAGCTCTAATGGAACCATTTAATCCCTGACCAATCATATAGAATGGAATACCTGCACAAATGATTTTGA
>JAKSRE010000010.1 GCA_024403775.1 Clostridia bacterium | reverse complement strand
GTTTTGGTCACCTCGGCGGTGACACATTGCCCTGAATATCTTCGTGCGTCACCTGCTCCACATCCTAAAATCAAGACTTTTCATTACAGCCTGTGGTCGTTGTCGAGATCTTTGTCATTCTTGTCGCAAAATGTCGTAATTTGTCGGATTTTTGTAGGTTTTTTATTTGAATAAAAGCTGTACTATTAGGTAAAGAAACATATTAAATGGAGGTGATTTTATACACTACATCGAATACTTTTCAAAGGAATATTTAACTCTCAAGATTTTCGAGATAGAACAACAAATAGCTTCTCTTCCTATGGTCAGAACAATTGAGCGCAAACAGAAATACAAATCTGGCACATATATTCGCCAGATTAATGCTCATTCTAGAAAAACAATAAATGAATATCGTCTAGATTCACCAAAAGGACAAGAACTTTTCGAGATATTGAAATATAAGCATCATCTTTCTCAAAAACTAGAAAGTTATAAATTGGCATACACTAAAAAAACTGGCCACAAGCCCATGCAAATCAGCTCAGAAATACCCAACTTGCTTAGATTTAGTAACTTTCACAACAATGATATAGAATTCTATAACACGCTAATCCATGAGCAGGGTTTCCAGGATTTCGGAGAGTCGGATAGAAAGTTGGAACATAACGGAATGCATTTTACTTCAAAGCTTGAAATGAATGTTGCAGAAATTCTAGAGAACTTGGATCTAGATTATAAACATGAGCCAAAAATTCAACTTGGGATTAAGGGTAAATATTCAGATTTTTTCGTTGGTATTTCAATGATAAATTATTGCTTTCCAATAGAAGTAGCGGGACTTCTAGAGAAGTCAGATTACTTTCTTAAACTAAATCAGGATATTAGTAGATATATCGAAAGTGGTTATCTCTTTGACCATGATTTATTGCTAATCGGAGAGACAAGATTTCATCAGTATAATTCAAATAAAGTGGTGCGTATTATATGTAACTTTATAAACAATAGAGTAGCTGATGCGCTTGAGGCAGCAGGAATCAATGAGTTGCACTAACCATCCAACCCCAAAAAAGTAGCACCCGCACTAGCATTGCTAACAACGGGCGCTGTTTGGTCATTTATTTAAATCATCGAATCAAAATGAGTTAATTAGTGTGCAACCCATTTTCGCGAAGAAAATTATGCCTTATACTTCTCGATGTGAGCCTTAATCAAAGCCTCATCCTCAAAGTAGTTAATCTGCATTGCAGCCTTTACCTCGCTCAGAGTCTGAGAAGCGATAGCACGAGCATCCTCGCTGCCCTTACGCAAAATCTCATATACACCAGCGATATCCTGCTCGAATTCCTTACGCTTAGCACGGATTGGGTTAAGCTCTTCCTGAAGAACATTGTTGAGGAACTTCTTGATCTTAACGTCACCAAGACCACCACGTGTGTAGTGCTCCTTAAGCTCATCAAGGTTCTTATAATCTGGGAGGTATGCCTCAAAATGCTCGTCTTTACAGAATGCATCAAGATATGTAAATACTGTATTGCCCTCGAGGTGGCCTGGGTCAGATACCTGTACATGGAGTGGATCTGTGTACATGCTCATAACCTTCTTTTTAACCTCATCCTCTGTATCAGAAAGATAGATGCAGTTACCGAGTGACTTACTCATCTTTGCCTTACCATCTGTACCAGGAAGACGCATGCAAACCTGATTTGTTGGAAGAAGTGCATCTGGCTCAACGAGAACGTCGCTGTAAATAGAATTGAACTTACGAACAATCTCACGTGTCTGCTCGATCATTGGAAGCTGATCTTCACCTACTGGAACTGTTGTTGCCTTGAAAGCAGTAATATCAGCAGCCTGGCTGATTGGATAGCATACAAAACCTGTTGGAATGCTATTCTCGAAGTTACGGAGCTGAATCTCAGCCTTAACTGTTGGATTACGCTCAAGTCTTGCGAGTGTAACAAGGTTCATATAGAAGAATGTAAGCTCACAAAGCTCCGAAATCTGAGACTGAACGAACAATGTTGACTTAGCTGGATCAAGTCCTACTGATAAATAGTCGAGAGCAACCTCAATGATATTCTGTCTGATTTTCTCAGGATTATCGAAGTTATCTGTCAATGCCTGAGCGTCTGCAATCATGATCAAAATTTTTTCGAACTCACCAGAATTCTGAAGCTCAACTCTTCTCTTCAAAGAACCTACATAATGACCTAAATGAAGTCTGCCTGTTGGTCTGTCACCTGTTAAAATAATCTTACCCATTTTTGTTATCTCCTTTGATACAAATAAAAAACTTCCGTCCCACATAAGGACAGAAGTATCTGTTAGCCACCTTGTGAGACCGTACCATCATACGGTTCCCGTGTCACGGTCGGGATGTCCGTCAGCGCCTACTTGTTCCTTCTCGAAAATCTGTCAATAAAACTTTTGGGCTGCCCTCATAAGTCCATTCACAACAACCAGAATATTATCTCACACCAGCCGATAACTCTCTGCAATTCTTATGTCAAAGCTACTACTCTTACTCAACGGTTTATCAATTTATTCAATTGTTACATGTTGTAGTGTAACACCACAAAAAATATTTTTCAAGTTTGGTAATCTCAGAGTTTATCTTCCAAGCATGGCATCATAGGATTCAAGGAAATCCTCGCCCTTCTGAACTTCAGTAAAAGATAAATCAGGATAATCAAGCTGTCTCATAACTTCATATATTGCTATAGCCGCAGCATTAGAGATATTAAGGCATCTGCAGTCCTTATCCATTGGGATTCTAAAACATCTGTCCAGATTATCCTTAAGGATGTCATATGGAATACCAGTACTCTCTTTACCAAGAACAAGATAAATCTTTTTATCTTCTGGAATAGCCTTATAGTCAAATGCTGAATGAGGCTTTTTACCATATCTTGTAAGATAGAAGAATTCCCCCTCGTTTTTGGAGAGGAAATCTTCGTAATTCTCATACAAAGTGTAGTCTGCCCAGGTAATGTGATTTGTTGTAAATCTATTAAACTTTGGATTCTCTATATCAAATCCTAATGGCTTAATGATGTGCAGATTACAATTACTTGCTACACATGTTCTCATTATATTTCCAGTATTCTGTGGAATCTCTGGTTCAAATAATACTACATTAACTTTACTCATGCTTTGTCCACTTCAAAGATCTAATATCGTTTTCAGAAATAACTTTGGCAATATTAAGGAGATGATCACCAAGACGCTCGAAGTCGGTAAGCATCTCAGAATAGATAACTGAAGTCTCACCAGAGCAGTTGCTTGTTCTCATTCTCTCAAGCTGATTTGAACGATAAGCAAGTGTCATATCATCAATACGCTGCTCATCCTGAGCAACCTTAACAAGAATATTTTTATCGCTATAATCCTTAAATCTTGCACATGAAGTTTTAAGAACATCAATCATCTTCTTAACTTCATCTTTCGCCATATCAGAGAATGCATAACCCTTCTCCTCAATGAGGTTTGCATAACCTGAAATATTAGTAGCATGGTCACCCATACGCTCAATATTACCAGTAATCTTGAAGAGAGCACTGAATTTAAGCACATCTTCTTCTGAGAAACCAAGACCTAATGCGTGAGATATATAGTAAGAGATTTCCTTATTAAGGAAGTCAATATATTCCTCGCGCTCATTAATCTCATTCTGAAGTTCCTCACTGTTACTAATAACAGATGTAAGGCTCTTCTCGATATTCTCTACTGCCATATCGTACATTCTTGATACTTCGCTATAGCATGAATTTGCAAGTGTAGTAGCAAGACCTACATGTGAGTCTGCCTTAAGCATTGATGGCTTGAGATAAACAAGCTTCTTATCATTTGAATCTTCATCTTCTTCCTTATTTGGAAGTATCTTCATAACAAACTTTACAAGGAACTGACCAACAGGAAGCATGATAATTGTTGTACCTACATTGAAGAGAAGATGTGCATTTGCAATCTGTCTTGCAACATCTCCTGGAGACATGCTTCGAACCAAATCTGTAAATGGAAGGAACAAAGCTACTGGTGTAAAGATAAGTGTTCCAATAAGGTTAAAAGCAAAGTGCATAAGTGCTGCTCTTAAAGCTCCTCTTGTACCACCAATCGCAGCAAGAAGTGCGTGGAAACATGTACCAATATTAAGACCAAAAAGAATAAATATAGCCTGATCTACTGTAATAGCATTTGCAGCTGCTGCACCGCTTGTAGCTGCTGCCATTGCCATAGCCTGAAGCACACCAACACCACCAGCTGAACTCTGAATAACAAATACAAAAATAATACCTGCAAGAATACCAAGAATTGGATTTTCCATCTTCGCGAGTGAAGCTCTCACAATTGGAAGATCAACGATAGGAGCCATTGAAGAAGTCATCATCTTCATACCGATGAAGATAAAACCGATACCTGTTACGATATCACCGAGAGCCTTACCTCGCTTCGACTTGGCCATAAGAATTATGCCTACACCAATTACACAAATGATTGGGGCAAATTTACTTACATCAAATGCAACGAGCTGGGATGTAATGTTAGTACCAATGTTACTACCCATGATAACCCACAAAGCTTCATACAGATTCATGAGTTGTGCATTTACGAATCCAACTACCATTACCGTAGTGGTTGTTGATGACTGAACGAGTGCTGTAATTAATGCACCCATAAGAACACCAATGAATCTATTACTTGTTAATTTCTGAAGAATTGATTTGAGTTTGTTTCCTGCTACTGCCTCAAGACCGCCACTTGTCATCTTGATAGCATAAAGGAATAATGCGATACCACCGAGCAAACTCGTAACTGAAGCTACTATATCTACTTCCATTATTGTCACCTCATTAAACGACATTCATTAAAATCATATAAACACGTGTATAATTTTAACGCGGTAACAATGACAAGTCAAAAACATTTCGGTATACATAGACGATTATCTATTTTTAGACAATCGCATTTGGAATATCGTGAACAGAACTTTCAAATAAGATTTATTAGTGATTGTAGCATAAGCGCTAGTAGCAGCGGGGATTAAAGGCATCCCAAAACATTACATAGACCATTTTCGATATTAAAAAAGAGAAAGCAATTATCAAATGACACCAAAAAATTTACAAATAAACCACATTACTTTACACGGCTTTTACACACAAAATCACTTAATTTTAAGGGTTTTCAGGTATTTCTTGTGTTCATCAGTGACTCTAAAACTCTCAATCGCCTTCTGAATTGCCTTATTATGTGTCCAGGAAGAAAGTTTCTTATTCTCTATAAAACCTATAGCTTCATCATAATTCGTAGCCAGAGCCGTCGCCATATACCAGGCCTGCACCATCTTCACATAATACTCATCCGACTTAACTTTACAGACCATCTCCATATACTCAATATCGAAGGACTCGCCCAGATAAAAATCCATCAGCATCTTAATACCAAATCTGATTGTATAGGTCTTGTCGCTTCTAATCCAGATTTTGATTCTTCTCAATAAATCCTCTTTGTTCCTGCCCAGAACCTTAGGATTCATCTGATCGCAGGTAGCCCAGTTATCAACATATGGAAGAAATTTCTCAATCTCATCTATGCAGGCATCATAGTCCTTTATAAGTGCAATAAGAAAAGCATGAAGCTGATTCTCCTCGAAATACTTATGCGGACATTCATTAAAAAATTCTCTTACCAATTCAGGATTCTCTTTTGTTAATCTCTTTGCATAATCTCTTAAAACAGGAGTTCTAACTCCAATCATGTTCTGAACAGGAGTTATTGTCACATTAAAATCTTTGTATTTTGTGTCCTGGTTTGCCAGCAGGAAATTTGTTATCTCTTCCATTTTTATCCTTCCAATGGGTTAGTCTTTAATTCCAGTTTATCATAGTGAGTATATGAGGTTGTATTTCTTTTCGAAAGGCTTAACTACTAAAATAAAAAGAGCTGCGGAGATATCGCTCTCTACAACTCTTTTGACTACTTATATATTATGAAGGTGCTTCTGTCCAGTTTTCTGAACCTTCAATTACACCATCTGGTCCTGCCCAATATCCTTTGTAAGTCTCTTCATTAACTATAAGTTTTCCACCAAGATTAAAAGAATACCACTTGCCATCTATTTTATAAAAACCTGCATGATAGGCTTTACCAGAATCAGAAAGGTAAAAATAATCTCCTTCACTATTTTTTCTCCAGCAGTTTCTTTGCATAATACCATTAGAGTCAAAGAAATAACAATTATATGGTCTACCATCATAGTAATAGACACCTGTTACCATTTTGCCACCACTAGCAAAATAGTACCAATTACCGTCTAGATTAAGCCATTTTCCACTATACATTATACCGTCATCACCTAAGTAATACTTGCCACCATTATATGTAATGAAGCATGAAGACTTCATCTTTCCAGATGTATCAAAGTAATAGTATTTGTTCCAACTAGCTTCTAGCCAACCAGTATGCATAGAACCGTCTTTATTGAAGTAGTATTTTGAACCCTGATAAGTCAGCCACTCTTCAGATAACATAACACCTGATTCATCTACATAGTACCATTTATCTTTATATTCTATCCATTTAGATTCTTCCATAGCACCACTGCTACTCAAATGATACCATTTGTCTTCATACTCTACCCAGTTGTCGGTAACCATAACACCATCATCACCTAAGTAATACTTCTGACCATTATCTTCAGCAAAATCGTTAGTACGCATAGTGCTATCTTCGTTGAAGTAGTACCACTTATTATCTAGCTTATTCCATCCTGTAGCAGCTACTCCATCTGCTAGAAAATAATACTTTTTACTGTCAATGGTTTTCCATCCAGGCTCTGTTTGAAGAACTCCATCGGCGTTGAAAAAATAGTATTTTGAGTCTATTTTTCTGAAGCCAGTCTCCATCTCACACAAGTAATTAAAATAGTACTTATTCCCATCTATTTCTTGCCAGCCTGTTACAAGTTTATATGTAAAACTATCTACATAATATTTGCAACCCATATCATTAGTCTGCCATCCACTAGTTTGAACTATACCCTTCTCATCTACAAAATAATAACAATAATCATCAAGGTAACGTTCAGAATATCTTATACTTTGATTACTTCCAGTTACTAGAACAAAACCATCAAATAAGTAGGTTACTCCGTCTATTTCAGATAATCCATGTAACATTGAGCCTGTCGCTGGATCAAAATACATAGTAGCTTTTCTGTCTTCTGTATCCCTAAGTAATAATCTGAAAACGTCTAATCGATCTGAGTCAAATACTTCATTGTCCTCTATACCAATAATCTTAAATGTATCCTCTTTATCTACATTCACCCATCCGGTTACAAGATAACCCTCTTCATTTAAATAATAGCCATATAGTCCGTTATCTGAATCTTTCTTGTATTCATCATAATCATCAATTATATTAAGACCTGGCTCGAGGAATTCTTTATATTTAGAAGGAGGCGTTAATGTTGGATATGGTGTTGGTGTACTTGTTGGAGTACTGCCATTATTTGAATTGCCACTGCCTGTAGAAGAGCCACCATTATTTGTAGCACCACTACCATTGGTTCCAGAAGAACCACCATTACCTGAAGTAGCTCCGCCGTTTGAAGAACCATTATTTGAACTGCCGCTACCAGAAGATGTGCCGCCATTATTTGTGGAACCGTTATTTGAAGAACCACTATTTTGATTTCCACAAATAGTACATGTTCCCTCAGCATGTGTTGTTCCTTCTGTACTTAAGCTTCCTGGTTCTATTCCATATTCACTACAGATTCCTGCAAACTCTAGAGATCCTGCAAATCCATTAAATACTAATTCTCTTGATTTGCCTTCATTAAGCATTGATACCCAGGAAGATTTTCCACTTGTATCTGAACTTCTTCCAAGAAATGCATTATATAAAATCTCTACATAACAATCGTTACATGTATGCTTATTTAAAAACTCTGGGCTAAATACAAATCCATATGCTACTGAGCAGCCTGACTCTTCGTGACTATTTAACTTAACTGTCCAGCCTGGCATTCCTACTTCATCACATGTTCTATCTAAGACTACATTATATAGTCTCTCTACAAATAAGTTTATAAGTGCTATACGGTTAAAGTCTTCACCTTCAATGTGAAAACCTCGTACTACACCATAGTTATTACATAAGTTAGAGAATTCCTCTGAATTTGCAAAACCACAGAAAATTGATTCCTTACTTGCTCCGTTATTGAGAAGATCTACCCAGTACTTAAATCCGCCTTCGTCAGCCTCACGACCAAAGAATGCATCATACATATAATTTACAAATGCTTCGTTTGTTGGATTCTTTCCAATAAATTCTGGTGAGAATACAAAACCATATGCTACTGAACAGCCTGTTGCTTCCTTCTGCGCAAGCTTTTGTGCCCAGCCATTAAGACCTTCTTCTTCTGGTTCTCTATCAAGGCATACTCTATACATTCTTGTTACGAATGCCTTGATGCCATCCATGTTAACTGAAGCTGCGGCATAATTCATGCCATCAAAAGTTGAAGCATAAGTATTAGTATCAGCCATCACTACTGGCACACTAATACCGCTTACTAAAGTTGCGCCCATCAAAAATGACGCCATTAAGCGTTTAAATTTCATATTAAATTCTCCATTTCTTTATACCCCATGCACTCATGTGCAATAAGAATTATATATTGAATACAACTTAAAAATCAATGATATTTATGAAATACAGGTTAACCAAAACTACTATTTTTTAAAGGGACGAATAGTCTTAAAATCAGCTTTTCGACAAGAAAAGAGCCCAGGAAAATCCTGGACTCTTAAACTTACTTACTGACCTTTACCATTAGAACCATAGGTAATACCATTTATGGTTACATTCGTTGCCATAACACCCACAGAGGAACCATCAGGGTAAAAATAGTATTTAGCACCATTTATTGTTTGTGCACCAGTTACCATCTTGCCGCTACTTGGATTAAAGTAATACCAGTTAACTGTACCGTTTGACTTTGTAAAGTCTTTCCATCCTGTTACCATATATCCTTTATCATCAAAATAGTACCAATTGTTATTCCACTTGATCCACTCCGAGCTCGCCATAGCACCACTGTCTTTTAAGTAGCAGTTTTCATCTTTATATTCTATCCATTTAGATTTTTCCATAGCGCCACTGCTACTCAAATGATACCATTTGTCTTTATACTCTACCCATTTGTCGGTAACCATAACACCATCATCACCTAAGTAATACTTCTGACCATTATCTTCAGCAAAATCGTTAGTACGCATAGTGCCATCTTCGTTGAAGTAGTACCACTTATTATCTAACTTATTCCATCCTGTAGCAGCTGCTCCATCTTCTAGAAAATAATACTTTTTACTGCCAATGGTTTCCCATCCAGTCTGTATCACTCCATTGGAATCAGAATAATATGTTTTATCACCAATGTTCATTAAGCCCTTAATTAGGTAACAATTTGATTCATTAAAATAATATTTCTTTCCATCAATTGTTTGGAAGCCACGACAAAGAGTACCTTCATTATTCAAATAGTATTTTTTACTATTGAAAGTGTGCCATCCAGGCTCAGTTTGGAGAATTCCATCATTGTTAAAAAGATAGTAATCAAAGTGTATTTTTTCGACGCCAGTCTCCATCTCACCCCTGTAATTAAAATAGTACTTATTTCCGTCGATTTCTTGCCAGCCTGTATATAGAGCACCATCACTGCCAACATAATATTCATCGTGCCATCCAGGCTCAGTTTGGAGAATTCCATCATCATTAAAAAGATAGTATTTTGAGTCTATTCCTTCGACGCCAGTCTCCATCTCACTTCTATAATTAAAATAGTACTTGTTTCCGTCGATTTCTTGCCAGCCTGTTACAAGCTTATATGTAGAACTATCTACATAATATTTGTTACCCCAAACATCAGTCTGCCATCCACTGGTTTGAACTATACCCTTCTCATCTACAAAATAGGAACCACCATTTATAAAGTCTGTGACGCTCATTCTATTTCCTTTTGCCAAAAAAGGAACATAAAATAAATATGTTGTTCCATCTATTTCAGATAAGCCAATAGCTGGCACACCTGTCTCTGGATCAAAATACATAGTAACGGTACCATCATCTTCATCTATAAAAGATGTCATGTAGTAAACATCTATTTCATGTGATTCAAGTATTTCATTGTTCTCTAAATCGACTGCTTTAATTTTGTCTTCTTTATCTATATTCACCCATCCAGTTACAAGATAACCCTCTTCATTTAAATAACAGCCATATCCTACGTAGTTATCTGGATGCTTATCGTATTCATCATAGTCATAAATAAAAGTAACACCTGGCTCGAGAAATTCTTTATATTTAGAAGGAGGCGTTAATGTTGGATATGGTGTTGGTGTAGATGTACTTGTTGGAGTACTACCATTATTGCCATTATTGGTTGAACCATTATTTGAATTGCCACTGCCTGTAGAGGAGCCGCCGTTTCCTGTAGATAATCCTCCATTATTTGTAGCACCGCCATTTGAAGAGCCGTTACTATTAGTATTTCCACAAATAGTACATGTTCCCTCAGCATGTGTCGTTCCTTCTGTACTTAAGCTTCCTGGCTCTATTCCATATTCACTACAGATTCCTGCGAATTCTGGTGATCCTGCAAATCCATTAAATACTAATTCTCTTGATTTGCCTTCATTAAGCATTGATACCCAGGAAGATTTTCCACTTGTATCTGAACTTCTTCCAAGAAATGCATTATATAAAATCTCTACATAACAATCGTTACATGTATGCTTATTTAAAAACTCTGGGCTAAATACAAATCCATATGCTACTGAACAGCCTGACTCTTCGTGATTGTTTAACTTAACTGTCCAGCCTGGCATTCCTACTTCATCACATGTTCTGTTTAAGACTACATTATAAAGTCTCTCTACAAATAAGTTTATAAGTGCAATTCGGTTAAAGTCTTCGCCTTCAATGTGAAAGCCTCTTACTACACCATAGTTATTACACAAATTAGAAAACTCCTGTGAGTTTGCAAAACCACAGAATACAAATTCCTTACTTGCTCCATTATTAAGAAGATCTACCCAGTACTTAAAGCCGTCACTATCTGCTTCTCTTCCAAAGAATGCATCATACATATAGTTTACATATGCTTCGTTTGTTGGGTTCTTTCCAATAAACTCTGGTGAGAATACAAAACCGTATGCTACAGAACAGCCAGTTGCTTCTTTGTTTGCTAACTTTTGTGCCCAGCCATTAAGTCCGTCTTCCTCTGGAGCTCTATCAAGGCATACCTTATACATTCTTGTTACGAAAGCTTTGATGCCATCCATGTTAACTGAAGCTGTAGCATAATCTATGCTACTAAAAGTTGAAGCATAAGTATTAGTATCAGCCAGAATTAATGGCATACTAACACCGCTAACTAAAGTCGCGCCCATCAAAAATGACGCCACTAAGCGTTTAAATTTCATATTAATTTCTCCATTTCTTTATACTCCATGCACTTATGTGCAGTTAGAATTATATATTGAATACAGTTTAAAAATCAATGTAATTTATGAATTTCAGTAAATTAAAACACATAATTTTAAAGAGATGATTAATCTTAGCATCAGCTTTTCGATAAGAAAAGGAGCTATATCTGCCATCTTTTTACTTATCAATGCTTGCTTCATTTAATAAGAAATCTATTATTCCTAAAACAAGAATTCCTTCCTCTGTTTTCCATGGTTTAATATAATCCTTGACCACTATTATTTTCTTAAAATTATCAGGAATATGGTTCAACGATCTGGATTCCTGAAGCGTTTTTTCAGGTGTTGCCAAATTTAATGCAGATTGAATGTAATATCTATTTCCTCCAAGATTGCAAACGAAGTCAACCTCTGTCTGAATTCGTTTGTTTCCTTCTCTTATTTCCACTACTCCCACATCAACATTGAAACCTCTCATAATCAACTCATTATATATTGCGTTTTCCATTAAATGAGATTCTTCCTGCTGTCTAAAATTTAGTCTAGCATTCCTAAGTCCCAAATCCGAGAAATAGTATTTCTGAGGTGTATTGATATATTTTCTTCCTTTTACATCAAAACGGAGCGCCTTTTTTACAATAAACGCATCTTCTAAAAAAGAAATGTAAGAATTTACAGTATTTAATGATAATTCCTTCTCGCCATTGCTCTTAAAGGTTTCAAATACTTTTTGTGGATTTGTTAGGGAGCCTACAGAGGAGGCCAATATGTTTACGATTGCATCCATAATGTCTAAACGTTTAATGTGATTTCGCTCCACTATATCTGAAATATATGTCTGTTCAAATAGTTCTTTTAAATAAGATGATTTTTCTGCATCACTTCTCTTTGATACTATCAGTGGCATGCCACCATAAGTCAGATATTCATTCCATGCATCAAATTTTTCCTGCCCAGATACTGGATAAAATTCTGCAAAAGAGAGTGCATTCACATGAATCTGCTCACCTCTTCCTCTGAACTCTGTAATAATATCCGTAGATAAAAACTTAGAGTTGCTTCCCGTAATATAAATATCAATGTTGGGTTCATGCAATAAACCGCTGACAACAAACTCAAATCTTTCAACCAGTTGAATCTCGTCGAGTATTACATAGTAAGTTTCATCATCCTTCAGTAAATCCAAAATATCTCTTTCCAACATTTCGGGATTAGAATGATATTTCATATTAATTGCACGATCGAGTTCAAATTTGATAATGTGATCTGGAGAAACACCATCTTCTAATAAATAGTTTTTATATAGTGGATCTAGGAGATATGATTTTCCACATCTTCGAATCCCTGTTATTACCTTAATCATTCCGTCTTTTCTTTTCTCGATAAGCTGATTTAGGTATTTGTCTCTCTTGATTTCCACAACTATCCCTCCAGTTGAATTTTTGTGACGCATACGGCATTTTTCTTCACTTGCATAATAGCATTTCCCATTACCAGAATCAATGAATATTTTTGCCGTAACAGTCACAATTCTTCACTCAACTAAGATAAATCAGACTTTATATGTTCTGGCATTTAATTTGAAATCACCGAATACAGTTCAAACACACTGTTGTGCTCGAATTGTTTCCATAACAAAAGAACAGCGCAACTAGAGTTCCACATCTCTCGTTACGCTGCAACTTGTTCGCCAAAATTTTAATTACAGTATTCTATCAGTCTTACTGTCCCTTTCCATTAGCACCATAGGTAATGCCATTAATGGTTACATTCTTTGCCATGGCACCTTCAGAAGCACCTTCGTATACGTCTTCATCAGCCTTGGTATAAAAATAGTATTTAACACCATTTATTGTTCTTTCTCCTGTTGCCATATATCCCTCATCATCAATATAGTACCAATTGCTTTTCCACTGTATCCATTTAGATTGTGCCATTATGCCATCTTCTTTAAGGTAGCACCATTTACCTTTATGTGGAATCCAATCATCCGCAACCATAGAACCATCTTCGTTAAAGTAGTACCATTCACCTTCTATCTGCTGCCAACCTGTTTGCATTGCAGCATGAGAATCAAAGTAGTATTTACCAGTATCAAGTGTTAGCCATCCAAACTGCACCATGCAGTCGGAATTAAAATAGTATTTTTTTCCACCTATTGTCTGCCAATCTTTAACTGTCTTTCCATCAGAATCAACATAATAACAACCCCATTTACCATTTACATTATATCCATAACACCAACAATTTGTTTGCATGACACCATTATCATCAAAGTATCTATAACGGTTATCACTAAAATGCACTAAACCAGTCAATGCATTTCTATTAAAATAGTATTTCTTTCCATCTATCGTCTGCCAACCAGTTACAAGCTTGCCATCATTATCTAAATAAAACCTCTTTATACCGACAATGTACCATCCCGGTTGCGTTTGGAGTATTCCATCTGAATTAAAAAAATAATAAGTTGAATCTATTTTTATATCACCGGTACGCATGCACCCGAATTCATCAAAATAATATGTATTGCCATCAATATCTTGCCAACCAGTTACTGTTTCATGTGTAGAACTATCAACATAATATTTATTATGCCAATCGTCCATTTGCCATCCGCTAGTTTGTACTATACCTTGCTCATCTACAAAGAAGCAATGGTCCTTTCCTGTATAAAACACAGTACTAAAATTCTTACCTGTTGCTAGATTAAAATTAATAAAATAGTAAAATTCATCATCTATCTCTGTTAAGCCATCACAAGCTAAACCAGTATCTGGATCAAAATATAAAGTTATACCGTCCTCATCAACAGGAATTGTTTTGGTTTCTATATAAACCTCACCATCGCTCCTCTTAAAATAAACTGTGGTCTCATAATCATCGTCAATATCAACCCATCCAGTTATCAAAAAACCATCTTCATCTACATAGAACATATAATTATCAAATTCATACATTCCATCATATATTATGCATCTCTCTATAGTGACGGTATAAAATCCAGATTCAAATGTACCTTTGAAAGATATATCTCCAATTTTTGTTGGCGGAGTTAATCTCGGATATGTAGTTGATGTAGGTGTACTAGTTGGAGTAGTACTACCAGTATTACCATTAGTTGTGTTTCCAGTTGTTCCACCATTATTAGTTGAACCATTATTTGAGCCTGAGTTTGAGCTGCCGCTTCCTGTAGAAGAACTTCCGTTTGTTGAACCGTTATTGGAACTGTCATTTCCTGAAGTAGAGCCTCCATTATTTGTAGCACCGCCATTTGAAGAGCCGTTACTATTAGTATTTCCACAAATAGTACATGTTCCCTCAGCATGTGTCGTTCCTTCTGTACTTAAGCTTCCTGGCTCTATTCCATATTCACTACAGATTCCTGCGAATTCTGGTGATCCTGCAAATCCATTAAATACTAATTCTCTTGATTTGCCTTCATTAAGCATTGATACCCAGGAAGATTTTCCACTTGTATCTGAACTTCTTCCAAGAAATGCATTATATAAAATCTCTACATAACAATCGTTACATGTATGCTTATTTAAAAACTCTGGACTAAATACAAATCCATATGCTACTGAACAGCCTGACTCTTCGTGACTATTTAGTTTTACTGTCCAGCCTGGCATTCCTACTTCATCACATGTTCTGTCTAAGACTACGTTATATAGTCTTTCTACGAATAGATTTATAAGTGCAATTCTGTTAAAGTCTTCACCTTCAATGTGAAAACCTCTTACTACACCATAGTTACTGCAGAGGTTAGAAAACTCCTGTGAGTTTGCAAAACCACAAAATACAGACTCTTTAGTAGCTCCGTTATTAAGATAATCTACCCAGTACTTAAATCCACCTTCATCTGGGGTACGTCCAAAGAAAGCGTCATACATATAATTTACAAAGGCTTCGTTTGTTGGATTTTTACCAATAAACTCTGGTGAGAAAACAAAACCATAAGCTACTGAACAGCCAGTTGCTTCCTTTTGGGCAAGCTTTTGTGCCCAGCCATTAAGTCCTTCTTCTTCTGGCTCTCTATCAAGACACACCTTATACATTCTTGTAACGAATGCCTTGATACCATCCATATTTACTTGTGAGGAAGAATAGTTAATTTCAGCAAAAGTAGATGCATAAGTATTAGTATCAGCAAAAATTACTGGCACACTAACACCGCTTACCAAAGTCGCGCCCATCAAAAAAGACGCTACTAAGCGCTTAAATTTCATATTAAATTCTCCATTTCGTTATTTATAGTTAGATACTACGCCATTAGAACTAATGATATAAGTCTTGCCATCAACAGTAACGTCCTTAGTTGCCATGTATCCTTCCGCATCAAAATAATACCATTTACCATCTACTTCGTAGAACTCAGCCATACAGGCAATTCCGTTTGGCTTTAGATATGAATAACGACCATCACTATATTTATGCCAGCCTATCTTCATAGTTCCATTAGGATTAAGATAATACCAGTTATTTTCCCACTGTACCCACTTCGTTTGTTCCATAATGCCTTCTTTATTGAAGTAATACCAACTACCATCATCTTTAATCCAGTTATAAGTAACCATTGAGCCATCTTCGTTAAAGTAGTACCATTGTTTATCAATCTGCTGCCAGCCAAACTGCATTTTACAATCAATAAAATAGTATTTTTT
The DNA here is from genome assembly GCA_024403775.1 of Clostridia bacterium. Lineage (GTDB taxonomy): Bacteria > Bacillota > Clostridia > Saccharofermentanales > Saccharofermentanaceae > Saccharofermentans. The sequence continues at coordinate 68,588 of JAKSRE010000010.1, read as the reverse complement.
ATCACCTATCTCTACTAATCCATTTAAATCATAACTATTATCACCGGAATGTAAGTGATATGTGTTGGAAAATATCCAGCTTGGGTATATGTATTCAGTATCAGAGATGATGTAATACCTCTGACCTCCCAAAATATTCCAACCTGGATGAATATCTGTTGTATGGCTTCCATCTGAAAAGAAATAATAATATTTTCCATCAAGAATTCTTATGCCATAAATACACAAATTTCCAGAGTCAAAAAAGTAATAATCCTTATTATCTATTGTGTGCCAACCGCCAGTAAGAGGTTGTAGTGTTGTGCTATCAACATAATACTTATAAGCTGCATTTCCAGTAGTTACCCAACCAGTTTGAACAACACCTTGTTCATCAACAAAATAAATACTATCATCGTTTTTGATTTCTTTACTCCAATCATTATCAGAAGTTACTAAATATCCCTGTGACTCGTCAAAATAATAAAATATACCATCTATTTTTGTTAATCCTTTACATGCACAACCAGTAATAGGATCAAAATAATACGTACGATTTTTATGTAGATTCGTTCTATAAGCAATTACCACTGATCCTGGAATCAACTGCAAACACGAATCATTTTCTTGCATATAAATCCAGCCAGTAACAAGATACCCATCATCACCTATATAATATACATCAGCTGGACTATCCTCCTCATCAGTACTACCAAATATGTTTAATCCAGATTCAAGCAATCCTTCAACAGAAAAACCTCTAATCTTAGTAGGTGGGGTTAATGAAGGTATTGGTGTAGGTGTACTAGTTGGAGTAGTACTACCAGTATTACCATTAGTTGTGTTTCCAGTTGTTCCACCATTATTAGTTGAACCATTATTTGAGCCTGAGTTTGAGCTGCCGCTTCCTGTAGAAGAACTTCCGTTTGTTGAACCGTTATTGGAACTGTCATTTCCTGAAGTAGAGCCTCCATTATTTGTAGCACCGCCATTTGAAGAGCCGTTACTATTAGTATTTCCACAAATAGTACATGTTCCCTCAGCATGTGTCGTTCCTTCTGTACTTAAGCTTCCTGGCTCTATTCCATATTCACTACAGATTCCTGCGAATTCTGGTGATCCTGCAAATCCATTAAATACTAATTCTCTTGATTTGCCTTCATTAAGCATTGATACCCAGGAAGATTTTCCACTTGTATCTGAACTTCTTCCAAGAAATGCATTATATAAAATCTCTACATAACAATCGTTACATGTATGCTTATTTAAAAACTCTGGGCTAAATACAAATCCATATGCTACTGAACAGCCTGACTCTTCGTGATTGTTTAACTTAACTGTCCAGCCTGGCATTCCTACTTCATCACATGTTCTGTTTAAGACTACATTATAAAGTCTCTCTACAAATAAGTTTATAAGTGCAATTCGGTTAAAGTCTTCGCCTTCAATGTGAAAGCCTCTTACTACACCATAGTTATTACACAAATTAGAAAACTCCTGTGAGTTTGCAAAACCACAGAATACAAATTCCTTACTTGCTCCATTATTAAGAAGATCTACCCAGTACTTAAAGCCGTCACTATCTGCTTCTCTTCCAAAGAATGCATCATACATATAGTTTACATATGCTTCGTTTGTTGGGTTCTTTCCAATAAACTCTGGTGAGAATACAAAACCGTATGCTACAGAACAGCCAGTTGCTTCTTTGTTTGCTAACTTTTGTGCCCAGCCATTAAGTCCGTCTTCCTCTGGAGCTCTATCAAGGCATACCTTATACATTCTTGTTACGAAAGCTTTGATGCCATCCATGTTAACTGAAGCTGTAGCATAATCTATGCTACTAAAAGTTGAAGCATAAGTATTAGTATCAGCCAGAATTAATGGCATACTAACACCGCTAACTAAAGTCGCGCCCATCAAAAATGACGCCACTAAGCGTTTAAATTTCATATTAATTTCTCCATTTCTTTATACCCCATGCACTCATGTGCAGTTAGAATTATATATTGAATACAGCTTAAAAATCAATGATATTTATGAAGTTGTGTCAAACCCTATGTTTTGCTTCCTTCAGTAGAACCTAATAGACTTTGTTGTATCCAGTGCGTCACTAAGAATGCCTTCAAACGTCAAAAATTTTGTTACAACAAGAAACTTTCCCTATAATCAAGAATTCTCTGCACTCCATCCACAAGTAGGCAGATAGAAGAGTTCCTCGTCAATAGAGTCACTTTCAAATACCTTATTATTCCTATTTCATTTTATCAATTAACAAATATTTAACAAAGTTAAGTGTTAACTTGTCTTTTAAAGGTGGATAATACAATTAGGTTATTATCTATTTTTTTAGGAGGGATACTATGTTTAGATTAAAGAGACTGATGTCCACCCTACTTAGTGTAGTAATGGTGTGTTGCCTTATACCTATAATTAGCAGCGCAGATGGTGAGACTATTTATCATGTAATGACAAATTCAGAAATGAAAGATGTACAGAATGATATTATTTATAATGGTGCAGGTAATTACATTATTTCTATCGATGCCGATATTTCTGACTTTGGTGGTTTTACTATTTCTGGAAGTGACAAAACACTTACAATTATTGGTAATAATCATATAATCCAATTTGCTTCTGGAAACGGATTAGCATTTAGCATAAGTAACGGAGCTGTGGTAAATCTTGGGGATGGTGAATCTTCATTAACTATTATTGGAAATAAGAGTAATGATTGCCCTGGTATGTTTTATCTTAATGGAACCAATGCCACATTAAATATGAATGACAAGGTTACACTTAAAAATAGTATCGGTAACAACTACTATGGCGGTGCTGTTACCATGAGAGACAGCTCGATATTTAATATGAATGGTGGCCTTATTACCAATTGTGGAATAGAAGGTGGTTCTAACTGCTTTGGTGGAGCTATTGGTTGCATAAATGGCTCAGTATTCACTATGAATGGCGGAGAAATTTCCGATTGTTTCGTTAGAACAAATTATTACACTAATAATGGATGGAAAGTTTCAAATTGTGCTGGTGGTGGCATTTACCTATCCAATGGCGGAGCTTTTATTATGAATGGAGGTACAATCAGTGATTGTACCGCTACAGGCATTTCTACCACTAATAACGGTGCAATTGGTGGTGCTATTGCCGCATGCACAAGTATGAATGCCTATTTTAAAAATAACGGTTATGGTTACTTTGACAGTATAGTAGAGATTAATGGGGGAACAATCACTAATTGTTATGCTGATATTGCCGGAGGTGGCATTTTTGCTGGTGGTTTCTATGTACAAATGCCACAGATTGGAAATGTTTTTTACGATGTTCCAGAAACACTGGCACGTCCAGCTGGCTTAAGATTGAATGGTGCCACAATCAGCAGTTGTGAAGCTGGTGAATATGGTGGTGCTATCATGTGTAATCTGGTTAGAACCAAGACAATTATTAGTGATTCAACAATTACAGAAAACGAATCAGGATTTCTTGGTGGTGCTTTGGCAATCTATGACAGATATGCAAATGTTGTTATGAATGGCTCTACTTTGTCAGGTAATGTTTCAACATATGGTGGTGGTATTTATATTGGTGCAGGTTCAGAAGCAAATAGGCAGTCTCTTTCAGTAACTGATTCAGTCATTGCAAATAATATAGCTTCTGATGAAGCTTCAGATATATACATTGATGCTTTTTCTACAGTAAGTTTAAATGAGATAGTTTCTATGAAAGAAACTTACTTAGGCATGCCAGATGATGTTACAGGAAAAGAAATTGACGGCTGGTATGAAGATGTTGAGGATGATCGTTATGTAAATCAAACACCAGAAGAAAGAGTTCTTTTTGAGGATTACGTGTCTATAGTGACTGCAGATAATACATATGTTCCTTTGATTGCTGCAGCTAATCCTGTTTATGTGACAGTTAAGTATGATTTGAATGGACATAGTGATGAAGCTTCTAAACCTAAAGATGAGACTATCGTAGCTAACACAACAGCTACTAATCCAGGTAGTGTGACAGATAACGATTATGATTTTACTGGATGGTATGAGGAAGACACTTGTGAGAATAAGTTTGATTTTAGTACACCAGTAACATCTGATATCACATTATTTGCTGGTTGGACAATCAAGAAATATAACGTTAGCTTTGATACAAATGGTCATGCTGATGGTGTGACTGTTCAAAGTCAAACCGTTAATAAGAATGCATTTGCAACAAATCCAGAAGATATAACTGATCCAGAATATACTTTTACTGGTTGGTATACAGAAGCTACTTGTGACAATCTCTATATCTTTGATAATACCCCTGTAACAGCTGATATTACTTTATATGCTGGATGGGCTTTGAATACTTTTAATGTTAGCTTTGATGAGAATGGACATGGAACAAGTCCACAAAATCAGGTTGTTGATACTGGTAAGACTGCAACAGATCCGGGCGAATTAACTGCTGATAACTATGAATTTACTGGCTGGTATACTGATTCGACTTGTCAGTCACTTTATGATTTTAGTACACCTGTAACTTCAGATATAACTCTTTATGCAGGTTGGAAAGAAAAAGAGCCAGATCCAACACCTGAAACAACGCCAGAGGTAACTCCTGAGGTGACACCGGAGAATACTCCAGAAGTAACACCAGAGGTAACTCCTGAATCAACTCCTGATCCTCTTCCAACCAAAACTCCTATGGTCGATGGAGGTGGTATTAGTGATTCTGAAGATCCAGAGGTACCAGAAGTACCAGATATATCCACACCTTCAGCAACACCAACTGTTGAAGTTACAATTACACCTGAAGTAACAGATGCGCCAATATCAACTCCTACTATTGCCGTATCTTCAACACCAATACCAACCTCAACACCTACTTCTACACCAACATCTACTCCACGTCCTTCAATGAATGCAGGAAGTGGAATAACTAGAACAGGTGAGGATATTGAATATAGTGTTGTTATGATAAGCGGAGTTCTTTTGATTATGGCTTCTGCTATTCTTATAAGAAGTAATCGCCGCAAGGAAACATAATTTAGATAATTGATAATCATCAAGAAGTCATCCTTTGAGGGTGGCTTCTTTTTTGAGGGTAAACTCTTCGAAAATAAAAACAAAGGATAGTCGCCAATTTTGCTCTGGATTACATGGGTGAGATTGTTCTTTACACGAAAAACACTCTGATTATTACCTAGTTGGATTGAAACCTCATGTGTCACAAAGAATGCCTTCAAACGTCACAATTTTTGTGACGAATTCGCCCTTTTGTTGTGACGTCACAAAGAATGTCTCAGAACGTCACAATTTTTGTGACAAAAACGCTTGGTTCTTTGTGACGGATCAAAATCAATCTACAAAAAAGAGGTCATCTTCTAGCAGAAGATGACCTCCATCGTTAATAATTAAATCTTACGCCTGAATTCCATAGCTTGCGCACAAATTAGCAAACTCTGCTGATCCAGAGAATCCCTTAAATACATCCGCGTAAGATCCACCGCCATTTAATACGTCTACCCATGCATTAAATCCAGCTTCGTCAGCCTCACGACCAAAGAATGCTCTGTACATATATGCTACGAATTCTTCGTTGCTTGGTTCCTTACCAATAAACTCTGGTGAGAATACAAATCCAAATGCGCATGTAGTACCTGTTACTTCTCCCTTAATAAGTTTATCTACCCAGCCTGCCTGGCCTCCCATATCTGGAAGTCTGTTAAGACATACCTGATAAAGTCTTGCTACAAAGCTATTTACTCCACCCTGTTGGTCATTTGGAATACCTACAATATATGTACCTGTTACTACACCATATTTAGCGCAGAGATTATCAAACTCCTGTGAATTTGCAAAGCCTGCAAATACGTTTTCTCTATCTTCACCACTATTAAGCTGATCTACCCAGTAGTTAAATCCAGCACTATCTGGTGTACGTCCAAAGTACATGCTATAAAGATCAGTTACGAACTCTTCATTAGTTCTGTTTTTGTTTATATACTCACCACTAAAGATAAATCCATATCCTGCCTGAGCACCACAGATTTTTCCACTATTAAGTGCATCTAACCAGTATTCAAATCCTGCATCGTCAGCTTCTCTTCCAAGAGCAACTTCATAGCAACGGTCTACAAATGAACCTACACTCTGCTCTGGAGCTGTTGTTGGTACTACTGTTGGAATTGGACCAGATGTTGGAGTAGTAGTTGGTGCTGGTGTAGGTGTACTTGTTGCTAAATATAAAACCTCACCATTTGCTGTAAGAGTTGTTTGAGAATCTATGACAACCTGCATGAACTCATAATCAATATGTTCCACATAAACTAACCATATTATTCCTCTATAAAACTTTTCATATAACGTATATTCCGTCACATAATCTGAGTTTTTACATCGATTACAAAGTTCAGTATTATTACTTATATCAAGACTTGTTATCATATTGTTAGAACAATATAAACTGGCTAATTTACTATTCTTACTTAAATCTAAACTTGTTAGCTGGTTATCATCACAATACAACCATTGTAATTCAAGATTCTTACTTACATCAAGACTCGTAAGTTTATTTTCATAACACTCTAAATTACTTAAAGCAATATTCTTGCTTACATCTAAAACTGTTAGTTGATTACCAAAACAACTCAAATTTTTTAAATCATTATTTTTTGTTACATCTAGACTAGTGAGTTGGTTTATAGAACAATACAAATCTGTTAATTTTGTATTTTTGCTTACATCGAGACTTGTTAGTTGGTTATCATCGCACTGTAACCTAATCAATTTAGTATTCTTGCTTACATCGAGATTTGTTAGTTGGTTTCCAAAACAAATCAAATCTTCTAAATTGATGTTTTTAGTTACATCAAGACTCGTGATTTTGTTTTCATAACATTCTAAATCCGTTAATGTTATATTTTTGCTTACATCTAGACTTGTTAGTTGGTTTCCAAAACAAATCAAAGTTGTTAAATTGATATTTTTTGTTACATCAAGATTCGTTAATTTGCTATAATCACAACCTAAAAAAACTAATTTTACGTTTTTACTTATATCCAAACTTACTAATTCATTTTCTCCACAAGACAAACTGTATAATTCAGTATTCTTACTAACATTTAGGTTGATTAACTGGTTACTTTCACAATTCAAATCCTCTAATTTTTCATTTTTGCTTATGTCTAAACTTGTTAGTTGATTGTTATAACATGACAATTTTACTAATTGAATATTCTTGCTTACATCTAGACTAGTTAATTCATTATCACCACAAAGTAGGTCTGTTAACGCTGTAAAATGTTCTATACCTTGTAGCGATTTGATACCTCTCTCACATACTTCTATGTAGTTTACAGAATCAATCTCAGCCTGAGATAGAACACTATCACCATCTGGATTACAAAAATTAATAACATATTCCCTAAATCTTTCATCAGGAAAATTCTTCTCATTAATCGCTACCCCACCTGCCGCATTAACTATCGGACTACTTACAAATAAACCACTGCTCAGTACCATGCCGGCACAAAGAGTAGTTGCTACTACTTTCAAAAATCTTTTCATCAACAACCTCCACAATAAATCATATTCTCAAATAGATATTAGGTTACAATGTAAATGTAACCTATATTAGTTATGCGTAGTATAACTGCCGATTTCATGGGCTTTGGAGGCATTTAAGTTAACACAATTTTTACAAAATCAATTCAACATCATATATATGGAATTATAAGAGTAGATTTGATATTCTTTACATAAGAAAAGCACAGTCCATTTGGACGGTTGCCTATTAAGTGTGTTTTACCTCACCTTAGGACTCCAATCCGTATGGGTGAGGTTGTTTTTATCACAAAAACCACTCTGATTATTACCTAGTTGGATTGAAATCTCCTGTGTCACAAAGAATGTCTCAGAACGTCACAATTTTTGTGACAAAAACGCTTGGTTTGTGACGGATCAAAATCCATCTACAAAAAAGAGGTCATCTTCTAGCAGAAGATGACCTCCATCGTTAATAATTTAATCTTAAGCTTGAATTCCATAGCTTGCACACAAATTAGCAAACTCAGCTGAACCAGAGAATCCTGCGAATACATCCTCATAAGATCCGCCACCGTTTAATACATCTACCCATGCATTAAATCCAGCTTCGTCAGCTTCACGACCAAAGAATGCAGCGTACATATAATTTACGAATGCTTCGTTACTTGGATTCTTTCCAATAAACTCAGGACTAAATACAAATCCATAAGCACAACTTGTACCAGATACCTCACCGTTCATAAGCTTTAATACCCAGCCTGCCTGGCCGCCCATATCAGGTAAACGATTAAGACATACTTTATAAAGTCTAGCTACAAAGCAGTTAACTCCGCCCTGTACATCGTTTGGTACACCAACCAGGTATGTTCCACATACTACGCCATACTTATTACAGAGGTTATAGAACTCTTCTGAGTTAGCAAATCCTGCCATAATATCTTCACGTGTTAAGCCACTTTCAAGCAAACCTACCCAGTAGTTAAAACCATCAGAATCTGCCTCTCGTCCAAAGTACATAGCATACATATCAGTTACGAATTCTTTATCGGAACGATTCTTGTTTATATATTCCTGTGAGAAGATAAATCCGTAACCAACCTGAGCACCGCAAGCCTGACCATTATTAAGGTTATTTACCCAGTAGTTATATCCAGCCTCATCAGCGCTACGTCCAAGAGCTACGCTATAGCAGCGGTTAATGAAGTCACCTACATTAAGTTCTGGTGCTGCTGTTGGTGCAGAAGTTGGTGCAGCAGTTGGAGCAGGAGTTAATGTTGGAATAGCTGAACCAGAAGATATTAATACACCACAATCCTTACAGTATGTATCACCTGTGTAACCTGTAGAAGTAGTGGTAGCATCCTTTTTATTCTTAATCTCAGTATTAGCGTGGAGACAAGTCCACTTTGCATAAATAGTAGTATTAGAAGTGATAGCTGTATTAAAGTCGAATGCTTTTGTGAAATTCTTATCAGTATACCAGCCATCAAACTTATAACCTGTAGCCACAGGATTAGAAGGCTTTGTTGCTTTGTGATTTAATACAACAACCTGATCTTCTGGAGCTGATCCGTGACCGCCCATATCGAAAGATACAAGATATGCTTTTAGTATGTACCTAAGAAATTCTTCGTCTTCAGCACCGGTTACATCATATAGTTCAGGCTTTTCGACAATAAAAGGATAATAATTGCCATATCCATCTGAAATGATTGAGCACATAGTAGCAGATGACATGATCAATTGACCTACTTCACCTTTTAATGTTGCGGTGCAGTTACTATCATCAAAATAAATAGCATTCCCCTTATTACTAGTTAATGTAACTTCTCCTGCATCCTCAATTATCAATTGACTGCCATTAAATAATAAAACAGAATATTCTGTAGTAGCAATTGATGTATAACCATTACCAGAGATGATGATATTAGACTCGGACTCTAGTCCATAATCAGCATAAATATCAACCATTCCCTCATGATTAATTACAATTTCTCCTGTAGTACAAATTGCTTCACCAGCACTATTGATAGTTAATATATCACTACCAGTTATAGATAAGCTTTTATTACAACCAATTCCATTCTTAGCATCAATACTAATATCATTACTACCTGATATAGTAACATCTTCATCAGCACTAAGTCCTAAAAAGTCAAGAGCACTTATTGTGATTTTTGAATTGCCCAATAAATTGATACTACCATTACATAAAATAGATGTAGACTTTGTAATTATTGATATTAGCCCACTACCTTTCTGCGTAAGATCACCATCTGTTATATAGATTCCATAATACGAATTAATAGTTAGTGAACCAGAATTATTTAGCACAACTTCGCTATTGCCTTCTATTCCATCGTCCTCTGCTTTAATATTTATATCACCACTTCCAGCCAAAGTGACAGATCCTTTTTCTGAATGTATTCCATCTAATCCAGCTATGATATCAATAGTATTTTCACTTGAAATATTTATATTATAAGAAGAGAAAATACCGTCATAAGCAGAATTGACAATTAAATTTCCACAATTTTTGATATCAATATTTTGATTTGTAATAATACAACTTTTAACTGTATCTACATCTAAATCACCCTGCATATCAATTATAAGGTCACCATAATCTACTTCGATACCATAACAATCTTCATTGGATACGACTATTGAGAGATTTCCAGTTCCAGTTAATGTTAGATTACCTTTTTCTACATAGATACCAAAAAAGATATTATCACTATCGTCTACGATAGAGTTATTACCTACTAATACAATTTTTAAACTACTACTACTAAAGATACCTACCTCAAAAGGTATGGAGTCAATAGTTGCATTTGTAAGTGTTAATTCTTTGGATGTTGGGTTATATGCTGCTGTTCCTTCTCCACATTGAATGGAAAGCTTACTACTAGTGAACTCTTCACCATTTACCCATACATCATAATTAGTATCAGCAAATACTGTCATCGATAAGATTGACATGCATAAAGCTATACTTAAAAACAACGATATTAGTTTCTTATGCATAAGAAATCTCCTTTATTTTTGATTTATTAATATTATCTGAAATAAATAAGAATAAATCAATAAAAAACTACCTCTAAATCGGCTGAATCTTGAGGTAGCTTGTTTTATTCTTCGAAAAGCTTCACTAAAAAGTATTCTCGCATCTCAGATTTGTAAAAGCACTCCAATATAAAATAGCTCAAAAAATCACAATTTTTGTGACGACAAACTTCGATACATAAATAGAGGTCATCTTCTATTAAGAAGACAATCTCTATCATTTAAAGTCATTAAATGCTAACAACATTCCATAGCTTGCACACAAATTAATAACTCAAAGGACAGTTCCAACAGCTGATTTAAAACTCACCATATATATGGAAACACAACAGAAAATATGTTACTATTCTTATAAGAAAAGCACAGTCCACTTGGACGGTTGCCTGAATGATTAGATTTACCTCATCCTAGGACCGTGAATCCGTATGGGTGAGGTTGTTTTTTACCTTTTTCTTGTATACCTGGTATCAAGAAAGGTAATAATTGCTATTAACAGCTTCATAGCCGCAATTGGTAATCCAACTACAGCAATAACCAAAGTTATTATCTCAAAATCTGTCATAGTTATCCCCCCTTTCTTTTTATAGTTTCAGTAGAAACTGAACTTTAAAATAAAGGAGGCAACCGCCCATTTAATGAACTGTACTCGTTTATATTATATCATGTTTACGAATATTTGTTTTGTTTTTATTGTGATTTATTCGCTTATTTGTCCCAATATTTATACATATAAAACACCAGCCACTTATCAAGTGACTGGTGCTTTTGTATTAGTTAGTTTAATTTTAGATAACCTTAAGCCTGAATTCCATAGCTTGCGCAAAGATTAAAGAACTCTGCTGAACCAGTAAAGCCGTTAAATACATCCTCATAAGATCCGCCACCATTTAATACATCTACCCATGCATTAAATCCAGCTTCGTCAGCTTCTCTACCAAAGAATGCAGCATACATATAATTTACGAAGTCTTCGTTACTTGGATTCTTTCCAATAAACTCAGGACTAAATACAAATCCGTAAGCAGCACTTGTACCAGATACCTCACCGTTCATAAGTTTTAATACCCAGCCAGCCTGACCGCCCATATCAGGTAAACGATTAAGACATACTTTATAAAGTCTAGCTACAAAGCAGTTAACTCCGCCCTGTACATCGTTTGGTACACCAACCAGGTATGTTCCACATACTACGCCATACTTATTACAGAGGTTATAGAACTCTTCTGAGTTAGCAAATCCTGCCATGATATCTTCACGTGTTAAGCCACTTTCAAGTAAACTTACCCAGTAGTTAAATCCATCAGCATCTGCCTCTCGTCCAAAGTACATAGCATACATATCAGTTACGAACTCTTTATCTGAACGATTCTTGTTTATATATTCCTGTGAGAAGATAAATCCGTAACCAACCTGAGCACCACATGCCTGACCATTATTAAGGTTATCTACCCAGTAGTTATATCCTGCCTCATCAGCGCTACGACCAAGAGCAACGCTATAGCAGCGGTTAATGAAGTCACCAACATTAAGTTCTGGAGCTGTTGTTGGGGCAGAAGTTGGGGCTGCAGTAGGTGCAGGAGTTAATGTTGGGATAGCTGCACCAGAAGATATTAATACACCACAATCCTTACAGTATGTATCACCAGTGTAACCTGTAGAAGTAGTGGTAGCATCCTTTTTATTCTTAATCTCAGTATTAGCGTGGAGACAAGTCCACTTAGCATAAAGAGTTGTATCAGCTGTGATAGCTGAAGTGAAGTCAAATGCCTTAGTACAATTCTTATCAGTATACCAGCCATCAAACTTGTAGCCAGTTGCTACTGGATCTGAAGGCTTTGTAGCCTTATTGTTAAATTTAACAATCTGTTCTTCTGGAGCAGTTCCATGGCCACCCATATCAAAAGATACAGAATAAACTTTTAATGTGTAAGTGAGACGATCCTCGATGTCGGAACCTGTTACATCATATAGTTCAGGCTTTTCGACAATAAGAGAATAAGTATTGCCGTAATCATCTGAAATGATCGAACAGGTATCGGCAGATGTTAAGATAAGCTGGCCTACTTCACCTTTTATTGTTGCTGTACAAGTATCATCTGCAAAATAAATAGCATTACTGGTACTACTATTCAAAGTAACTTCTCCGGCATCCTCAATTATCAATTGGTTGCCACTAGAAACATAAACACTGGTGTCTTTAGCACTAATTGATGAACTTCCCTTACCAGAAATGTGAATATCACTTCCCGACTCTATTCCATAAAATGAATTAATATCAATCATTCCTTCATGATTAATCTCAAGTGCTTCGTTAGAATAGATTGCTATTTCAGTACAACTCATAAATATTGTATCTTTACCAGTTATTGATACTGCACCTCTGAAAGTTGCAATTCCATTCTTAGCATTGATATCAATATCATTACTTCCTGATATAGTAATATCGCCAGATTCAGTATCAATGCCATATCCAGTAGGAGCAGTAAGTGTTATTTTTGAATTACCTAATAAACTGATATCTTTATCAGCTAAAAGGCATTCATCCTCCGCTACTATTGATATTGGACCACTGCCTTTTAGTGTAATGTGATTCTTTGATGAATAAATACCATAAGCCGAATTAATAGTGAGTGCACCGGTATTATTGAGCTCAACTCCACTTTCACCTTCTATTCCATCATCATTTGCTTTAATATTTATGTTGCCACTTCCAGACAAGGTAACTAAACCATGTTCTGAATGTATTCCATCTATTCCAGCATTGATATCAATATCATTACTTCCTGATATAGTAATATCGCCATAACAAGAGAAAATACCTTCATAAGCAGAATCAATAATTAAATTTCCACAATTTTTGATATCAATATTTTGCTTTGTAATGATACAAATATTAACTGTATCTAAATCTAAATCACCCTGCATATCAATTATAAGGTCACCATCATCTACTTCGATACCATAACAATCTTCATCGGATACGGCTATTGAGAGATTTCCAGTTCCAGTTAATGTTAGATTACCTGATACTACAAAGATACCATCAACGATTTTCTCACTACCGTCTACGATAGAGTTATTACCTACTAATACAATTTTTAAATCACTACTACTATGGATACCTACATAATTTGGTGTGTAGTCAATAGTTGCATTTGTAAGTGTTAATTCTTTGGATGTTGGATTATATGCTGCTGTTCCCTCTCCACATTGGATGGAAAGCTTACTACTAGTGAACTCTTCACCATTTACCCATACATCATACTCAGTATCAGCAAATACAGTCGTTGATAAAATCGACATGCATAAAGCTATACTTAAAATAATAGATACCAATCTCTTATACATAATTTTCCCTCCTTCTCAATATAAATATTATCTGATACAAATCAAAGTAAATCAATAACAAAAAAACTACCTCAAAACCAACTGAGTTTTGAGGTAGTTATTATGTTTTATAAAGAAAGCATCACAAATAATATTATCTAAAATGAAATTTTTCCAATACCAAATGTGACTAGATCAGTATCTCAAATTTCTTGCTATTGTTCTAAATTCATCTGAAGCTAAAAAACACTCTAAAATATATTCTCTAGAATCACCCTTATTAATACGATCTATCCAATAGTTTGCTTCTGGAGCACTTGGGGTTCTATCAAAAAGAGCTCTATAAAGTTGATATACATATGAACTGTCATCTATATTTATATAACTACTTTTGAAAATTCCTCGTGCATATGCTGCTGCATCAAATCCATTAGGATTTACAAGAGCAGCTGATAGAGTTTTCTGAAATCCAGTACTGTAAAAATCAATGTTTAACACTGCAAGAGCTACTCTATAACAGAAATTCACTCTTCTATCACTGGTCGGTGACAAAATCGTTCCTCTACCACTATTCGGTAATGAAAATCTGGACGAATTTCTATCACCAGTCGTTGACGAAGATCTGGACGCTTCCCTTTCTCCTGCTGCCTCTACCTGTTTTGGGATTACCGCAATAGCAGAAAACATAGAAACCATAACCAGGAAATTAGCTATTGCTTTTGTAAACTTAGTTCTTTTCATTTTCATTCTCCTAACTAAAAATATATTTTCATAACAGTGTCTATAATACATTAAAACTTGATATTAGTAAATTATTTTTATTCAGCATTTCTGGAACTACTCAGATTATTACCTAGTTGGATTGAAATCTCATGTGTCACAAAGAAAGCCTTCAAACGTCACAATTTTTGTGACAAAAACGCTTGGTTCTTTGTGACGGCAAAAATTTGTAGAATAAAAAGAGTAAATGTGCTATTATTTACATAAGAAAAGCACAGTCCATTTGGACGGTTGCCTATGTTTAAGATAATCTCGCCCTAGGATGAACCAAATCCGACAATGGGCGAGTTTTTATTGTGATTTATTCGCTTATTTGTCCCAATATTTATACATATAAAACACCAGCCACTTATCAAGTGACTGGTGCTTTTGTATTAGTTAGTTTAATTTTAGATAACCTTAAGCCTGAATTCCATAGCTTGCGCAAAGATTAAAGAACTCTGCTGAACCAGTAAAGCCGTTAAATACATCCTCATAAGATCCGCCACCATTTAATACATCTACCCATGCATTAAATCCAGCTTCGTCAGCTTCTCTACCAAAGAATGCAGCATACATATAATTTACGAATGCTTCATTACTTGGATTCTTTCCAATAAATTCTGGTGAGAATACAAATCCATAAGCAGCACTTGTTCCAGATACTTCACCATTCATAAGCTTTAATACCCAGCCAGCCTGGCCTCCCATATCAGGAAGTCTGTTTAAGCATACTTTATAAAGTCTAGCTACAAAGCAGTTAACTCCGCCCTGTACATCGTTTGGAACACTAACCAGGTATGTTCCACATACTACGCCATACTTATTACAAAGGTTATAGAACTCTTCTGAGTTAGCAAAACCTGCCATGATGTCTTCACGTGTTAAGCCACTCTTAAGAGCATCTACCCAGTAGTTAAATCCAGCGTTATCAGCCTCACGTCCAAAGTACATAGCATACATATCATCTACGAATTCTTCATCGGAACGATTCTTGTTTATATACTCCTGAGAGAAGATGAATCCGTAACCAACCTGAGCACCGCAAGCCTGACCGCCTGTGAGTGATTCAACCCAGTAGTTATATCCAGCCTCGTCAGCCTCACGACCAAGAGCTACGCTATAGCAGCGGTTAATGAAGTCACCTACATTAAGTTCTGGAGCTGCAGTAGGTGAAGCATTTGGAGTGGAAGTAGGAACTACAGTTGTTGGCACTACAGTAGAAGTTGGAGCCGCAGTTGGCTGACTAGTAGTTGTTGGGGCAACAGTAGAAGTTGGAGCTGCAGTTGGCGCAGAAGTAGAAGTAGGTGCTACTGAAGGAGTAGCAGTAGGCGTCGAACCACCAGTAGTTCCACCAGTTGGCGTAGCACTACCAGTTGGTGTTGGTGAGTTGGTTGATTCCTCATTGTCATATTGCAAAACACCAATTACAAAAACATCCACACCATCATTAATCAGTGCCTTAATATTCTCAACTGTAAGAGATGCTGGTTCATAACCCCAGGTGCCATCTTCGAGAACTGTGACCATCTTATAGGAATCATCATTTCTCTCAAATATCACGCATGTTCCAACTTCGGCATTTGGTAATTCCTTAGCGGCAATTAGCTTCGCGATATCGGAATTAATCATACTTTCGACAAGCATGCTGCTCATCTTTATATCGCACTTACTAAAGTTATAAGAACTAGGTAATAAATTAATAGTAAGCGTACCTATGACATACCATTTATGACCCTTATTAATATCTGCTTTGATGTCAGAAATAGACCCAATGATACCTGTATCCCAGGTACCTTCAGAGGTTTTATAGATATAGACAAAACCATTTTCGGCAGTAGCAAAGACAACAGCATCGCCTTCGACAGCAGTAGCGAAACGATAATTAGCAATACCCGCTGCTGCCACAGCATCAATTGGGGTATCATAATCTTTAATCTCAATTCCTGTCATATCCTCATGGCACATATTCCAGTCATACTGCTCTGGAACCTTGGAAGTCTCAATAACCTTTCCTATTACATACCAGGAGTCAGTACTTAAATCCATATTTGAGATTATGGTGCTTGTATTAAATGTACCTGGATAATATTTCCAGTCGGAACCTGAATAATATATACCCTCATAGGTGTCATTTTCTAAGTCACCCTTATAGATAATGCTGTCTCCCTTCTCAGGGTTTGGAAGAAGGAGCGGAGCTAAGTAAAGCACATCTTCATCTCTTATGCCCTTGTCGACATCAAGTCGCCACATAGCATGCGTGCAGCTCATAAAATTACAATCATTTACATCAATTGGCTCATAGACCTTGCCTATTACGTAGATTTTGCACGATGTAGAACATCCTGCTACAATATCATCAAACGTAAATCCACCAGAAAGAGGTTTCCAAGTGCTTCCGGTATAGTAAACAAACTCATATAAGTTGTCTTGGTAAGAATAAAAAACCATATCATTCTTGGAAGGATTAATAAAATTAGCTTTTGCAATCTCACAGGCAGCATCCGCAGAAGTTCCGTAATCCACTTCCATCTCAAGCATTGTAGCTGTACATAAACTCCAGTTATAGCTACTTGGGTCTGCCAAATCCTGTACCTTGCCAATTACAAAAGTGAGAAGTCCGTTTTGAACATCTTTTAAAGAAATGTACTCAGATCTCGCTTCCCAAATACCTTTGGAAGTATATTCAATAGCATAATAATTATCTGCATAACCCACTCTTTTATAGATAATATCCATGCCAATAACAGGATCTGTGATCTCTTCTTCTGCAACAGCGATTGCTTTATTCTTCTCGATTCCTTTGTCTGGAATAATATTTACTATCTGACCACCATCGCAGAAATTCCAGTTATAATCCTTAGGAAGTTCTGGAAGAATGCCGTCATCAGTAATGAAACCTATTATATAAGCGGTATAACCCGCTTTAATTCCACCTACAATAATTCCTATGTTTCTTTTACCTGGCTCATATATCCAGCGGCTCTCGTCAGCATCATAGGTAATAATCTCATAGCCAGTCTCGTCATTTCCAGAGAAGATGACCATATCGTAGTTCTTAACGTCTTGAAATTTATCTTTGGCAATAGTAATCGCCAGATCCTTTGTAATTCCGCTTTGAACAGTCATTGAAGTCATAGTCGTTGTGCATTTAGTCCAGCTATAAGAATCAGCATTAACCTTAAGGGACATAACAGGCATAGAAAAAGCAATAATTACCATCAAAAGGCAGCTTATAACCTTATTTAATCTTATTGAAGATAACATGTGAACCTCCCAAAACAAATCTTTTTTAATTATATTCCTTTTCCTTCTCGAAAAGCAAAACTCTCACATTCAAAACTTTTATCTCATTTAAAAGCCACCCAGAAAATCTCATTTCCAGGTGGCCGTTAATCTATTATTTAATATCTGTCAACTTTTGATTTTGCTGAAGATTTGCAAGAATGAATCAGAAAGGACTAATTCCATAGGATTTACAAATGCTGTCAAATTCAGCAGAATGACTGAAGCCATCGAAAACATCTTCCATAGTAGCTTCGCCTGTGATGAGCATTGATACCCAGCCTTCAAATCCTGCCTGATCTGGTTCACGACCGAGGAAAGAACGATACATGCATGCAACATATAACTCATTTGCCAGATAATCGTTATTGAACTCAGGACTAAATGCAAAGCCATATGCAACAGATGCGCCAGAAGCATCACCTGAGACAAGCATATTTACCCAGCCGCTTTGTCCGCCCATATCTGGGAGACGATTAAGGAAAATCTTATAGAGACGAGCAACAAAACTATTAATACCGCCCTGCTGAGTATTATCCATACCAACAACATAAAATCCCTGTACTACGCCATACTCACCGCAAAGGTTATAGAATTCCAAAGAATTAGCAAAGCCAGCCATAATCTCTTCACGTGTCTTTCCATTATCTAAGAGGGAAGTCCAATAAGCGAATCCTTCTGAATCCGGTGTACGTCCAAAATACATTGAATAAAGATCTGTTACATAATCGGCATTTGATTTATTTTTATTAATATATTCGCTACTAAATATAAAACCATAGCCTGCCTGAGCACCACAAATATCACCGCTATTAAGGCTGTTACACCAGTATTGGTAACCATCTGGATCAGCCTCACGTCCGAGAGTTACACTGTAGCAGCGGTCAACAAACTCACCAATACTCTTTGGTGATTCTTTTTCTGGGTGTGGTGTAGGAATAGGCTCTACTATAGGTTTTGCTTCAATCTCAGGACCAGCGATAACTGTACCATTTATTACGATTTCTGTATTAATATCAGTACGAACACGATATTCAATACCATCAACAGTCTTATAGTAGGACTTGATTGAATCCTTCTCAAAATTGCTCACATCAGGCAAAGTAAGAGTACGAATGATATTAGGACAACCACTAAAATCGATTCTAACAATACCTGTATCCATGGATTCAAATATACCAAGATTATTAAGACTGGATATATCGATTGATTCAATGTCTGTATTATTTATAGAAAGAAATAAAAGCTTCGTATTATTGCTCACATCAAGACTAGTGAGTGGATTTCTGTCAGCAGTAAGAGTCTCAAGCGCAGTTAATTTACTAATATCAATACTTGAAATATTATTTCTGTCAATCATCAACATCTGTAGATTTACAAATGAACTTACATCTATTGAATTGAGATTATTCTTAATAACATCGATATACTTAAGGGTAGTAGAAGTTGGGAATCTAATACTATTCAACTGATTATCAGAGGCATAGAAAATTTCCAAATTATTATTGTTACTTAAATCAATTGAAGTAAGATGATTTCTACCACATGTAATCCAGGTAAGAAGAGTATTCTTGCTTACATCAAGACTTGTTAACTCATTATGATATATATCCAGGAATGTTAGATTTGTAGCTCCACTAAGATCTATAGAACTTAAGAGATTATCCTCTACATTCAATTCCTTAAGTTCACTGTTACTGCCCAAAGTAATATTTTTGAGCTTATTGCTTTTAGCACTTAAAAGTAGAAGATTACTATTTTTACTAATATCAAGTGTGGTTAATTCAGAATCATTTATAACAAGCTGTGAAAGTTTTGTAAGATTAGATAAATCTATATTTCTAATACTTGTATTTGTAAGATCAAGAAACTCCAACTTTGAATTCTTACTCAAATCAATTCCTGTAAGCTTAGTATTGTAACAATTCAAGGTGAATAATTCTGATAAAGAAGATACGTCAAGAGTCTTAATTGGATTACCTGATAAATCCAGATAATAAAGTTCTGTATTACTGGATAAATCTATGCTTGAGATATTGTTATTATATGCTTCTAGTGAACATAGAAAAGTAAAATATTCAATTCCCGTAAGATCCGTTATTTTTGAAGGATTAGTATCATCAGATTTAATTCCCAAATTAATGAAGTTGATATTTGCGATTTCTTCTTCTGTAAGAATATCGTCTGGTGTTCCTATCTGACAATTATCATGAACATATTTACGGAAAACAGAATCAGGGAAATTCTTCTCATTAATAATGACTTCATTCTCGTCGGCAGCCACAATCGGACTACTTACAAAAACGCCACTACTTAAAACCAATGCAGTACTCAAAATGCCAGCCAACATTTTTACTAATTTATTCATAAACCCTCCTATACAAAACTTAATAATGAATATTGTATATAGTGTAAATTATTTTTGTTGTTTTTTCTTATCAGATATTGCCAACATACATTTATTTTTGTTAATTAAGAAGGACAACAAATAAAACTCATCAAAAAAGATTTCATCCACCAATTCGGCGAATGAAATCTTCTTAATCAAACGAATTTAAAATTTTAAGTCTGCCTCTATAAATATTCTTAAGGGCTTATAGCATATGACCAGAAGCATCAAAGCTATAATAATTTCCATCTATATAAACATTACTTTGATTTGCAAGCATTATACAGTCATTATTAAAGTAATACCAATATCCACCATCGCTCAGCCAACAATTTCTATAAGCAGCACCATGTATAAATCCCTTAGGATCATTATAATTAGCAAAATAATACCAATCTGCACCTACCTGATACCAGCCACTATCCTTCATTATACCGAGTGAATCAAAATAGAACCATGAATTATCAGTATACTTCCAGCTATTAGTAATCATTGCACCAGCTTTATCTTCATCACAATAATACCAATATCCATCATTTCCCTGTATCCAGCCTGTAAGTCTATAAGAATTAGAATCAAGGTAGTAGTATGTGCTTCCTATAGTAAACCAGCCTGGTCCCTGTCTTCTACCATCACTATTATAGTAGTGATAACCACTTCTTACATATTGCCAGCCTGTGAGCATAGCACCATCATTACCAAAGAAATAATAGCTACTATTTATCTGCTGCTCACCAGTAAGTAAAAATCCTGAAGAACTAAAATAATAAGTCTTGCCATTTATCTGCTGTAAGCTGTTCTTATATAATGCACCTGTTGACGTATTAGCGTAATACATATAATTTCCAAGACTTATCCAGCCATATTTCATATCGTCATTAAAGTAATATGTGCTGCCACCAATAGTTATAAGCCCTGTCTTTTGTTCTCCGTTATTATCAAAGTAATACTTTCTGCCACCTATAGTCTGTACTCCAGTTACAGGCACACCATTATCATTACAGTAGTATCTTGTACCATTTTGTGTAGTCCAACCCTTACAAAGCTTAGCAGTATTCGTGTCGAAAATATAAACTGTTCCACCAATCACATTTAAACCAGTGTAAGCTTCATAGGATGATCCTCCAGGAATATAGTATTTATCTCCATTAACTGTCTGCCATCCGCTCTGTAATGTTCCACTTGAATTAGCAATATAAATATTGTTGTTATATTTTATAACGCCTGTCTGAACGATATTATTCACACAAATAAAATATGTTTTGTTTCCATCAATACTATATCTTCCGTTACGTACTGTACCCAGATGATCCACATAGTAAAGCGTACCATTTACATTAACAATACCATTTTGCATGATACCTGAATCATTAAAGTAGTAGAGTTTGTTGTCTATTGTCTGTAATCCCTTTACAGCTGTTTTTGTATTTGGATCAAAATAATATTTCTGACTAACGAAACCTGTTTGCAAGCCATCCAAGGAGAGATAATAGATTTCACCATCAATATCATTGATACCCAACATCAAAGCACCATCGTTACCTGCATAGTATCGTTTACCATCTACTGTAAACCAACCATCAGACTGCAATACGCCAGAATCATCAAAATAGTAATGCTTATTATCTTTTTCAAACCAACCTATTACCATATCATACTTATGTTTATAGTTTAATTCAAAATAGTATGTCTTACCATCAACTGTTTTCCAGCCTTTAATAGCTTTTCCTGTTTCTAGATCGAAATAATGATTGTCATGAAGTCCATATTGCATTAACCCATTTTCGTTAAAGCAATACAAATCATTATTGATTTCACAAACACCTATAGCAAGCCATCCCGTTTTATCGAAATAGTAATTTATTCCATCAATTACATGCCAACCATCCTTATAAGCAAGGCCTGTATTTAAATCACAATACAATTTTCCATAGAGATATCTCTCGCCATTTACTTCTACATAGATATTAACCCAACCCATTAACATCTGGCCTTTTTCAAAATAATAGGAATCCCATTCAAATTCACCGTCATGCTGAATTTCTACATAACCATCAAGACTACTTGTATCTTTTGGCAAAGCATCAAAATCATAATATTCATTTTTCATCACTACATCCTTAGAATTTAGCTGTGAAGCTGGAACTGTAGGAGTAGGAGTTGGTGTTGTTGTAGCGCCATTTCCAGAAGGAGCAGAAGTAGGTGTGTTTGTTACTCCTTGATTAGTAGTTGGATTTGATGTTGGTGTTGAATTAGTTGACGGATTACTTGTTGAATTTGATGTTGGAGCACTACTTGGCGCAGTTGTCGGAGTAGCACCAATATTTCCCTGTCCACAAATAGTGCATGTACCTTCAGCGTGTGTTACTCCTGCGCCACTTCCAAGACTACCTGCCTCGATTCCATAATCAGCACAAATTCCTGCAAATTCCAGAGATCCTGCAAAACCGTTAAATACTTCTTCTCTTGAAGCTCCTTCTGTAAGCTTTCCTACCCACGATGCCTTACCACCTTCGTCTGAACTTCTTCCCAAGAATGCGTTATAAAGTATCTCTACATAACAGTCATCACATGTGTGTCTATTCAAAAACTCAGGTGAGAATACAAAGCCATATGCTACATCACAGCCTGTCTGCTCATGTGACAAAAGCTTTAATGTCCATCCGCCCATTCCGTCGTCATCGCACTCTCTATTAAGTACAATTCTATAAAGTCTATCTACAAAAAGATTTACCTTGCCTACCTGATTAAAGTCATAGCCTTCAATATGAAAGCCTCTTACAACACCATAGCTATTACACAAATTGGAGAACTCCTGCGAATTTGCAAATCCACAGAATACAAATTCTTTGCTTGCTCCCTGATTTAACAAATCTACCCAATAGTTAAATCCACCTTCATCTGCCTCACGTCCAAAGAAAGCATCGTACATGTAATTTACAAAATCTTCGTTACTGTGATTCTTCCCAATAAATTCAGGTGAAAAAATAAAGCCATAAGCTACAGAACACCCTGTTGCCTGTCTGTTTATTAATTGATTTGTCCAGCCATTAAGTCCATCTTCTTCTGGATTTCTATTAAGACATACCTGATACAAACGTGTTACGAAAGCCTTAATTCCACTTACATCTACATTTGATGAAGCGTCAGCATAGTTAATCACTGATGCTGATACATCAAGTGCACCAAAGTCTATCCCTAATACTGGCGCACCAAAACCACTCACAAAAGTCGCGCCCATCAGAAATGACGCTACTAAGCGTTTATAGTTCATATTAAGTTCTCCATTTCTTTATACTCCATGCACTTTCATGCAAAGGAAATTATATAACGAATTTACAAAGTACACAACAAACATATATAAATAAGCCGTAATAAAAGTAACATAGACCAGCATTATCAGATAAACACTATAAGAAATATTCTTCCTTAACCTAACTATATCTCTAGATTCAACTCCTTTTGGATTATAAGAATTCTTCCGTTAAGTTCATCTCTCTGACTACTTAGTTCATTAATCTTATTCTTTAAGTCCTTCAGTTCGTCTCTATATTTCCTAATCAATATGTTCTGCTCTTCACTAATATCAACATCACTTGGAATCTCACGATTTATTCTTCTAATCTCTTTATTAAGCTTAGACTTCTTAATAAATCTACAAAATCCTAATCTATTCTTCTCTCTATTAATCCTTGATATTTTATTTGAGAGTTCATTCTTCTTAAGTTGAAGCGGAGTATTACCCAACTTACATATATCATCAAGCGCACTCGCACGACGCTTTAACTGAACCAGTTCATCGATAATCTCTTTAAGTTCCATTTTAAGAGCTAATAATTCAGTATCAAGCGCATTCTTTTCTGCTGGGTGTTCATTCCAGTAAGCATCGATAACGCTTGCCTTATAAGCCTCCTCTTCTCTATCTAATGCCTTAAGCTTTAAATCAACACAGCGTATTATACTTCTTCTGAAATCTTCAATAGAACTTCGCAAATCCAAGGCCTTATTAATCCTAAATTGTATATCTTCATTGTGCGATATAATTTTCTCCAGTTGCTTTATCCTGGCCTTGGCTCTTCTCTCATCAGAAGTACCAGCTTTACAGAAAAACAGTTCCTGTCGTGCCTCTTTCATCATTCTGTCGTTATAATCGTATTTCTGAGTTTTAAATTCTTCTATGGCAGCATTACAAATAGCAACCTTGTAGTTGCATACAATGTTTCCATATTTTTTAATTCTCACTAATAAATCTCGCCTGTCATCAAATGAAGCTTCGAGCTTGTCATAAATCAAATTAATCCTTACAATTCCATTTTTACAATAAAGAGGAATCTCTTCAAAATAACCCTCATTAGCAAATCGAGCCAGAAACTGTATAACCGTCATCTCCAGATCATCAGCAAATATTATCAGGGCATCTCTGCTGTTTTGCAGCGCATTTTCGAAAAGGCAATCAACAAAACTCTCTCGTGCCAATTGCGCCAGATTCTCAAACTCTTCTGTTCTGTCGAGCTTGACGCTGCCCTCAATCTCAATTGGTCCGTCAAACATCATTCTTCTTGCTTCTTCTACAGAATACTTGGTTCCACAACTCTGACACACAAAGAGGCCATCCTGCTTAACCATATTATTGCTGCTGCACATGTCACATATTAGTGCTCTCATAAGCTGACCTCCATTAGATATTTTATTAGTTATACCTATTCTATTTTTTTGCTGTGAAAATAAATGGACAGAAGATAGATTTATGATAAAAAGAGCCTGGTCACTACATGACCAGGCTCTCACTTAATCTTATCAATTAATTTGTTCTCACGCCATTAGAACCATAGGTCCTTCCGTCGATTGTAACATTAACTGCCATAGCACCTTCTGAAGCACCAGGATATACTCCCTTATCTTCTGCTTTATAGAAATAGAATTCACACATTTGACCATTATATTCAATTTTATTTCTACCAGTAACCATTACACCCTGATTAGTAAAATAGTACCACTTATTATTATCTTTCAACCAATCTTCAGTAATAGCAGTACCATTTGAATTAAAGTAAGACCAGAACTTATTTCCATAGTCATCATTACATTTCTGCCAACCTGTTTTACAGATACCGTCATCACCAAACCAATAGTAATCACCATCTATTAGTCTCCAACCAGTGAGCATAATACCACTGTTAAAATAATACCAGTCTTTATTATTGACCTTAACCCAGCCCTTTGCCAGCTTACCTTCGTCTTCTGGCTTGTTATCGGATGAAGTAATAAAATAGTAAGTTGCTGTTTTACCATATCTTGTTGTTTCTACCCAGCCAGTTTGCATTATACCATCTGTACCAAGATAGAAATCAGCACCATTATAGAGTATCCAACCTGTTTCCATAACGCCAGAAGACTTAAAGTGATACCACTTATTATCTATTTTTTTCCAACCTGTAAGCATTACTCCTTCAGAGTCGAAATAGAACTTCTCATTACTATTAGAATATTTGTTTTTGATCTCAACCCAGCCAGTCTGTATAACACCTTTCTCATCGGCATAGTATGTAATATCATAACTCTCGCCAGCATATATCCATCCTGTATTAAGAATTCCACCATCGGAGAAATGGTATTTCTTTCCATCTATTGTCTGAAAACCAGTAGCGGCCTTACCTGAAGATAGGAAATAATAAACATACACCTTCTCATCCTGATCGTATTTTATCTCCTGCCAGCCGGTTTGCATGATACCAGTCTCTCTATCAAAGAAATATGTTTCATCATCAAGATATAGGAAGCCTGTACGCATTACGCCATAAATAGGATTGAAATAATATGTATTATTTCCAATTTTACAAAAGCCTTCAGCAATAATTCCTGAATCCAAGAAATAGTATTTCTTTCCTTCTATTTCATGCCAGCCCTTAAATGCCTTACCTGTAGTGTCATCAAAATAGTAAGTTGAAACCTTGCCACTATCGTCCTTAACCTGAACAAAACCGTGACACATCTTACCTCTCTCGTAGTAATACCAGTCACCATTTATCTCTACAAGTCCATCCCTGTCTGAAGTTACTGGAGCTGTTGTTGGATTAGTTCCACCACCTGTAGATCCACCACCCGTAGATCCACCATTTGAAGAACCACCACAAATAGTGCACTTTTCTCCATCAGCATATGTAGAACCATTTACGCCATTAAGGTTTCCTGGCTGAATACCATAATCAGAACAGATAGCAGCAAATTCTGCTGAACCTGCAAATCCAGAGAATACACTTTCTCTTGTTGAACCCTGGTTAAGTTTATCTACCCAGGCTTTTTTACCACCTTCATCAGAAGCACGGCCCAGGAAAGCTTTATAAAGTGCTTCTACATAGCAGTTATTACAAGCATGTCTATTAAGAAATTCTGGGCTGAATACAAAGCCATATGCTACAGAACATCCTGTCTGTTCATTTTTAAGAAGCTTCTCAGTCCAGCCTGCCATACCGCCTTCATCACATTCTCTGTTAAGAATAATGCTATAAAGTCTGTCTACAAAAAGATTTACTTTGGCAGTGTTATTAGCAT
This sequence comes from Clostridia bacterium, assembly GCA_024403775.1. Classification (GTDB taxonomy): domain Bacteria; phylum Bacillota; class Clostridia; order Saccharofermentanales; family Saccharofermentanaceae; genus Saccharofermentans. The sequence goes on along the minus strand of JAKSRE010000010.1, from coordinate 41,687 downwards.
TCTGTCCCTGAACATAATATCCCTTAACTACATTATATTTTTTACAGAGATTACTAAACTCCTGAGAGTTCGCAAAACCTGCAAACACCTCTTCTTTACTGGCACCCTTATTAAGGAAGTCTACCCAGTAATTAAGTCCACCCTGATCAGCTTCTCGACCGAAGAAAGCAGCATACATATAATTAACAAAATCTTTGTTACTAGGATTCTTACCAACAAATTCCGGGCTGAATACAAAGCCATAAGCCACAGAACAGCCTGTTGCTTCCTTATTCACCAACTGATTAGTCCAGCCATTAAGGCCCTGCTCATCAGGTTTACGGCCAAGACAAACGTCATACATACGTGTTACGAATGCTTTAATTCCATCAATTCCAGCAGCATCAGCTGAATAATTAATTGAAACAGTGGAAGCAAAAACATCCTGCTTCAAAACAAAATCAGGTAATCCGATACTACCTACAAGAGTGGCACATACCAGACCAGATGCCATAACCTTTTTGAAATTCATTTTTTCTCTCCATTCTTTAATTATCTTTATACTCCATAGGATAATAGCAAATATATACATACAACTATCAATCCAGTTTGATTATACATTGTTTTCGAGAAAAATAAATATTCAAATGCTTTACAATTTCATATCAAAGATGACCTTTATCAACATGTCTCTTTATAATCGCATCAGTTAACTTATAGAGCATCCTTGACCCTTCAATGTTTTTGCCCTGACGGCCTCGAACCTGTAATTCATTTACATCATGCTCCACCCAGTCCATGCCATCATTACTGTTATTAAGAAGGAGAGGCTGAACATTATCCATACAGTGTGCGAATTTGGATTCAGCTGTCTCATATTCTTCAAACTCTTCCCAAATAGATATAAGTTCATTCTTCTGATCCTCTGGAAGCATCCCGAAAATCCTGTTCTTGGCTTTCTCTTCTCTCTCTTTTTGAGTTTTTAGGCCTTCAGGATCGTAAGCATATGTGTCGCCAGCATCAATCTCAACTACATCGTGAATAAGACACATGAGCATTACCTTCGCTATATCTATTTCTTTATTGGAATATTCACGAAGAATATAAGCCATTATAGCCATATGCCATGCATGCTCGGAATCATTCTCATTACGGCCATGATTAGATAAATGTGTCTGTCTGAATATTGTCTTCTCTTTATCTATTTCCAGAGAGAATTCAAGCTGCTTTCTTAAGCGCTCATTCTCCTTCATCAAAAGTTCAAGCTGATCATTTGTAGCATCATTATTCATAAAAAATATCTCCTAGGTTAATCTAGAAGATATTATATCACTGTAAAAAATCACTTATTCAAATTGTAAGCCTCAAGTGCCTGATCATCTACTAGCTTAGGAGTAATCTAATAAAATGCTTCTTTATAAATCGAATTAGATGATTATAATAATGAGCGATTACTTAATAAACTCGACATCCTCACCCATCGGGCCTTTACAGAAAGCAACTCGTGCTTTAAATGGTGGCTCTGATGGAAAACAAATATCTTTTGGTCCCATGAAGATCTCATAGCCTGCATCACTTACCTTCTTAGCCATGGCATCAACATCGTCAACCTCAAGTGCCACGTGTCTTATTACACCCTGAGGAAGACATTCCTGGCCATTATTAAATATCTCCAGATAGCCGCTGCCAAGGTCTATAAGCACACCTTCACTCCACTTTCTATATATCTTAAGACCAAGAATATGTAGATAAAAATCAAGTGTCCTCTCATAGTCCTCTGAAGTAACACATTTAATACTGATGTGATGAAGTCCCTTGATCATTTTTACGCCTCCGATTAGATAGTTTGTGTGTTTTTTTAATACAATTCTACTTTTCGCAAAGAGAATTCAGATAGCTAAAGGACTTCTCCGAATCCTTGAGCACATCGTCATAGGTATCCGCATCGGTGAAAACCGACCCTAAACAAACTAGATTTATTATAGCACTAAAAAACCAGGGATACCTTAAAGACATCCCTGGCCTGGTTTGTAGCTTATAAATCACATTCCTAATAATAGAATCAGAACATAAGTCCAAGATCTTTTGCTTCCTCAAGAGAGCAGTGATACTTAATGGTCATGCTCTTAATAGATACACCCTTGCCTCCGAAGACAAGTCTTAAAACTGAGTGGCGTGTAGCTAATCTTGCATCAACAGTTTTTGAAGCAACCTCACCATTTGTTCCATTCCAAGTAATAACCTTGATTGGAATACTTGAATAGTAGATTGTCATTGGAATCTGAGCAAGTGGATTAAGGTCAGATGTTGCCTCGAAAGTAACATCATAGAAGCCTGGACGCTCGCTTGAGATACCGAAAGCAATTGGAAGACCATCGCTTGAATCACGCTCAAACTTGATAACTGTCTCCTCGCCAGAGATCTTATAATATGTATCAACCTCGAGAGCCTTATTCTCATCTGCAAATGGGCAATTGATGTGCTCAACTTCGATTTCTTCACCATTCATTCTGCCCATTGCTGGTGTATTCATGGCAAAATTCAGGATATTTTTGGCATTACGCTGGAGCTCAGCACGTGTAATGTGGCTTCCATCGCCTTCCTTAAGATACTTATATGTATCTGCCTCATCAATAAATTCACGCTCAACACTTGAGCAAACCATATAGAGATCATTTTGAGCTCTTGCCATCATTGCATGATCATCAACAAAGAAATTCTGTGTAGGAACCTCATTAATAAATGCCCACCAGTCTGACATTACGATACCTGTATAGCCCCACTGCTCACGAAGAATCTTGGTATTAAGCTCATAGTTACCAGCACCATAAGTACCATTAATCTTGTTATAGCATGTCATGATTGATCTGGCACCGCCCTCACGAACTGCAATCTCAAATGCACGAAGGAATACTTCTCTTAATGCTCTCTCTGATACAACAGAATCTGAATGACGTCTTCTGAATTCACGGTTATTAAGAGCGAAATGCTTAATTGTAGCAGTTACGCCATTCTTCTCAAGACCTTCAATCTGAGCACAAGCCATATGACCTGTAAGATAAGGATCCTCTGAGAAATACTCGAAGTTACGTCCATTAAGTGGATATCTGTGAATATTAATACCAGGACCAAGGATTGTATCAATCTTATTACTGAGCATCTCCTTACCGAAGAAGTCGAATAACTTGGTAACGAGTTCATTATTAAAACTTGCGGCAATGAGAGTACCGTTTGGCAGAGCAAAAGCCTTCTTGCCACTGTCAATTCTCATACCTGAAGGACCATCAGAGCAGCAGAGTGCTGGAACACCCATCTCGTTAAGCTTCTTGGCAACTCCGCCAAAAGCACCTGCGGTTCCGATTGTAACCTTAGGAGAACCCATTCCCTCACCTCTTATGATAAGGCAGAGCTCCTCATCATCAATCTGGGCAATGAATTCATCCATTGTATTTTTGCCATTCTTAACATCGATAAGCTTGATGCCCTTGTCACCAGTCTGTGGGATCTCCTTGAGACCATCAAGGCACTTATCAACGTGCTCAACCTGACGCATTGGAGCAATCTCAAAGTCCTCGTGTCCATCCTTGCCAATTATCATGCGCTGGAGTGACTCAACAGGACGAAGTGCTGACTCCACTGGCTCAACCATAACATCGTTAAAGTATGTAACCAGGTCAATGTTCTTATCATCATTATTTTGTGAGATGGAGAAGGTATAGAGTCCATTTTCGAGAACGAATCCTGTACCTAGTCCAAGACGGTTGTCGTCATCATAAGAAGAATAATCTCTTGCCTTAGCCTTGAGAACAACTATATCTTCCTCGCCTGGAAAAAGCTCCTTTGTCTTGCCATAAGCACAGAGTACTTTCTCTGGCTTAGAAATAACACCCTCTGGTGCGTGCGCATACATCAAAACAGAATGCTTACCCTTGTAGTTACCGATATTTCTAACGCGAATCTTTGCAGTAACACCAAGAGTATCTGCCTTAAACTCAACTGCCTCACACTCGAAAAGTGTATATGAAAGTCCATAACCGAATGGATAACGAACCTTTACGCGGTCAAATGTTTCAAAGTAACGATATCCAACAAACAAATCCTCTTCATAGTGATCCTTATACTCGTCCTTTGTACCAAAATTATAGTATCCAGGATGATTATAGAGATTAAGAGGGATAGTATCAGTAAGACGACCAGATGGTGTTGCCTTACCAGTAATCAGATTAATAGCAGGAATACCGCCAACCATGCCGGCCTGCCAGATATACATAACACTGCTTGGATTATATCTTGTGACAAAACTCATATCGATGATGCCACCGACATTGAGGAGAATTACACTCTTACTAAAATTCTCAGACACAAGTCTTATAAGCTCATCTTCTTCCTTGGACAACTGATAAGCGCCTTCACTGTCACTATTATCATTATCTTCGCCAGCAGTTCTTCCAATTACAACAATAGCAGTATTATTAATTGCTGCAAACTTCTTTATAAGCGTCTCATCAACAGGCATCTCTTTTTGTGACCATGGTTCAGCACCCCAGCCTACACCAAGATCAATAGGATTATCTGTAGCCCAGTCATCATAAATCTGCGCTAATTCCTTGTTATAAGAGATATCAGAATCTTCGTCGATTGCCTCACGAATGGTAGTAACATGCTGAACATTTACCATTCCACCAGAGCCTGTGCCGCTCTTATAGTAGTGGCTCTGCATTCTTCCGAAAAGTGCCACTTCCTCGCCTCGCGCGATTGGGAGTGCTGCGTCATCATTTTTAAGAAGTACAGAACCCTCTTCAGCAAGTTCAATCGCAGTCTTTGTGTACTCATTCCAATCAAGAGTGATTTTTGTCATAAATTTACCTCATATTTATGTTATTTGAATAATCTGGCTTCTGGCCAATGGCTAAAGTAGATTCTCAGGCAGGTTCTGGATGAACTCCAGGTGGCCTCAGATGAATTCCAGACGAGTTCCAGGCAACCCCAGATTAACTCAGACGAGCCTCAGATGAACCTTAGACCAAAATGGCGTCACACGATTATTCACTTCTGCCCATGTTATGATTATAAAACTTTTTATTGTATATATCTTTAATAATTCAGTAAATTTTTGTGCTTTTTATGTGGTGAATTCGTTGCTATTACGTAAAGAAATTTCGGCAGTAACAAAAACATCATGGACGATACGATTAATAAAATCACATATTGTCTGACCTATTGTTTCAGAACTTCCCTCAAAACCATCAGTCTCCATCACAATCAGAAGATTGTGATTAAATAAAAATCCATTCTCGAAATATCGCACCAAATCTATATTCATCTTGGCCAAATATGCCCCATCTGCAATCATCCCTGCCACCTCAATCGGAAAGCAGCAGTTCAGGAAAATCAATGGCACCCAAAAATCCGTATATTTCACATCATTTCCAAGCTTAACCGCCGCCTCATATTTGAACGGCAAATCCAGTTCTCCAAGCGTCGTTGCCACAATTGTCTCAAGCTTTGACCTCATCGCAATTCCATTATACTGACGCGTATGCTTCTCCATCCCATATCTTCTAACCGCCGCTTCCGCCTCAAGCGCCTGATAGAATGTCAAATCCTTGAACTTCTTGCTCACATTATAAATTGTCCGAAGCTCCACATCGCTTAGTAGCGGAATGTCTCGCGCCGTTCGCTTATACCACAGCATCTTATAGAAATTAAGCCTCTCCTCAAGCTGCTCGCGCCTCTTCTTACTATCAAGCATGGCCTGCCCCTTCTCGCTCGAAAGATAACATTCACACTTAACCTTCTTCGTGCGGGGATCGTATTCTCGGATGCTTTTAATGGTTCCATCAATGCATTTTCGATTAACTATCCCAAACTTTGGCATATCTCTTAACTGATAAGTCAAGCCACTCACATATAGCACAATATATTCATTTGAAAAGAATTCTCTTATATCCATTCTTTTCCTCCTTTCATATAGTTTTTTAAATTCTATACCGAAAGGCAGATCAAAAAATACTACAAAAGTCCGACAAATTCCGACAAAACAGCCCTTCAGATTGCCTCGTCTGACAGTCCATCTACGATGGTTAAGGGATTTCTAATTCGACAATTGGTTTAAAAATTATTGCGATGATTTCACTTAAAAATACAGATTCATTCACTCTTCAGTGAATGGAATGCTTGTTTTAAGTGAATCTCACTCAGAATGCCCGTTTCATTCACTCTTCAGTGAATGAAATGCTTGTTTTAAGTGAATCTCACTCAGAATTGCCCAATCCATTCACTCTCCAGTGAATGAAATGCCTGTTTTAAGTGAATCTCACTCAGAATGCCCAATCCATTCACTCTCCAGTGAATAAAACGCCTGTTTTAAGTGAATGCCTCCCACATCAACCGCCTCTCGCCTGGCAAATCCACAAACAAAAACCGCCGAAGTCAAAAACGCTCGACTTCGGCGGCATCAAACTAATAAACTTACAAACTTTTAGGCACCATACTTCTCATTCAGATAATCGATGGCCTCAATATAGCCCTGAACGCCGTGACCCTTGATGGTTTTCTCAGCATAAAGGGAGATATATGAGAATTTGCGGAACTCTTCACGCTCAGCTATATCAGTGATATGAACCTCAACGCATGGGATGCTTACAGCCTTGAGGGCATCGAGAAGTGCAACTGATGTGTGAGTATATCCGCCTGGATTAAAGACGATGCCGTCAACCTTATCAAAATATGCCCTCTGGATAATATCGATAAGCTCGCCTTCACTGTTTGACTGCTTACATGTGACGTCGAGACCAAGCTCGCCTGCACGATTATTGATCATATCCTTTAGGTTATTATGTGTGACAGTGCCATATTTGCCTGGCTCACGAATGCCGAGCATGTTTAAGTTTGGTCCATTAAGTACAAGAATCTGCATATTCTTTTTCTCCTTTCGATTTGGGCGCACGCCTTAAGTCTTAAGCCTTAAACCTTATAAATCTCATAAGCCGCTTTGACAAAATCTGAGCCGCTTGGGCACTCACCAACGGAGATTACATGATCGGCGAAATGAGAATATAAATCTTTTCGACGATTATAGAGCTCCTCAACACCAATGCTCTGACTTAATGGGCGGTCGTCTGAACAAAGAACAGACAATGGACGCTCAATATAGTAGACAATGCTGTTTGCCTTGAGGACAGAATAGTTCTCCTCACGGGTTACGATGCCGCCACCACAGGAGATAACGAGACCTGACTTATAAGCATACTTACGAAGAAGCGCGGATTCCTTTGCACGGAACGCATCCTCTCCATTCTCCTTAATCTCATCAGATGGCTTGATGCCATATTCATCAAGATAAGCAATATCAAGATCAACTAACTCACGGCCGCTCACGAGTGAGAGATATTCAGCAAAATTACTCTTGCCGCAGCCTGGCATACCGATGATAGCGATATTACGCATGTCTGCAGATACTTTGGCGAGAACCTTTGAGATGATTGAGATTGCCTCGTCGTCCATGTCGAGCATGTTATAAATTCCAGATGCTTTTTCTTCTGGGCTCATGATTCCGCGGAAAATTCTTGAAGCCTTGTAGCCCTGAGCTACAAGCATTCCAAGACCACCTGCTGCAATTGGTGTAAACTTAGCGCCATCAACGCCAGCCTTAATCTTAGAAGTAAGCTCGAGAATCTTTGTTGTGGATGGATTATAAACAACATCAACTACAGCCTGAAGGCTCTTGAACTTTGAAGGATCAACAGCTGCATTCTCAACATGAGGATACATTCCTACTGGAGTAGCATTTACGATAATCTCAGAATCGATGCATCTGTCATAAACATTAGAATAATTAATCTCTGTCTCAAGATCGCAGAATGAAATTGAAGCAGCACCGAGCTTCTGAAGTACATAATTAATTGCAACTGATGCACCGCCTGTACCAAGAACCAATACGCGACGGCCATTTACCTCAATGCCGTTGCTCTTGAGAAGATAGTAAAAACCATAAATATCAGTATTATAGCCGCTTGCCTTGCCGTCTTCATCAAATACAACAGTATTTGCGCTTCCAATCTCTTTAGCCTCATTTGACAAGAAACTACAGCGAGCCGCAGCCTCCTTCTTATAAGGAATGGTTACATTAAAGCCATCGTATACATGATTCTCAAAGAGAGCATCCAGTTCCTCTGGCTCCTTCTCGATAATTGTATAGTCGTATTCGTCCTGGAACATATTGTGAAGGAGCGGACTATATGTGTGTGGAAGGGAACGGCCAAGAACACCGAACTTACGCTTATTCTGTCTTTTTCTTGACAGCTCGAAAAGCTTAACATACAAATCTCTTACATAAGGCTTAATCTCTGGATCAGCCTGGTCATAAATCGCATCAAGTTTGATCTCTTCACGCTTTGGATCAAGAACTTCCATTCCATTCTCAGATTTATAAAGTCCGATTCTCTGTGCAACATCCATTCTGCGCTTAAAAGCGTCAAGGAGGTCTCTGTCAGCCTGATCAATTTTTAAACGTAATTCTTCTAATTTCTCATGTGCCATTTTAGTTTATCCTTTTCCTTATAATTAAAATTCTATATGTCGTCTTTATGTATGCTTTAGCCAAGAAGCATATCCCAGATAGCAAGTGCTGCCACAGCTTCTGTTACAGGAACTGCACGTGGCACGATACATGGGTCATGTCTGCCCTTAATCTCAATTGTTGTTTCTAGCATTGTATCAAGATCTACTGTAGCCTGCGTTTTTGCAATTGAAGGTGTTGGCTTAAAAGCAGTCGAGAATACAATTGGAGCAGCCTCACCTACAGAGATTCCGCCAAGAATTCCACCAGAGTGGTTAGTCTTAAGCTTAACTTTGCCATCAACAACAGTAAAGTTATCGTTATTCTCTGAGCCCTTAAGTGTGCTTCCTTCAAATCCATTACCAAATTCAATTCCCTTAACAGCAGGTACTGCAAACATAAGGCCTGCAATCTTTCCTTCGATACCATCAAAAAGTGGTCCGCCAACGCCGCCTGGAACACCAGTAATAACTGTCTCTGTAACGCCTCCGACTGAATCAAGTTCAGAAGCAAGGGATTTAATAAGTTCGATCATCTGATCACCAGCTTCATCTGATACAACTGGAAATTCTTTTGATTTTACTTTCGCGAGATCTGAGATAAACTCATCTTGATTCTCAAGCGAAATAGAAGTAATACTTGTATCAGAGATACCTCCGATAGACTTAATATGAGAATAGATATTTATTCCCATTTTATTTAATTCCTGAAGCGCAATGCCGCCTGCGATGCAGAGCGGAGCTGTCATTCTTCCTGAGAAAGAGCCACCGCCTGAAGAGGTATAGCTCTCACCATATTTTAATTTTGCAGTATAGTCCGCATGTGAAGGTCTTGGGCACTTAAGAAGGCCTGAGTAGTCATGTGGCTTTGTATTTGTATTTACAATCTTTCCAAAAATAAGGCCTGAACTTCTCTCAATAATTGCCTTGTCAGGCTCTTTACGAGGTGTTGACCATGCATTCTTACCTGGTGCACGGCGATCAAGAAAAGCCTGAAGCTTCTCCTCATCCACCTTTATACTATCGATAACAGCTGGCTCGCCCTCGATAAGTGCTGAGATCTCAACACTATGTGACTCACCCTCAACTGTAAGCTTAATATTTTTGCCGTTATAACAAAACGCTCCCATTATTATTCCTTCCTGTGCCATCAGATGGCAAAATTCTTAGTCATTATCTCTGGTAACAGCGCACATGACTTGGTCATGCACTCGATATTATCAATATCTACTACCATCTTTGTTCCGAGTGCGAGAAGAAAATCAGTCATCGCCATTCGGTGATCATTATGGGAAGAAAGGCTTATTACTCTGCCCTGACTTCTCATCTGGTCAATTATTTTAATATCAGAAGTATATACTGTCAGGTTCTCCCCGTCAAAATCAGACTTCGCCTCTATGGCATCAAGAATCTCGATTATCGCCTGTATTCTGTCAGACTCCTTTATCTTAAGTCTTCCAACATTCTCGAAAGTAGTCTTAAACCCAGTCATATTCCCGTTATCAAAGAGCGCAGCCCATACCGCCATATAAGGTACGATATCAGGAATTGTTTTGCAATCATAAGAGAATTCCTTTTTTGAATCTTTTTGCGCTTTTTTAAATTTCTCAATAAAATCGACAATCGCCTTGTCACCCTGGTATGAATCCATCGAGAGCCCCTGAATATCTAAGTTCTTGCCCTCATTTAAGCTGTCAGCCAGCTCCTTCATACAAAGGAAAAATGCGCCTGAAGACCAGTCTCCGTCTCTTAGTTCTGCAGGATTACCATTCTTATAGCTCGAAGCCTCAATCTCGAAAGTCATATCCCCATCATAATCAACTCCCACATCATGCTTTTTAAGTACGTCAAGTGTAAGCATCACGTATGTAGCAGAATTCAGGTTATTAAGAACCTTAACTTTCTTACTGGTATCATTTAAAGGAAGCGCCATTATAAGGCCAGAGATATTCTGTGAAGAAGCCGTTCCATCAATAGCATATTCATCTTCATGACTATCCTTTGATTCATCATATTTAACGATAATATCTCTTGTATCTTCTTCATGAATAATCTCAATACCATGTCCGCCAAGGCATTCCTCGACATCATTTGTTGGTCGGTCAAAAAGTCTTCCAGCTGTCTTAAATCTGATATTTGTTGTTCCCAGAAGATCTAAGTATCTTAATACCTCAATTGCAACAGGAATAAAAAATCTCAAAGTTGAACCGCTCTCTTTACATGGAAGAACAACTTCCTGTGGTTTTTCTTCTCTTGCTTTATTAGAGAGTTCTGCCAGATTATTAATACAGTCTTTGGTTGCAATAATGTCCTGACTGTCGTCTATATTGGCAGATATAGGGTATTTAACATTGTTACTTACTCTATCTTGTGCCAGATCTATGAGGAAATTAACGATAAGAGCTCTGTGGCCAACTGACTTTGATTCAGGAACTGTGATTGTGAGGTCGAATTTTTTATCTAAATCAAACTTCATCAGCCATCAACCTCTTCCTTAATTCTTCGTCCTTCATCAAGAAGTCTTTCCATCTCAGCACTATTCTCTTCCTCAAGAGCCTTACGGTATTTATTAAGTTCATCAATCAAAATGTCAATTTCATTAATAAGATTGTCTTTGTTCTGCATAAAAAGCTCAGTCCACATCTGTGGATTAAGCCATGCAACTCTGGTCATATCCTTGTAGCTTCCAGCTGAGAAACCCTCATGTAATCTTGCTGATGGGCTCTTAATATATGCATTTGATACGAGGTGTGCCATCTGAGAAGTAAAGGCAATCATCTTATCGTGATGTTCAGCATCAGACAGACAATAGCTTCCAAACTTAAGAGGCTCGAGATAGTACTTAACTCTCTCAAATGTCTCCGTGTCTTCTCTGCTTTCTGGAACTACTACCATAGGAGCGCCAACATACATGTCACCCTTGGCATAATCCATTCCTGAATATTTATTTCCTGCCATTGGATGTCCGCCAACAAAAACGAAACCATTTTCCTTGGCAATTTTAAATCCTGGAATACAGACAATTCTCTTATTTCCACAGGCATCAATTACAAGACCATTCTTCCTGAAGTAATCCTTGTTGTCTTCCATATACTTTATACATGCCTCTGGATAATTACAGATGATAACAATATCACAGTCCTTAAGTGACTCTGATGTCAATTCTCCATCAATAATTCCCTCTTCAAGACTTCTCTCAACAACTGAGTGAGTTCTGTTGAATCCGAGAATGGTTATATCATCACCATCTTGTTTCTTCGCTTCCTGATATCCCTTGGCAAAAGAGGCGCCAATTAATCCAAGACCTACTATTCCTACAGTAAATTTCTTCACGATATATACCTCTACAAAACTACAATTCTACAAAGTAAATTAAACTCATATTTGCCCCGTATGTCAAGTTATTAAGGGGTATTAACGCCTGCCTTCTGTGATAAGAACCAAACAACGATAAAAGCTTCCTTCTTCTCACTCAGATTGCCCGTTTCATTCACTCTTCAGTGAATGAAATGCCTGTTTTAAGTGAATAGACTGCCCCAGTATTGCAGTAGCAAACCTTTTAATGCAAATAAACATAAAAACGACTGCCCCGAATAGCCTTTAGAATCTGATACGCCGATAGATAAATCAAACATATCAATTCATTCTATTCTGGAACAGTCGTTATGAGTTCCACAAAATATATCTTAAGCTTTAAGTTCTTCTGCCTTCTCAAAAAGCTCTTCTCTCTTAGCGATGAAACAGTCAAGAATCTTTCCTGAGAACTGACCACACTTACCGCCAAGAATCATGTCATAAGCCTCATCAAGTGAATAAGCATCCTTATAAACACGCTTTGTTGTAAGAGCGTCAAAGCAGTCGGCAATTGATACAAGCTGGGCAGATATTGGAATCTGATCACCCTTAAGACCTTCTGGATAACCCTTACCATCACATTTCTCATGGTGATAAAGTGCAATCTCGCGGCAGTATCTTGCATATTCCTCATCAAGACCAATCATCATCTTGGATACGATTGCACTTCCAATGATTGTATGCTCTTTCATAGCCTCGAATTCTTCTGGTGTAAGCTTTCCAGGCTTAAGAAGAATACTGTCTGAGATTTTGATCTTTCCTACATCATGAAGAGCAGAAGCTGACACTATAAGCTCAATCTTGTGCATATCCAGTCCGTATTCTGGATACTTCTTCATCATGCTTTCGGCAAGAATCTTAGTATATTCCTTAACTCGCTGTATATGCTCGCCAGACTCCATATTACGGGATTCAACCATACCGCCAAGCATCTCGATAAGGTGGTGGCTCTGATCAATTCTTCTTGCTTCCTCCATACGTCTCTTAACAAGATTATCTACGTCTGTAAAGCCGATAGCTACGTGATTCTCATCAGCGCCTCTTACGATATGCATAAGGATATAGTGCTGACCGTCACGATTAGAACTTCTTACGATGACCTGAAACTGCTTTTCTTCTTTAAGAATTTTGCGAATTGCTTCTGGTTTAAGAAGACTTAGAATATTCGTACCATCTTCACCAGCTACAAAATCTTCGCAAATCTTAGCGGATAACTCAAAGAAATCATCGCTTCCTTTGTACCTATCATCATCACAGAAATAAACTTTATAGGTGTGGCTATCAAGATCAACATAGAAAGCTGCAAAATATCCTGTAAGGAAGAATTCCTTAACTTCACGCTCCTCCTTAAGAATCTCATTCATCTCAGCAATCTTAAGATCCTGCTTTGCCATGAACTGATTAGATTTACTAACCTGACCATAAATCATGATGATTACAAAGATGCAGACTGAGATAGTCGCGCCCATTGGATAGAAGTTAAACTGAGTAATCCACTGAACAAGGAAACACAAAAGATTAAAGCAGGCATATAGGACAAGACCTGTCATAAGATAAGTGTCATCAGTCCTTTTCTTGCCTGTTCTCTTCTTCTCTCTGAAGTAAGCATATGAACTAAGAATTATACCGAGACCATAATAGAATATGATAGCTCCAGTATATGCATGATAAATCGGTCCTCTTTTATAATGATTCGCATCACTCATGTAGAACAGCATTCCATTGCTGATTGCTGTAATCGACATAATTCCTACAATAGTTGAAGGAATACAAAGAAGCATTATCTCAGATCCCTTGTCTTTCCTTGCAAACCCAAGTCTTACATACACATATATGAGATAGGCTGTAGCCGCTGCCACAATGGCCACGAAGTACAGCGAGTTTATAACATATAGTGAAGTAGCCGAAAGGGCATTAAAATATTCAGCCATTGCCTCGACACCATCGAGGAAAAATGCTACCAGGTAAAGTCCTGCTGTCGCGATTGCTGGCACTGGTCGCGTCCACCCCTGACGCTTGAACAGCCAATATGAAAACAAACACAAAACAACCAAAAGAAGCATGCTAAATATATCAAGTTCAACGTATAAAAATGCCGACATACTTTTAAAATCGAACATTAATTTACCCCCATCATTTGTTATACTTATCACTTTACTTATAAAATATTCTTTATTTATCATAATTGTCAAGAGTACTTGCGTTTTGTTTATAATCTGTTAACCATACTGTTAATTTATTAATCGTTAACAAGCTTAAGTCGGAAATTTGATAAAATTAGCACGTAATCTATGAGAGTTTATAAGTTAAATAGATTATTCTTTTCGTAAAGAAAAACAAAAGAGGGGGATAAACGCTGTGAGTACAAACACAAAAGTAAAGTGGGGTGTTCTTGGAACTGCAAATATTGCTGACTACGGAATGATTCCTGGTGCACTTCTTGCTGAATCCTGCGAACTTCACGCAATTGCTGGAAGATCTCAGGAGAAGGTTGACAGATATGTAAATAAGTTTGGCTTCAACAAGGGTTATATTGGCTATGACAAGCTCATTGAAGATGATGAGATTCAGGCTGTATATGTTCCTCTTCCTAATGACATCCACAAAGAGTGGGTAATTAAGGCGCTTCGTGCTGGAAAGCACGTTTTGTGTGAGAAGCCTCTTGCACTTAATAAAACCGAAGCAGAAGAGATGTATAAGGTTGCCAAGGAGAACAATGTGATTCTCATGGAAGCTTATGCTTACCTTCACAGCCCATATGTAAAGTCACTACAGGATGATGTTAATTCTGGAATTATTGGTGAGCCTCTCTTTATTGAGACCGCTTTTTATACACAGGGATATGATGAAGACTTCAGACTTCATAAGGAATTAGGCGGTGGTATGGTCTACGATCTTGGCTGCTACTGCACAACAATGATTCTCTCCCTCATCAATTCAGATGTATCTATGGTTAAGGCTGTAGCTGAAATGACTGATGAAGATGTCGATGCTTCAACAGCTGCTATCCTTAAGTTCAAGAATGGTGCACGTGCCGCTTTCAACTGTGGTATGGTTCTTGGAAACAATGCGCGTTATGACCGCCTTTATATCAAAGGAACAAAGGGCTATATCGAGTCTTTTGTTGAATATAATCAGAGCGGAAAACTTAAATATGAGATTACCGTCGATGGAACAAAGACTGTTCGCGAAGTCGACGCTCCTAATAACTATAGTCTTGAGGTGGAAAACCTAAGTAAATGTATCCTCGGTCTTAGTACACCGCTGGTTACACCAGAGTTTTCCCTTAAGAATAGTGCACTTCTCGATGCAATACTCGAGGAGATTGGATATTAATTAGCATTTCCCACCCTAAACAAACTTGCAGTGGCCGTTCTTACATTATGTGAGGGCGGCTATTGTAATTGAAATAAAATTAGTCCTCAGTACTTGGCTTAAAATAACTAAACACATCCGGAAGGTTATCCTTAAATTCCTCCCAGCAGCTGACATTAAAATTCACAGTGCAAAAAGGTGCACAATATTCATACTGCTCCTGATATCTTCTTTTACCATCAGCGAAAGTCCTGTTTAAAATACCCTTATAATGTCTGCATGGAAGACCCATAAATTCTTTAGACTCAAGCTTCTCAGGATCAAAATCCATAAATGTCTTCTGAAGCATGGCATTAACTACCATATCCTCACGCTCGCTCCATTCCTTTACCAGACCAGTACCATCTAAGATAACTACGATAACACCAATGTGATAGTCAGCGCAGACTGCCTGCATATCAAGAAATGAGACATTCTTCTCTTTATAGTTTGTATTATTGAATTCAGTTACATCTTTAAACTGGCAACCAGCTGGAAGAGTAAATCTGTATTTAAATATACGTGAAGTAGCAATACTTCCATTGATGTCTGCCTCTATAAGATTTTTTAGTGGTTTATAACCCAGTTTCTTCTCTTTTTTCCAAAATAGAAATCCCATAATTAGTTGTCTTCTCTCGTATCAGTTTTTTCTGTTTCTTCGCTCGCGTCTTCAATTTTATCATCTGGCTCTGGCGTTTTATTAACACTGGCATAATAGTCAAGAACGCTTTTGGCACCCTTGCGCTCATGGTTCCATTTTATCTCATACGAAATACCAGCAATAATCGTTGCCGATAAAATAGTTGCTATAATATGCGATGCCAGTCTGTCCAAAAGCAGATTCATAGTGCGGTCCAAAGGACCTGTGCGGATAAAGAGATTAAAAACCTGATTGGTACGCGAATCTGCCAAAAGAGCAGCCACGAAGCCAATAATGAGGCTGGTAAAAATCAAGAGATACTTGAATATCTCCTTACCCTTTTTAATAAATACAATTCCACCAATTATGCCAAAAAGCAGGCATATATCAATAAATACGGACAACGAACTAGGCAAAAGCAATATAAGCAAAACAGCAAGGACAACAATTACAACTATTGGTGTAATGCTTATTCTTTCCTTTTGTCTCATATGGAGCCTCCATTAATCCTAGAAGCATTAACATACTGACGAAGCAAAAACTTCGTACTTATTTCAACTCCACCTACTAACCATATAGTTTACCAATAAGGGCATTCTTTACTCTGACTGGTAAAATCATGCAAAGTACACTCAAAAACTTATAAACTACACCTATAGAATATAATGGTTTTACATTTTTTTGAAGTGCAATTTTACAAATATATTTTCCTGCAACTGCTGGATCCATTCCATTTGTCTCATCATGTTCCATCTTGGCAACACTTTTACTGATTCTTCCATCATATACTTCATCGCCCGCATCTGACTTATGACGTGCAGAAGTAAAAAACCATCTCAATGCGATAATCATCACATTGAGATGGCTCTTATAAAACGTTTAACTATTAGTGCTACTTAAGCTACTATGCCATAGCTGCCACACAAATTAGCGAACTCAGCAGAACCTGAGAATCCAGCAAATACATCCTCGTAAGAAGCACCCTCGTAAAGCATCATTACCCATGATGTAAATCCTTCGAGATCTGGCTCACGACCAAAGAATGCTCTATACATGTATGCTACAAACTCCTCGTTTGTTGGCTCCTGTCCAATAAACTCTGGTGAGAATACAAAGCCATATGCACAAGTTGTACCTGTAACCTCGCCGCCAATAAGCTTGTCTACCCAGCCTGACTGTCCGCCAATATCTGGACGTCTGTTAAGACAAATGTTATAGAGTCTTGCAACAAAACTATTAACACCGCCCTGCTGATCATTTGAAACACCTACAATATAGGAACCAGTTACTACACCGTAATCTCCACAAAGGTTATCGAATTCAGTTGAATTTGCAAATCCTGCAAATACTTCTTCTCTGTCAAAAATCTCATTGTCAAGCAAATCAACCCAGTACTTAAAGCCAGCCTCATCTGCCACACGACCAAAATACATACTGTAAAGGTCATTTACGAACTGCTCGTTTGTTGTATCTTTTGCCTTATATTCATCACTGAATATGAATCCGTAACCAGCCTGAGCACCACAGATGAAACCGTCATTGAGGCAATCGAGCCAGTAGTTATATCCAGCTTCATCGGCAGATCTGCCAAGTGCTACGCTATAGCAACGCTCAACAAAAGATGCAACGCTCTGTGAAGCAGGTGTGGTTGGTACTGCAGTTGGGATTGCTCCAATCTCGATAAAGATATCTGGCCACTCAGTCTCAGGAGTTACTTCAGGCTCTTCTTCGGAACCAGGAGTAGGAGTTGTTGGATTTGGATAAAGCTCTCTTCCATTTGCTGTAAGAGTAATATCCTTTGCGATAACCAAAGCATATGTCTCGAAAGCCAGCTGTGGAGCAGATGCCCATGCAATTACATCAGGAATCATATCAGCAAGATAATATACCTCAGTAAGCATATCCTCATTGTCATATAAGTTCACAAGTGTTTTGCAATTGCTGATATCAAGTGATTTAATCTGAGTCTTATAGCAAAGCAGGTAAAACAACTCTCTGTTTGCAGATACATCAAGATTAGTAATCTGATTATCAGTACAATTGAGCTCCTCGAGCATCTTGTTATTGCTTATATCCAAAGACTTAAGCTGATTATTTGCACAAGACACAATAGTAAGCTTTGTGTTCTTGCTGATATCAATGCTTGTAAGCTTATTGTTATCACACTCAAACAAATTGAGATATGTATTTTTGCTCAAATCAACACTTGTAATCTGATTATCTGAACAAGCAAACATCTTTAACTTCGTATTATTGCTAATATCTATGCTTGTAAGCATATTATTAACACAGAACAAAGAATTCAATGCAGTATTCTTGCTAACATCCAGACTCTTCAACTGATTTTCGCTACAGTCAAGATTGTACAACATAGTATTTGCACTTAAATCCAAACTTGTAATTCTGTTCTCTCGGCAAGACAGCATCTTTAAACTAGTGAAATTCTCAACACCCTTAAGAGAACCAATATCAAGACAATCACAGTTGATAGTAGTGATCTTCTTGATTTCCTCACTTGAAAGACTCTGATCTCCATCCTCGTCAAATTCGATGCCGACATACATTCTGAAATTCTCATCTGGGAAATTCTTCTCATCGATTGCAATTCCGTCAGCTCTTACAGTCAAACCTGACATAAATAGCCCACTACTCATCACAACTGCTGCGCTGAGTAAAGTTGCTACTAACTTTAAACCTCTCTTCATAACTTTCCTCCCTACTAATGAAATTAGTATCTTTTGAATGTATCAAAATCAAATTTCTCTGTCAATATCCCTAATATTTTTCAACAAGATTCTAAACACCAGAAAAACACTACAACTAATCATCCTTGAGAGACAAAAAAACAAAGCTTACTTAACATCAGCTGGGGGTTATACCAAAAGTAGAACACAGATTATAAAACTCTGCTGAACCAGAGAATCCCTGGAATACTTCCTCGTAAGATGCGCCCTTATTAAGCTTGGTTACCCAGGAATTAAAACCTTCGATATCTGGTTCACGGCCAAAGAATGCTCGATACATATATGCCACAAACTCTTCGTTTGTCATTCCCTGTCCCATAAACTCAGGGCTAAATACAAAACCAAAACTTAAGCTTGTTCCTGTAACTTTACCTTCCATAAGCTGTAATACCCAGCCAGCATGTCCTCCCATGTCTGGAAGACGATTCAGACATACTTTATAAAGTCTTGCTACAAAGCAGTTTACACCGCCCTGCTGATCATTTGGAATTCCTGTCAGATATACTCCAGCTACTACGCCATACTCAAAGCACAGGTTATAAAACTCCAGTGAATTTGCAAATCCTGCAAATACTTCTTCTCGTGTAATGCCTGAAGCAAGAAGACCTACCCAGTAATTAAATCCATCTGCATCTGGTGTACGTCCAAAATACATGCTGTAAAGGTCACGAACAAAATCTTCATCTGAGCGATTTTTGTTTATATATTCGCCACTAAAGATAAATCCATAACCTACCTGTGCGCCGCAGGCGGCGCCGCCTGTGAGTGAGTCAACCCAGTATTTGAAGCCTTCGTCGTCTGGCTTGCGTGAGAGTGCGACACTATAGCATCGGGTAACGAAGTCGGATACGCTTTTCGAGGAGGATGGTGCATTACTAGGGGTAGAAGTTGGCGCTAAAGTTGGCCTTACTGTTGGAATTGGGCCAGGAGTTGCATCTGGCGCATATGTTGGCACCACACCGATTATTATTCCAGAAGTAGGGGTTGCAACAGGAGTTGGTGTTGCCGTATTTATTACCTCATGCTTTACCTCAACAAGAAGAAGTCTGTTATTAGGCAGAGTATTTTTGTTGTCGAATCTCACGGTTGGATCTTTGCCTTTGACCAAGCTGTTATTTATATCATACATGGAAAGGCAGATAGCAGAATCAGAAGGGATTGTGCCATCAAATTCAAAAACAAAAGTCTTTTCCATCTCATCATGGAAACTACCTGTAGGTATGAGAACTGGCTGCCCAAAGTTCGATATTTTATTGCCATTGGCATCAGTGATTTCGGCGCAAAGCTGTATATCAAAGAAAGCGGAAGCAAGACCAGTATTCTTGATTGAGACAACGAGTTTATTATCATAACGGATAGCAGAAGTTACTGTAAAATTATAGCCGAGACGATTGCACATCTCCTCAACTACATCTTTCTGCTCCTCATAAATATAATATCCGCAGTCACTATCCTGATCGAGCTGGAACATAGACAAATGCGCAATCTCAATTACTTCGCGGAATCTTTCAGGTGTCCATCTTACAAGATAAGTATCATAGTTATTGACTGGGCCAGTTCCGTAAGTATCAGGATCAAGCATATAATGATAAGGTAGATAGTTCTCACCCAGGGTAGGAAGATTGGCCTTATAAGCGAGCCTTAGGCCCCACTCAGTATTAGGAGTAGCGATAAGACCATCATCTCTTTTGGTAATACCAAGAGATAATGCATTATCATAAACTTCACCATATGCACCAGAAGTAATACAGAGAAGGGTCTTATCAAAACAGTCTCTATAAAACTGTACCATCTCATTTTGTACATCTACAGAAGGCAGTTTAACTGCACTTGAAGAAGAGAAATGCCACTCTCCCCAATCTCCGAAAGGGCGTATATCAATGAATTCAATTCTTGGATCACCATCGTATTTGTTGGCCAGAGCTAAAGCAAAATCCTTGCATGCCTGCAAGTAATGTATATCATCCCATTTTGGAACATCAATATATACAGAAGGATTGCTATTAAGTGGAACTCGCACTTTCTCAGCACCCTCTGCATAAACCCACGCTGGCACATAATCATGTTTTGCACCATAATTATCAGTATGATCTCCATCATAAGATGAATATGGAAGAATTCTTATTCCACATGTCATACCATGCTCTTCACAGGCTTTAAGCATGTCTTCAATTGGATCCCAGTTATATGTTCCCTTGGCTGGATTTAAGTCCTTCCACTTATAATAACCACTACAAACTGTAGTTAAATTCCATGCCTGATTGTCATATAATCCACCTATACCGAATTCGTACAGGTTTGTAAACATTAGTGGATTGTCAACAGACATTATAAATCCTTTATGTGGGTTAGAGACAGGTCCTCCTGAGACCTCTGTCTCATAATAATATGCGTTTTTAACTGTCTTAAAATCGATATTCTCAGCGATAATCTTGTCATAATTATTGTCCATTGATACCTGAACAGGGAATAACTGTTCGCCAATAATTTGAGCAACTTTTCTTGCTCCACGCAGATTGGTATTAATTCCGTAGGCATAATATCCATTTGCTATTCTTATGTTTTGCTCCAGACAGAATTCAAGCCACAGACGATATAAGTCGATAACCCCAACTTTCTCAGAAGTAGCAATTGCATCAATCTCTTCACCAAACCATTTTGAATAAACAAGTGGATACTGTGCACAGTCATCTGTTAATCCATATTGCTTTACAAGATAGACTGTCATTCCCTTTGCTTTAGCGCGACGAACCATATCAGTCATAGCCGCAATATACTCAGTTGGATCATATGTGTCCACATGTTTCAATTCCTGCTTTATGTGATCATAGGCACCAGCAGCAATCAGGATAATATCGCCAGACTTACCATAATACTCTGCTGTCTTAAAAGTACTGTTTGATATAACGTTGGCAGTATCTTCTCCAGCAGATATATTACGCACATAATACTTACTTGTATCCACAAAATCTCCCAGATACTCGCCCCATCCATGAGGGCCATTATCATCAGAGATATAATGATTGGCACTTGTATCATCTCCACAAATCCAGATAGTTGGCATAGTAGTAGTATTAGTTGAGATCTGCTCAATTTCAATTGCACTAATAGAGAAATCACTACCGCTACCATAAGTTGGATAAATATTAAGCTGACCATCTGTAACAGGTATAATAAAAGAATCAGAAGCATTATTACCAGCCAGAGCATTAAGCTGTCTTTGTCCTTCAGCTATAATTGCAATATTTTTTACATTACCTGCTGTAACAGTAATCTTATAAACACCCTTATCTAAATCAACATTAAAGAAATTATCATTCACACTTGTGGAGAAGCGAACCGCATCGTTATTTGCACCACTTCCGCTAGAAGAGACATTTTTAACATAGCTAGTATATGAGAACCCATATCCCTTAGACTTTGAGTAACCTTCAGAAGCAGACACACCAATATATCCTGACGCTGCACCCAGACCGCCAAGATCAAATTTCTTAATTAAACCAGTAGCTGCTGACACCTCAGTAAGAGGCATAGTAAATGGCATAGTAACAAGTGCCACAACAAGGGCTAAAAAAATCGTAAGAACTCTCTTCATATAATCTCCTCAAAATGTTCCCTTTAACCCTAAATTCGATTATATCTCTCGAAAGTCATTCGTTCAACACATTATTCGACTGTAAGACCAGACCTCACGCCTTATTAAGTCTGGAAGTTTTCTTCCAGCCGCCTGTCAGATATCTTCCAACAAAACAGATTACTCTGAAAACCCAGTCAACGACCATGGCAATCCATACACCGATTGCACCATAACCCATGTGAACTGCAATAATCATACTTAGGCCAATTCTAAAAACAACCATGGAAAATATGGACATAAACATCGTGAATTTTACGTCATTACACGCTCTTAGCATATTAGGAAGAACAAAGCTTGCTGGCCATAAAATGATCGCCATACCATCGTGAATCATGACAAGGATATAAGCAAGTCTGGTAGTCTCTTCGCTAAGTCCATAAAGAGACAGAATTGGATTAAGAGACACCAGAATTATAGTATTAACAATCGCAGTATAAAGATATGTCTGAAACATGAGTTTACGTGTGTAAAATTTTACCTGCTCCAAGTCTCCTGCACCAACTGCCTGACCAACTACTGTAATCATGGCAAGACTCATTGCCTGGCCAACGATACAGCCCATAGCATCAAGGCTGTTAGCTACGCCATTTGCGGCAATCTGGACGGTTCCAAAACCAGCAATTATGCTGACAACGAGAACACGGCCAAGCTGGAAGATTCCATTTTCGATGCCGCTCGGAATACCGATATAGAGAATTTTTCTTATAATACGCCAGTTAAAGTGGAACTTCTCATGGTCGATATGGATTGGAAGCTCTGGGTTATAAAGAAGAATCATTAGTACCAGCGCCGCAACGACTCTTGATATAAGGGATGGAACTGCTACTCCGACAACTCCCATGTGAAAGCCATATATGCAGACTGCATTGCCCAGAATATTAATGATATTCATAAGAACTGATACTTTGAGGGTAATCTTTGAATTACCCATTGAGCGCCACAGAGCTGCTGCCGCATTATAGATAGCAAGGGCTGGAAATGATACCGCTGAGATAAGAAGATAGATAACAGAATTATCAAATACGTCCTTCTCAATCTGGCCAAATAGTAAACTTATAATTCCATGATTAAAGATCATGACAAAAATGCTTACAATTGTTGTAATAACGCCAACTGACACAACAAGCTGTTTTGCCGATTTGCAGGCATCTTTTTGCTGCTTGGCACCGAGATACTGCGAAGTAATAACGGCACCACCTGTAGCAAGCGCTGCGAGAATTGACATTATGAGATTATTGAACATATCAATAAGCGACACACCCGATACCGCAGCCTCACCAACGGACGATATCATCATGGTGTCTGCCATACCAACTGTGATAGCAAGTGCCTGCTCAAAAAGAAGCGGCACAATAAGTCGCCTTAAAGCTTTTTTGTCAAAAAGTCTATCCATCTATACTTAATTTACCTTGTTATTAAGCGCACTCTCTCGTTCTTTTAAGAAATATTTCCATGTGAAATCAATCAGAGTCTTACTAAGTTTATCCTCATCGAAGACGTCTTCATCGCCAAAATATACGATTCTTCTTTCCGCCTGATTGAATTCATACAGATAAAAAAGATCAATATACTCAAGGCAATGAACCTCTTCATCATATCCTGGCATATCTGTAAGAACTTCTCCATTACATTTGATTCTAAATATAGCAGAAATACGACTTTCTTCATCAACAATCTCTATATCGAGGTCATATTCCTCACCAAGGTCCTTCTTGATTACAGGCACAAGAACTCCATTCGATCTCTCCACAAAACTATCAACATAAGACTTCGTATCGTCCCTATCAATTCTGTGCTCCTCATCAGAATAATCATCTTTGAAGTCAATATTGTATTTGAATACACTATCTGCCAATTCATCATAAATACAAGATCTCAAATAAACTGTCTTCATTAAAACTTTAGAACCGTCGCGAAGAGTGATCTCTGTTCCCTCTTCCCTGATGTGAACCTTTGCAATTGAACTATACAAAATCTCCTTGCTACCAAAAAGCTTCGAGATAACAATCTTATCCTCTAAAATCTGAAATCGCATTTCTTTTTCCTCTCTATTAATGGTCTGGGTTAACTGCGCAAATATATTAGTATGAATTTATAAAAGAAGCAACGTTAACCTTTCTTTGTCGAAAGTTTTACTCTAAAACCACCCTGATTAGCACCTGGTTGGATTTTGAATTCTCATGTGACGGTAGACGACGAGACGCGTCACAAAGAATTGCTCCATACGTCACAATTTTTGTGACGAAAACGCTTATTCTTTGTGACGGACCAAAAATCCATCTAACAAAAAAGAGGCCGCCTTCTACCAGAAGACGACCTCCATCGTTAAAACTTAATCTTAAGCCTGAATACCATAGCCTGCGCACAAATTAGCAAACTCTGCTGAACCAGTGAAGCCATTAAATACATCCTCATAAGATCCACCATCGTTAAGTGTAGATACCCATGCTGTAAATCCTGCCTCATCTGCTTCTCTACCAAAGAATGCTCTGTACATATATGCTACAAAATCTTCGTTACTTGGTTCCTTACCAATAAACTCTGGACTAAATACAAATCCATATGCACATGTTGTTCCTGTTACTTCACCTGCGATTAGTTTTTGTGCCCAGCCACTTTGTCCAGCCATATCTGGTCTTCTGTTAAGACAGATGTTATAAAGTCTTGCTACAAATGCGTTTACTCCACCCTGCTGGTCGTTAGGTACACCTACGATATATGCGCCAGTTACTACGCCATAATCGCTACAGAGATTATCGAATTCGGTTGAATTTGCAAAGCCTGCAAAAATTTCTTCTCTTGAAGCGCCATTATTAAGTAAACCTACCCAGTAGTTAAATCCACCTTCATCTGGTGTACGTCCAAAATACATACTATAGAGATCTGTTACAAATTCATCATTTGTTGTCTCTTTGTTTGCATACTCACCACTAAAGATAAATCCATATCCAGCCTGGGCTCCACAAATCTCTCCATTATTAAGTGCATCAAGCCAGTAGTTATAACCACCTTCATCTGCCTCTCTTCCAAGAGCTACACTATAACAGCGATCTACAAATGAACCAACACTTTTTGAAGCTTCAGCTGTTGGTGCTGCTGTTGGGATTGGGCCTACTGTTGTAGGGACTGAAGTTGGGTTAGCCGTAGGTACACTGGTTGGATTTGTTACAGGAGCACTTGAAGGCGTGCCAGTTGGAGTCTTAGTAGGAGTTTTTGTTGGATTAGTTGTTGGATTAGTTGTTGCAGTTGGTCTAGGTGTCGTTGTTATTGGATTATCTGTAATAACTTCGATTTCCTCTATCTTGTCATCACATTTAAGACATCCACCAAGTTCCAAATAGTTGGAAATATCCTTCTTCCAAGTTCTAAGTGTATATATACGTTCAACATAATCAAAATCTTCAACTACAGGTTCAATGCTGTTATATAAGTTAACAAGAATTGGACAAGTGCTGATATTTAAACTAGTAAGATGATTACTATCCAAATGACACACGCTTAACTTTGGGTGATTGTTTGATAAAACAATCTCAGTCAAATTACGATTACTTGTAAAATTAACATTTTCGAGAGCCTTGTTTTCACTCAGATCTACAGAAGTTAACTTTGTCCAGTCGATTCTTAAATATCCTAATTCCTGGCAAGGACTTAAATCTAGAGACGATATATTAATATCAATCGGATTTCCTACAATGCTTAATTCTCTAAGATTTGAACATCCAGAAAAATTAATTGAACCAAAATCTCCAGCTATCTTTTTTTCTTTAGTAGAAGCATCAACTGCATAGGCTGAAAATAAGTAAATTCTGAATTTAATCAAATCAGAGCAGCCACTTAAATTAAGATTTTCAATCGAACAATCGCACAAATTAACTTCAAATAGTTTAGCATTATTGCTCATATTCAGAGTGCCGATAGCAGATTGATTAATATTAACTTCGTAAATATTACCTAGCGAAGATAAGTCCAACTTATCAGCCCAGATTCCATTCAAATGAATTGCCCCTACATTACTTAAATAGTTTATACCTTTAAACGATTTGATTGGGTCATGACCACTAAGCGAGAAACTGTCATAAGAATAATTAATATCAATTATCGAAGCCGCTTTAATCTCACTATCACTTAATGACATATCGCCATTAGTGTCAAATTCATATTGTACGTACTCTCTAAACGTCTTATCTGGGAAATTGGTACTATTAATAGCAACCCCCGCCGCATTTACAACTGGACTCTTCGCAAACAGTCCAGAACTCATCACCATTGCAGCGCACAACGCACTTGCAACCACTTTGGAAAATCTTTTCATACAACCTCCTATAAAAATGTTTTTCTCTCGAAAATCTTATTCACTAATTAACAAATAAAACCGACCCAATCCCTTTACTAGAGATTGGGGACGGCAATTATTTTTTATCAAGCACTAATACCATAGCCTGCGCACAGATTAGCAAACTCTGCTGAACCAGCAAAACCATCGAAAACATCCTGATAAGATGCTCCATCAATTAATCTCTGTACCCATGCTGTAAATCCTGCCTCATCTGGCTCACGACCAAAGAATGCACGATACATGCATGCTACAAACTGCTCATTTGATGGGTTACCACCAATGAACTCAGGTGAGAATACAAAACCAAAACTACAAGTTGTACCAGATACTTCACCACTAATGAGCTTATCTACCCATCCAGACTGTCCGCCCTGATCTGGGAGACGGTTAAGGAAAACTTTATAAAGTCTTGCAACAAAGCAGTTAACACCACCCTGCTGATCGTTTGGAATGCCAACAAGATACTTACCAGTTACTACCCCATATCTACTACAGAGATTATCGAATTCAGTTGAATTAGCAAAACCTGCAAATACTTCTTCTCTGGTCGTTCCATCCTTAAGAAGACCTACCCAGTAATTAAATCCAGCATCGTCTGCAGGACGTCCAAAGTACATACTGTAGAGATCTGTTACGAATTCTTCGTCTGAAGTATTCTTTGCAGTATATTCACCACTGAAAATAAATCCATATCCAAGTTGTGCACCACAGGCTGCTCCACCATTAAGAGACTCAAGCCAGTAGTTATAACCTTCACCATCTGCCTCGCGGCCAAGAGCTACACTATAACAGCGGTCAACAAAGCTTCCTGCGCTCTGCTCTGGTTCCTTTGTAGGAACTACTGTAGGAATTGCACCAACTGTTGGAGTTGGGGTTGGAAGTACAAGTGTTGCACTCTTTGGAATTTCAAGATAACCTGGATTTACATATACATAATCGAAGACTGTTGCTACCCATTCCTCTTTCTTTAAATTCCAGCAATCAACTTCGTTAATTTCCTCTAACTTGATTCCATCATTATATATGGTCACCAAACTCGGATTGTGTGTTATATCAACAGTTTTAATATCATTAAGACCACAGTAAAGCACATAAAGATCTTCATTTTTGCTTATATCAAGACTAGTTAATTTAGTCTGACAACAGTCTAAATAACGAAGCTTTGTATTCTTACTTAAATCAAGACTTGTAAGCTCTGTTGCCCTAACGAAAATGTATGTCAAATTGGTATTGGTTGTTAAATCAATAGATGAAAGCCTATTAAGTCCACAATCTAATAAAACGAGATTAGTACAACCAGTCACATCAATACTTGTAAGACTCCAGTTCTCATTGCAGTTCATGTTTTGCAAATTCGTAAGTCCGCTGACATTAATACTCTGAAGGTCTGGATTATGTTCAATATAAAGATCTTCCACTGCCTTGTTTTTTGAGAGATCAATTGTTTTTACTGGATTACTATAACTTTGAAATGCAGTCATCGCAGTAAAATATTCAATACCTGTAAAATCAGCTATTCCCTGGTCACCTGCATCAATAAAATCAGCTGCGTCAATCTCACTTTGTGACAAAGCTCCATCACTATTTTTATCAAATTCTGAAGCTACAAATTTACGCCAGTTCTCATCTGGGAAATTAGTACTGTCAATTGCAATGCCATCAGCATTAACCATCAAAACACCACTCGTAAGCACCATTGTCGCACTTAAGGTAGCTGCCATCGTTTTTATAAAACGTTTCATCTAGTTGCCCCCTAATCTCAAAAGATGTTTTTATTATACATTGTTAAATTTATATCTAGCGGTGCCAGGTACAGGTTTTACAGATTATTCATGATTAGGTTTGGCGGACTTTGATATGAACACCACAAAAACAAAGCTGCCTTAGAATAGAAATCTCTCTATTCTAAGGCAGCTTCTAAAATTCTTAATATGACAGAACAGAACCTAATTATGCTGTAATACCATACGAAGCGCACAGATTAGCAAACTCTGCTGATCCAGCGAATCCCTTATAGACCTCTTCACGACTTCCACCGTTATCAAGCTCATAAACCCACTGGGTAAGTCCGGCACTATCAGCCTCACGACCGAAGAATGCCTGATACATATAGCTTACAAATGCTACATTGTCGAGGCCACGTCCAGTAAATTCAGGACCAAATATAAAACCATAAGCACAGGTTGAACCAGATACTTCGCCGTTAAGAAGCTTTAATGCCCATCCTGCCTGGCCATCCTGATCTGGAATTCGTCCAAGACAAACCTTATAAAGACGGGATACGAAGCAGTTAATTCCGCTCTGAGCATCAATTGGAACTCCTACCATGTAATAACCAGCTGTTACACCATAGCGGTTACAAAGATTACAGAACTCAGTTGAATTTGCAAAACCTGCAAATACTTCTTCTCTTGTCATTCCTGAAGCAAGAAGTCCTGTCCAGTATTCGAATCCTGCACTATCTGGTGTACGTCCAAAATACATAGTATAAAGATCTGTTACATATGTATTATCATCAGTATTCTTATTCTCATATTCCTGAGAGAAGATAAAGCCATAACCTACTTGAGCACCACAGCTCTCACCCATGTAGAGCTTATCCTTCCAGTATGAATAACCTGCATCATCTGCATCACGTCCAAGTGCTACTGAATAGCAGCGTGTAACGAAGTCGCCACCATTCATTTCTGCTTCTGGCAAAGTTGGAAGTGGAACTGGAGTTAGATTATTGTTAGGTTCTACAGGCTGAGTAGTTGGCTCTACTGGAGCTGGTGTATTAACTGGCTCCTGATAAGGAGCTACTGCCTTGTTTATCCACATTGCTGGTCTTACTGCAACGATAAAGTTAGCACTTGCCATACCAAATTCCTGTGG
Organism: Clostridia bacterium; assembly: GCA_024403775.1. Taxonomy (GTDB): domain Bacteria; phylum Bacillota; class Clostridia; order Saccharofermentanales; family Saccharofermentanaceae; genus Saccharofermentans. Next base: position 12,210 of record JAKSRE010000010.1, on the reverse strand, counting down.
CACACCATTATAATCAACAAACATTACTGTATAGCCATTTACACCAGGTGTTCTGAGCCACCAGTATGTTGTGCCTGTGTTAACATCACGGAAAGCAGTACCATGATTATGTCTATTATAAACATCCGCAAGTGCATATTCTGAACAAGCAGCTGAACGCTCCACGTCAGTATTAAAATATGTGTTAACCTCCTTTTCGCTGAGGGCAAAAATCTTATCTGAAGTAGTACCGCAGCCTGCGCTTGTTCCATAAACAGAATTAGCCTCATTAGTAAGAGTAGAAGTTAAGATAATACTTTTCTCATCATCAGTAAAAGCTGAATTATAGAAGCCATCATTCATCCAGGCTCTGAGATAAGAAGTCTCCCAGGAAGTGTTATCCATAATTGTGCTCTCATACTTTACAAAATAAAGAGCATCCTTAGAGATAGCAAGAACTCTGTCATCTTCTGAAGCAATAGAAATCCATTCGATTGGCTCTGGACCATTTGCAGGATTACCATCCTGTTCAAATCTTCCGAAAGTGAAAGTATTACCAACATATCCGTCTGTCACAGGATAAAGCGGCGTACCACTTGAACCATTAAAATTAACTTTTACATCTGAACCTAATCCACAATAAGCATTATCTGGAACAATTGCAGACCACATTGTCTGTGTGCCCGCATAATTTATACCGCTCATCTTAAGTGCACCGCAGTTACCAAATGCATCCTTACCAACATAAGATACACCTGAACCAATTGAAGCACCGCCCATAGCACCACAGCCATAGAAAGCATAGTCATCAATCACACCGCGAGTAACTGATACGGACTGAATTGCAGCAAAGGAGAATGCATTGCGACCGATGTATTTAACAGAAGTAGGAATTACTACTGACTTAAGTGCACGACATCCGCTAAATGAGCTGGCCTTAAGTTCTTCAATACCCTCACTAAGAGTAAGGGACTCCATTCCATCGCACATAAGGAAAGCATAATCTCCAATTGTCTTAACAGTAGAAGGAATAGTTACCTTCTTAACATCTGACAAATATTCAAAAGCATGTGCGGAGATCTCAGTAATACCAGAAGGAACATTGATTTCTGTTACAAGAGTACCGTTAAGGTATAACTTCCTTGCAATCGAGATTGGGTTAGCGGAAATGCCACCAAAGTCAATCTTGCACCATGCCTCAAGGCTTGAGATATTTACTCTGCTAAGATTTGGGCAAGCCTCGAAAGCAGAAATACCAGAAGCTGTTACACCATTTCCGATAGTAACAGTTTTCAAATTTGTACATTCGATAAATGCGGACTCACCGATGATTCCTGAAGGAATGGTAACATCAGTAAGGCCTGTACATTTGGCAAAAGCTGCAAATCCCATATACTTAAGAGTACTTGGAAGCTTAATGCTTTTAAGACTCTTTATTCCCCAGAAGCTACTGCTTCCGATAGAAGTTACACCTTCATTAACTATCACAGAAGTAACACTTTTCTGTAGATAAAACCATGGCATACACTGACTTGATGCACCAGTATCCCATACTGGATAATCGTACATATCACCACTACCACTAATAGTTATAGTGCCATTTGAGTAAGTCCAACTTACATTGTCACCGCACTTTCCTGAGGTCTCTCCTTCAGTAGCCGCGAAAACATTCAAAACCGGACAAAGCATCACAATGACAAGGACAATAGAAAATAACCTGGAAAATTTTCTAAGCATTCCCACACCTCCGACAATAATTTTTTATCTATTAAAATTATACTCGGTTAAATCTTACATACATTAAATACAAAATAAGTGTATGAATCTTTTTTGTTAACAATGTGTTGCTTTTGCTATAATGTAGGGAATTCAATTGAATATTTTTTAGGGCAAAAGGGGAACAAATATGGCAAATCTTACAATCGAATTTTTTTCACACTGTCTTATAAGACCAGTTACTTTTAAGATGTTTCTTCCAAACGATCCAATCGGTCGAGATAAGGATAGCAACAAAACTCTTTTTGAGGAAAGAAAGCCACTTAAGACTCTCTTTCTTCTCCACGGCTATACTGGTGCAGCAGGCAACTGGGTGCCTGAGGAATTAAGCAAGAAGTATAATTTTGCAGTCATTATGCCAAGCGGCGAAAATGGATTCTGGATCGATGGCAGATCCACAGGCCACGCCTTCGGCTCATTTCTGACTATCGAGCTTGTCGACTATGTACGTAAGACCTTCGGTCTCGCTCAGACACCAGAAGACACCTACATCATGGGCATGTCCATGGGTGGCTATGGTTCTCTTCGTGCAGCTCTTGCTTGTCCTGACCGCTTTGGAAAGGCTATCGCTTTATCATCAGCTCTCATAATCCATGAGCTTAAGAGCATGAAGCCAGGCATGGATAACGGCATGGCAAACTTTGATTATTATAATGAATGTTTCGGCGACCTTGAGAAGGCAGACGCTTCCTTAAATAATCCAGAGGTCCTTATCGATAATCTCATCGCATCTGGCACCAAAATTCCAGAGATTTATATGGCAGTAGGAACTGAAGACTTCCTTCTTGAGCATAACAGAACATTCCACAAATTCTTAAACGATCGCGGTGTTAAACACACTTATATCGAGTCTTCTGGTAATCACGACATGGTATTTTGGGATGAATACTGCCGTAAGTTCGTACCTGAAGTTTTTAAAGACAACTGCATAGACAATAAATAATGTAACAAATCAATTTAAAAATCACGCAAAAGCCACGCAATTTTGGCACTTATGCTGATGGCGCGCCTTAATAGCCAACAGTTATAATCTATCTGACAATAAGAGACAGGAGATTAAATCAATGAGTGTTAAAATTGCGCTTTTCGATGCACAGGAATATGACAGAGCATCCTTCGATGCCATTAAGGAAAACTACGATGTCGAGTGTACCTATTTCGATACACATCTGACTGAGGCTACAGTAAGTCTCTGCGAAGGCTTCGATGCAATCTGTGTTTTCGTAAACGACAAGATTACATCCAGTATTATAGATAAACTCGAGAAATACGGTATCCGCCTTCTCGCACTTCGCTGCGCTGGCTACAACAATGTTGACATTGAATATGCTTATGGCAGACTTCATATCGTTCGTGTTCCTGCATATTCACCATATGCAGTAGCTGAGCACGCCATCGCGATGCTTCTTACCTCTATTCGCCGTATCCACAAGGCATATATCCGCACAAGAGACTTTAATTTCAGCCTTAGCGGCTTAACTGGTTTTGACCTTCACGGCAAGACTATTGGTGTTATTGGTACAGGTAAAATCGGTAAATGTTTTATCGACATCTGTCTTGGCTTTGGCATGAAGGTTTTGGCTTTTGATAAATTCCCTTCAGATGATCCACGTATCACTTACACCACACTCGATGAGATCTGGAAAAATGCCGATATCATCTCGCTTCACTGTCCTCTCACAGACGAGACAATGCACCTTATTGATGAGGAATCAATAAGTAAGATGAAGCGTGGCGTAATCATCGTCAACACATCACGTGGTGCCCTCATCGATTCAGAGGCTCTCCTCAATGCAATCAAGTCACGTCAGGTTGGTGGTGCCTGCCTCGACGTATATGAAGAGGAATCAAACTTGTTCTTCAGAGATTTCTCAGGCCACATTATTGATGACGATATCCTCGCAAGATTAATCTCTATGCCAAACGTTATCGTATCTTCACACCAGGCCTTCCTCACAAATGAAGCACTCTATAACATTGCTGATATCACACTTTCAAATGTAACTGAATTTATGGCTTCAGGTATCTGCAAAAATGAGATCTGCTACAAGTGCAGCAAGTTCCCTAACTGCACAAGAGAACAGGTTAATAAGTGTTTTTGATTGATTGATTTTATTTTAAGACTATTAGCGGGCTATCTCAGAGGTGATTGGAAAATTATCTTTGAGATAGTTTTTTGTCTAGAATTATATTTTTTAAGGATTCGGGCAAGCCTTAATAGGGCTATGTTGTTGGGAATATGTAAGGCGTTCTTCTCTTCCTGGTGATCTGTATTTTTTTTTGGAATGTGGGAGGAGCGGATTTTGTTTGGAATTTTAACTTAAGAAGAGCGAGTTTATAATTATTGGCGAAAGGGGCTTAAATTATAAACTAAGAAGAGGCGGGTTTATAATTATTTGGAAAAAAGGCCGGAATTATAAACTGGCTTAGGAAGAATTTATAATTTTGGTCAGAATAGGAAGAAATTATAAACTGCTGGAAGCGGGATTTATAATTTTACTTAAATAGAAGAAAAATTATAAACTGACTTGGGGAGAATTTATAATTTCCTGGAAATCTTAGAAAAATTATAAACTGCCAATATCCCTTCGAAGGCAAGAATTTGCTTTTATAGTAGGATTTTACCTATTAGTCTCCTATTGTGTGCTTGAGAGGCAAAATTCAGTTTATAAAAAATACAAGTTTTGGCTTAAATTATAAACTCGCGAAGAATTAGTTTATAAAAATCGGCTTAAGCCTTGAAAATTATAAACTGGCTTAGGAAGAATTTATAATTTTGGTCAGAATAGGAAGAAATTATAAACTGGCGACTTTTCCACCCCCCTCCCCTGCCGCTTGCCCCTAAGAGAATTTAGAATAACTGCTAGTTTGGTCCAATATTCTAAATCCATTTTTCCTAAATTTAGAATAATCTCTGTTTACCTCAATTATTCTAAATTCTGCGGTTCAAATGCCTTGCCTGCCACCTCAACCCGAAGTAGCGTTTGTAAAATCCAGGGCTTAGCTTTAATTTTACAAATTCAGCTTTCCATGTTTGTAAAATCAGCCCCTGCCCTATCTTTTTACAAACATTAACCTTCCTAATTTGTAAAAAACTCGCATTCTAATAATTTTACAAACAACTCTAATCCCATTTCTACTCCAGAATGCAATCTCAAGAAGAATTCTTCTTCGAAAAGCGCCTATCCCCACGCTTCTTCACACCCAGACTAAGATCTCGCCCATTCTCAGGCACCCACATGTTTGTAAAAAACGCATATAACCCACAATATTCCAAACCAAGTCTTACAAAATTTGTAAAAATCCGTGTAAAGCCTAATTTTTACAAACATAGCCACACAAGGATTTGTAAAAATCGCTATTTCTCAGCATTTTACAAACGCTCCCGCCTCTCCACGCTACTTCTCCGCGCCGCCTCAACTAGCCTCAACCCGCCTCAGCCCTCTTCTCCACATACCATCTCTCCGCGCCGCCTCAACCCGCCTCTCCCACTCAACTTCTCCTACTCCAAAAACTGTAATCAAAAAAAAATCTATAAATAATGAAACTTCTAATATCATTAATGTGTATTACACATGAGAACCACAGAATTTGGACGTTCAGAAAAGGGTTAAAGAGTAATGAGAATAGACAGAGACAACTTCTCTTCGACATATGACAAATATAAGAATACTGTGTATTCGGTGATATTTAATTATGTGCGTAACAGAGACGACGCCATGGATTTGATGCAGGAAGTTTTCATAAAACTTCTTGGTAGCAGCATGGAGTTTGATTCGGAAGAACACGTGAAGGCGTGGCTCATTCGTGTCTCAAGTAATCTGTGTAAGAATCATCTCAGAGATCAGAATCATTATAGTGACGAGGAAGTGCCTGAACAGCCTTACTATGACACATATAACGAGGGCGACTCCCTTCTGGAATATGTCCTAAAGCTTCCAGAGAAGTACAGAGTTCCGCTTCATCTGTTCTATTATGAAGATTTTTCGACGCGGCAGATTGCAGAAACACTTAATATTCCGGAAGCTACTGTTCGCATTCATCTGAAGAGAGGCAGAGAGAAACTAAAAAAACTACTAAAGGATGTGGATTTGCATGAGTAATTTTAAAGATATCTACAAAAATCAAATAAATTCCATGTGTTCTGACGACATTTCTTTAACTGCGGAAGATATTCTCAAAGCTTACGAGACCTCAGAAAGAAAGTCATCAGCGGCGCAGCCGAACACCATTTCAGCGGCGCAGCCGAACACCGCTTCCAGCACGCTGGCAGTCAAGGCAGAAAATAATCCAGAAATCAGTAAACCTTCTGGCAAACCTGCACGTGTAACGATGTTACATCACATCAAAACCGCCACAAGTGCCGCTTCTGTTGCAATTGCAGCGGCAATAGTGATTCTTGTAACGGGCATTGTTGGTGTGAGCGCTGGAGCAATGGGTTATGGACCACTTGCGACCCTCTTTAAAGACAAACTTGATGATGAAGTGTCTGCAACACTCATTGAAGAAGGTTATCTCCTGGAGGTTGGAACAACACAGTCTTCTAATGGATTTGATGTCACTTTCGAGGGCATTACAGGCGAGACATATCAGCCTATGCTGCTCTTTACAATCAGAGTTGAAGATGAGGAATTCTGTAAGCAAAATGAGAGCTTTTATCTGACGGTTTATCCTGGTTTTTCGCATGAGGCATATGACAAGTGCCTTAAGGAGGAAGCAGGAGAAGAGGTTGAGGCGCCTCGCTACATGTATTCCTGTGAGAAAGCAGTGCAGGATCCAGAGAACCCTAATCTCTACTACTGCAGCGTGGTAGGAGCATCTACTCATATGATTAATGGCGACGAATTTGTTGTATCAGTAAGATCCATTCGCGTTGGAGAGAATATTGATAACTATAGCGAAGAGATTTTCCTCGACAATAAGTGGGAACTGAGCCTCCCTGCCCAGAACGAGGGCGTGCTTAAGGAACACTGGCCTGAGTTCTACGATTCTATGGCAGATTCAGAGAGAACTGTCACCAGTCCAAATGGCGTTGACTTTAAGCTTAGATATATAATCTTTAGTGAGTATTCTATGGAAGTTCAGTTTGAATATTATTTTCCTGAGAATGAGCTTAGCGGCGGCGAAGAAAACTGGGACGAGGTAGGTATGCTTTTCGAAAAAGAATTCGACCTTCTCCTCGAGAATGCATATTTCCTGGTAGATGGCGTAGAATATAAGGCAAGCGACAGATATTTTACCTGGTGCGACAGCTTAGGCGAGATTGGACCAGCAAATCAGTGCTATGTGGTGGGCCTTTTCCCTTCTATCGACAGCGAAAATGCGCAGCACATCTCCATAATTAATGGCGATCAATCAATAGTTATCAAATAAAAAGATATAGAAAGGGACTGACAAAATGAAGAAGATTTTATCACTGCTTTTGGCAATGATGATGTCATTTACAATGATGGTCATGCCAGTAACTGCAGACAGGGATGATGTTGAGTCATTCGTAACAAGACTTTACGACATCGCACTCGACAGAGCTCCAGACAAGGCTGGCCTTGAAGGCTGGACAGAGGATTTGCTTACAAATACCCACTGCGGCGTCTCAGTTGCATTCGGATTTGTATATTCACCAGAATTCCAGAATGCTGGCTACGACAACGCTACTTATGTAGAGAAGATGTACAACATGCTTCTTGGCAGACCAGCAGATGCTGATGGAAAAGCATACTGGGTAGACATGCTTAATAATGGCGTTGACAAAGAGATGATTTTCTATGGATTTGCTAATTCACAGGAATTCTTTAATCTCTGTGAATCCTATGGTATCGTGGCAGGCCACTATCTCATGGGTGTCGGTATGGATACAAATGCCAGAATAAACAGCTTTGTATCTGAGCTTTACAACGTATGTCTTAGTCGTCCAGGCGATATCGCTGGACAGGCATACTGGGTAGAGAACCTCTTTACAGGTGCTACTTCTGGTACAGCTGCAGTTTATGGTTTTATGTACTCACAGGAGTTTTTAAACCTTAATACTACAAATGAGGAATATATCACTGCACTTTACAGAGTATTCCTTAATCGTAATCCAGTAGATAGCGAACTTCAGGCCTGGAAGGAGCAGCTTGTAAATAGTTCCAAGAGCCGCGAGGATGTATTTAATGGCTTCTCTGGTTCACTCGAGTTTAGCGGTTTATGTAGTTATATTGGAATTGAGGTAGGTAACTTTATTCTTGAAGGTTCAACATTTACACCTAACCACAATAATCCAGTTGTTACTTCAACACCTACTTCAACTTCAGCACCTACATCTGCACCTACTTCTGCACCAACAACACCAGCAGCTCCTAATAATGCTCTTATCACATTAAGCGGCAACCGCAAAGATGTAACCAAGATCACTAAGAACTGCTATGCAGAATCAGGCAGAATCAGAGTATTTTTCTGCGATGGCTGCGAAGTTTATGGTGACACATTAGATTACTTTAATGAGGTTCTCATAAATATTGAAGCATTCTCAGGTCTTACCTTTATGGACGGAGAGTATATTGATTCACCAACACTTTGGGGTAACAGCATCGTGGAAGATTACTATGGCAATACGTATAAGGGTTGTAATTTTGATGATGGTAAACTTAATATCCTCATCGTTCCAGAGTCTGTTGCTTACCCATACAGCTGTAACAATGTAGTTGTTCTTAATCCTGTTGACCTTAAGTTTGATGCCGAATTGTCATGGGCACCTGTTCATGAGATGGCTCACTCAGTTCAGCTCACAAACAGCCTTGCTCTTGGTAGCATTCTTACAGAAGGTTACGCAACATTAATAACTAATTACATTGTTAGTTATACAGATCTTGTAAACATGGGATCAGAGACTTCTCTTGACTATAACTATGAATACTACCCTGTAATTCTTAATAAGGACACTGCTGAGTCAGTATTTTTGGCTCCTAAGGAAGATGGCTGGGATAATTATCTTTATGGTTACAGACTTGCAAACTATCTCAATATTACAAAGGGCCAATTCGCATTTAACGACTTGTCAAAGCGTGCTTATGAGATGTTCGGTCCTGAGCTTCCAGAAGGTCAGTTATCATCTGAACAGGCTGCTGCACTTCTTAAGGATGTATATGGTAAGGATTTTTTCACTGACTTTGGTGATTTCTTCTTATGGCCATCAAGCATTCAGCGCTTTAAGCCTTACTATGATGAATCAAAGTATCGTATCACTCTTGAGGGAAATAGCGATTTAGTAACCATCGATAAATACTGCTTTGCTGAGAATGAATCTGTAAGAGTTTTCTTCTATCCTGGAGTTAAAGTAAGTGGTGATTACCTTACATATGCTTCAAAGGTTTTGAATACTATAGAAGAAGAACTTGGTCTTAATCTTATGGACTGTAAATATGTGGATAGAAATGACGTTGAGATGTCATCATTTATGTCTGCAGTTTATGGTGATGAGTTCAACATTCCTATTAATCTTGATGATGGTAAACTTAATATTTTTGTTGCCAGAGATGATGAATGGGGACCTTGCTCATTATCTAACTGTGTCATAGTAAATGAGATGGATATGGATACCAGCGATATCTATAACTATACTTTAGCTCATGAGGCAATTCACTCAGTACAGTTGACAAATGGTAATAATATTGGTCACGTTATGATTGAAGGCATGGCTACTGCTGTAAGCTACTATGTAGTTCAGGATTGCGATGCTATTCCAGTAAGTAAAGACCATATTGATATGCAGTATGAATACTATGAGCAGGAAATCACTGCAGCAAATGCTGAAGCTCTCTTCCGCGCAGAGAAAGAGGACGGTTGGGAAGATTACCTCTACGGCTATCGTTTCTGCTCATTCCTTATCTCAAAGTATGGAATATATGCATTTAATAATTACTTTGCTGCTGTTAAAGATTATGAATTCGGTGAGAACCATTGGCTTACAAACAGTGAATCAGCAGACCTTATTATTAAGGTAACAGGTAACAAAAATATCTTTGTAGAATTTGCTGAATGGATTAATCTTCCAGAGAACGCTTCTCGTTTCAGTTGTTAAGCCTATTGATTTTTAATACTAAATAGTTATGTAAACAGAACAGGCCACCTCAAAAGTGATTTGATAATTACTTTTGAGATGGCTTTTTTGTGTCTAGGAAAAAACAAGCTTATAAAATCAGCAGATCTCTTTTAACTTAATAATCGTCTCGTTTATTATCTCATTCATTGACATCTGCTTAATGCCAACGACCTGATTTTTGCAGCCATTAGTAGGAAGAAGGATTTTGGTTGCGCGGCTTCTGCCTACTGCAACCGCCATAGTGGAAGTAATCTCACCGAGCATTGAATCGGCCGAGATAATTCCGATTGGACCAACAATAATATCGGCATCAGAACATGCGACAACAACAGGATTCTCGCCTGTCGCACCATAGTCAGCACCTGCTTTAAGCATGGATGCTGTGGCATTGCTGTTTGTACCTATGGCATATAAATCACAATTAATATTGGACTTCTTTATTCCTTCTACCAGAAGCTGGCCCAAGCGGCCGCCCTGACCATCAATAACGACAATTTTCATAATCTGTCTCCTTTTAGTCTGGCTTTTATAAAACCTGAGAATTATGCTTTTCGAAAAGAAAAAAGCAAACTATCAACACTATAAAACAATCTTGGACTTAAAAAATTCGCACTCTTCCCTGTTAATCTGATGCGCGATGTCCATCTTCATATTAACGTGGAACACATGCCACAGCGGCTCCTCTTTTGTTCCCAGAACTTTACTTATATATTCAACGTGATTATCCTCAAGAACTTTCTCGATAAGCGGCACCTCATCACGAAGAAAATCGCCTTCACAGCTCATGACAAAACATGGCGGGAAGAATCTGGTGATCTGGCTGTTGACCGATACAAGCTTTATAAGCATCGAATTAAAAGAAGGATCCTTACTAAACTTAATATATTCGCGAAGGAATCTGTCTTTGGCATCAGTATCAAAGTGATAAACACCGCAGTTTAAGCCAAGTGCACGAATGCAGATTTTATCAGGAAGCTTGAACTCAAGTGAATCAAAGCCGCCAAGGCCTGAGATAATAAGCGGCATCATCGCCTGTCTGTAATTCGGATTAGTTATAAGACTTGTATAAAGGCCCGCAATCTGGGCGCCAGCAGAATCGCCTACGATAAAGACATTATCGATATCAAAGCCGTGCGCCGTAGCATTATCCTGAATAAAATTAAAAACGCGGTTTACATCAATAAGCTGTGCTGGAAACTTATTCTCGGGTGCGAGACGATAATTAAAATTCACAACCGCGAAGCCCTGCTCAGCAAGACTCATGCAGTAATACTGATATATCTCTTTGGTGCCATATACCCAGCCTCCACCATGAATATTTACGATGACAGGAAGTTTTTTATTAAAAGAAGCTTTTGGGCGGTATACATCGAGAAGATTATATTTCTTATCTGGGCCATATGAGATATTATCCATGCGGTCGATAGTTGAAGGTGTGGTAAGGCCTTCATCTCTCTTGGCATCTGATCTTCCCCAGGACCACCTTATGTACATGCTGTTTAATGACTTTCCCATCTGTTTCTCCTTCTAACTGATACATAAGCTTAATTTTTGTCTATATTATACCCACAATCACCTTGATAATGATAGAATGGAACTATACTTATTTTAAGAGGTTTATATGGCAAAAACTAAACGCAAGACTCTCGCAGAGCGCGAGCTTCCTACATATACAAAAGGCGAAGAAATTTTTAATATGGTAACGCACATTGTTGGTGCGGCTTTTGCTATTGTGGCAATTGTACTTATGGTTGTATTTGCAGCTTTAAGACACAATACCTGGGGCGTAGTATCTGGCGCCATCTACGGCGCATCCATGTTTCTGGTTTATGTTATCAGCAGTGTATACCACGGACTCTCTCCTAAGGGTAAAGCCACTGGCAAAAAGGTTATGCAGGTAATCGACCACTGCGATATCTATTATCTTATCATCGGAAGTTTTGCTCCAATCGCCTTAACTGGCCTTCGTGAGGCAAATCCTTTCCTGGCATGGGGTTCTTTTGGCTTTGTTACACTTGTCTGCGTAGTTGGAACAGTATTTACTGCAATCGACTTTAATAAATTTAAGTGGATTTCCTATGGAAGTTATTTCCTTGCTGGATGGGGCGTTCTTGTTACTTTGAAGCTGATGCTTGAAGTCTATTCTTCAGGCTTTATCTGGCTTCTTATTATAGGCGGCCTCGTATACACTTCTGGAATGATTTTCTTCGTTCTACAGACCAAGTCCTATAAGTACTTCCACTCTATTTTCCACCTGTTCATCCTGGGCGGCACAGCATTACAGTTTATCGCCATCTTTAAATACTGCATTTTGGGCGCATAAAAAAGGGGCTGTCTCAAAATAAAATTTGAGATAGCCCTAATTCTATGCAACA
>JAKSRE010000001.1 GCA_024403775.1 Clostridia bacterium | reverse complement strand
GAAATGTGGATTTGAGAAAACAGAAGATTATCTTGATGATATTATCGATGGAAAAACTATTAGAGATATACGTTATATAAGGAGATTTTAGTAATGACACATAGAGAATTGGCTCTTGATTATTTTGGAAGAAAGTTCCACTGTTCTCAGGCTGTTCTAGCAGCATTTAAAGATGAGATTGGACTTACTGAAAAGCAGGCGCTAAAGCTTGGAGCCTGTTTTGGTTCTGGAATGCGTAAAGGCGAAGTTTGTGGTGCTTGTACTGGCGCATTGATGGTATTAGGACTTCTTTACGGACAGTATGATAAGGCTGATTCTCAAAGCCGTGAGACAGCAAATCAGGTTAATGATCTTATGATGAATAAGTTCGCCCAGGTAAGTGGCTCTTATATCTGTAATGATTTATTAGGCTGTGATGTAAGAACAGAAGAAGGTGTTAAGTACTGTTTTGACAACAACCTCTTTACAGAGTTTTGTCCAAAGATGGTTGCAAATGCAGTGGATGTTTTGGAGGAGATAATAAATGAATATGGACAACCTGATAATTAAACATAATGAACTGACAGCAGAAGAGTTTATTGAACTTTGGAGTAGCGTATGGGACGGGGCGCCTACAATGGAACAGACAAAACTCGCCATGGAACATACGATGTTCAGAGTATCCATTTTCGACGGGGATAAGATAATTGCAATGGCTCGTGTTATTGGTGATATGGGGCTTTGCTATTACGTTAAGGATGTCATTGTAAGACCAGAATATCAGGGTCAGGGAATTGGCCGCATTCTCATAGACGAACTTCTTAAGTTTATTAATGATAATGGCATTAAAGATACGCAGATTTCAGTTGAACTTTGTGCCCTTCCTGATAAGGTTCCTTTCTATGAGAAATTTGGATTCTGGTCTAATGAAGGTAAGCGTTTACGAGTAATGCATCCTGTAAAGTAGGAGGTTGAATACTGTATTGAATCGAACTTTCAGGGCAAAGGATATGCAACTTAAGCTTCTCGAAAGGTTATAATACATGTATAAAAAAGTAGAAGTGATTCATCAAGAAAATTAGCCTCAGGGTGAAAGGAAATAAAATGAATTATAAGGTAATAGATAAAGAGAAATATTACAGAAAAGGAGTTTTCAAACATTTTACGCAGGATTGTAAATGTTCAACTTCGATGACTGCAAGAATTGATGTTACTGAATTAGTTAATTATTCAAAGACGACCAATACAAAGTTTTATGTTAACTTTCTATACATATTATCGAAGGTGTTAAATTCTCGAGATGACTATAAGATGGGATATCTTTGGCAGAGTGAAGAATTGATTTGTTACGATGTTATAAATCCGACTCAGTACGTTTTTCATGAGGATACAGAAACTTGTACACCAGTATATACGAACTACTATGAAAAATATGAGAAGTTCTATGAGGAGGCGGTTAAAGATATAGAGGAGGCCAAAGCGACAAACGAGTATGGTCTTGATGCCCTAAATCATCCTAATTGGTTTGATGCGTCTTATATATCCTGGTTATCTTATGATTCGCTTAATATTGAACTTCCTGACGGATACCTTTACTTTTTGCCGATTATTAACTGGGGCAAGTATAGAGAAGAGAATGGAAAACTGATGATGCCTGTTAGTGTAAGGTTGAATCACGCGATAGCAGATGGATATTTAGTTGCAAATGTGTTTAGGCTGTTAGAGAAAGAGATTTTAGATTTTGTTAGGTAAAATCGATTTTGATGGATGGGAATTTACGCCCATAGGAGGCAGGATTAGCAGCACCATCTGGGTGTAATGTGCAGACAACGAGCCTGATTGCGGTTGATGAACCAGAAATTGTAGACAAAATTAAGTCTGTAATAGACCCACCTATAGCAAAAACTGCTCCTTCTTTTATATGTGTATTGACGCAATGTATATGTGAACCTGTTGGTAAAAGTTTTGGTGTATAATTATAAATAGAAAATGATAATTTGGGAGGCGTTAATATGAATTATAAAGTTCTTGGCAAAACTGGTTTAAAAGTAAGTGAGATTGGTTTTGGTGGAGAGTGGCTTGAGCGCCATCCTGAAGAAGAAGCCATAGACTTAATGAAGTATGCTGGTACTAAAGGCATAAACATAATTGATTGCTGGATGCCTGATCCAAAATCCAGAGATATCATTGGAAAAGTAATGGCTGGTAACAGAGATAAGTGGTATGTTCAGGGGCATTTAGGTTCTACCTGGCAGAATGGTCAATATGTTCGTACCCGAGATATGAATTATGTAAAGCCTGCATTTGAAGACCTTCTTACAAGACTTCAGACAGATTATATTGATATCGGAATGATTCATTATGTAGATACAGTAGAGGACTGGAATTCTCTCATGGATTCTGAGTTTTTGAAGTATGTTATGGAGTTGAAGGAGAAGGGTGTGATTCATCATATAGGAATGAGTTCACACGATCCAAAGACTGCAGCACTGGCAGTTAAATCTGGTCTTATCTCGATGCTTATGTTCAGCGTAAATCCTGCTTTCGATATGCTTCCTTCTGGTCAGGACCTGGATGAACTTCTAAAGGAAGGCTATCATTATGATAATAATCTTTCTGGAATTAATACAGAAAGAGCAAATCTCTATAAACTCTGCGAAGAATATAATGTCGGAATTACCGTAATGAAAGGTTTTGCGGGAGGACGTCTGTTTGATGTTAACCGTTCTCCTTTTGGTGTTGCACTTACACCTGTGCAGTGTATTCATTATGCTCTTACCCGACCTGGCGTAGCGTCAATTCTCTGCGGATACGACACAAAAGAACAGGTGGATGAGGCATTATCCTACGAGACCTCTACTAATGAAGAAAAGGATTATGCTTCTGTACTAAGTGGTGCTCCTTTACATTCCTATAGGGGTGAGTGCACATACTGCGGCCACTGTAAGCCTTGTGTATCTAATCTCGATATAGCTATGATTAATAAATATTATGACCTGGCAACTATGCAGCCAGAGGTGCCGGAATCTGTAAAAGCTCATTATATGCTGCTTGAGAATAAAGCATCGGCGTGTGTTGGATGTAAAAAGTGTGAGGAAAGATGTCCTTTCGGAGTTTCTATAGCAGACAGAATGAAGAAGGCTGCTCTTCTGTTCGAAAGTTGATTATTAAAATAAAAAAGGGGTGGAGGATAACATGATTGGTTTTATTATTTGGGCACTTGCTGGTGCTTTCCTTGCTGGAATGGGAATAAGCGCATTTTTTTCAAAAAAGCCTGTAAGCTTTTGGGCGAATGTTAAGCCTATAAAGGTTGATAATGTTAGGGAATATAATCGTGCAACAGGTTTACTGTTCATAATATATGGCGTTGTTTTTATTTTGCTGGGACTTCCTTTGATAAAGGATCCGAATTCTCCACTGATTTTATTATCAACCGTCGGTGTGATGTTTGAGACGATAGTAATGATGGCTGTTTATTCAGTATGCATCGTTAAAAAATATAGTAGCGGACTTTAATTAAAAATGGCTTTAATTAGGTGGTGAATTGTTTTGTCCAAAGGAATAATGATTATAGGGCCATCAGGAAGTGGTAAAACTACTCTTGGGAAAATGGTTGCAGAAGAACTTGGATATCCCTACTTTGATGTTGATGACTATATCTGGCGACAGGATACCAAGGAGCCGTATACTGTCATGTACAGTCGTGAAGAGAAGATAAGAAGACTTACCGAAGATCTTTTGCCTAACGATTATTTTGTGATGGCTGGATCTATGAGTTCCTTTCATTATGCCTTTGATGATAAATTCTCTATGATGGTTTTCCTTTATGTGCCACCAGAGGAGCGAATACGAAGAGTTCATAATCGTGCTTTAGAACGTTTTGGAAATAGAATTCTTGAGGGTGGAGATTTATTTTTAAATCACCAGAAGTTTCTGGAATCAAATCGCCAGTATGAGACGGATGGTTCGCCAAATCTAAAAGAACAAAAAGAATGGCTACAGAGCCTAAACTGTATGAAGCTGACACTTGATGGCTGTGACAGCCTTCAAAGTAACAGTGATAGGGTTTGTAAGGCCTGGAAGATGTTATAAATTCTACTAATATAAATATAGAACCTGATAAGCGTAGTTACAAAAGCCTTTCGAGAAGTAGCTTAAGGCTTAAACTGTGTCGCTAAATGCAAAATTAGAGTTTGTTTAAATAATTCTGTGATGGTATTATCGTACTATTAAAATTACCCGAGAGGACAGACTATGCCAGAATTAAGTAAGAGAACAGAGCAGTTTACAGATTCAGTTATAAGAAGAATGACAAGAATATCAGATGAGCATAACGCTATCAATTTGTCACAGGGCTTTCCTGATTTTGATCCGCCAAAGGAGTTAACAGATGCTTTGGCAAGAGTAGCACCTGTTGGTCCGCATCAGTATGCCCTTACCTGGGGTGCCAAGAATTTTAGAGATGCCTTGGCTGATAAATATAAGCACTTTGCAGGCATAGATATAGATCCAGAGCGTGAGATGGTGGTTACCTGCGGAAGTACAGAAGCCATGATGGCAGCTATGATGTCAGTTGCAAACCCTGGGGATAAGGTAATCGTGTTCTCTCCATTTTATGAGAACTATGGTGCGGATACAATTTTATCTGGCGCAGAGCCAATTTATGTGCCTCTTGTTCCGCCTATGTTTAACTTCGATGCAGATGTTCTCGAGGCAGCTTTCCGCCAGCATCCTAAGGCAATTGTTATCTGTAATCCGTCAAATCCTTGCGGCAAGGTATTCACAAGAGAAGAACTTACCCTCATTGGCGACCTTGCAATTAAGTATAATACCTGGATTATCACAGACGAGGTGTATGAACATATTCTTTATAAGCCTAATACCCACGTTTATGCCATGACTTTACCAGGCCTTAGAGACCGCGTAATTGTATGTAATTCCCTCTCGAAAACCTATTCAATCACAGGCTGGCGTCTTGGTTACGTTATAGCTCCTCCAGATGTAGCGGAGCGAGTAAAAAAGGTTCATGACTTTCTGACTGTTGGTGCTGCAGCACCACTTATGGAAGTCGCTGTAACCGCTCTTAAGTTTGATGATAAATACTATCAGGATCTGCAGGCTCACTATACCCACATGAAAGATGTATTTGTTGGCGGTATGCGTAATCTTGGCCTGACATTTACTGAACCACAGGGCGCTTACTATGTCCTTATGGATATCAGTGAATTTGGTTATAAGGATGACAATGAATTCTGCGTGGACTTAGCAAGTAAGGTTGGAGTAGGCGCAGTTCCTGGTTCAAGCTTCTTTAGAGAGCCAGTTAATCACCTGATAAGATTTCACTTTGCAAAAAGAGATGAGACTCTTAAGGCGGCTCTTGATAGATTGGCTGATATTAATAAACTTAGAAGATAATTTTTGACTATGTTATGCGTCAGATTTGTCCTGCCTAATTTTGTAATCTGTAAAAAGGGAGCAAACCAAAATGAGGGAAGACAAATACAGACATTTAATTCGTATAGGTAAAAAAAACACATATAATCAGCACTTAAAGTATATTTGGAAGTATGGTTGGAGACATTTTCCATCACCTGTACAATGTTTTTCAAAAATTGATAAAGAAGTATATTACGATTCTGAAGAACTGGAGACTATGTCCGATGTTGGCTTCAAGCGATCAAGAAAAAGTAATCATGCAGGCAAACATAATCGATATGGTTTTTATAAAAGACAGAGTCACAGGGCGGTAAGGTACTACAAAGGAGACATTCCTATGAAGGGATGTGGAAGTAATAAGCTGTTTGATTACTGGTGGACGGTTGACTGAAGGGGATTAAACAAAGCCGAGTGCCTTAGTCAATAGATTAATAGGCGCTATTTTTGTACCATTATTCGTACAAAGTGAACAAAAACTGTAAAAAAATTAGATAAAAACTTGTAATATTTCTGTAACATTATATAATAAAAACGGAAATAAATTTACATTTTTGTTTGCAGGAGGAGATAAGAATGGCTAATTTTCTGGATTACATGATGAGAGGCAAGTCTAATAATTTGGCTATGGCAACTGGATCTGACAGAACAGTACAGGAGAAGAATAGTTCCAGCCAGAGCAACATTCGTCCAGCAACTGTTAGTAATTCTGGTAATAGTTATGCACGAGAGAGAGCTGAGGCAGCTAAGGCTCAGCAGGAAGCACGTAAGGCTATGCAGGCAATGCGTAATTCTACACCAGCAGAGAAGGAAACAAAGGAAGAGAATAAGAGTGTTGAACAGCACGTTGTACCAGTAAAGAGTGTAGAGGTTGCTCCTAAGAAACCAGTTTCTACTGGTGCTTTTGATAAGGTTAATGAGAGAAATGCTGCAATGAAGTCCAAGTCAGCTAATCAGTTGGCTCATGACGAAGCAAAGAAAGTTCTTGATAAGGCTATTGCAAAAGAAGAGAAGGCTGTCAAGGAAGCTGAAGAAGCTGCACAGAAGGCAGAAGAGGCTAGAGAGGCAGTTAAGAAGTCTGAAGAAGTTAAGGCAGCTGCAATTGAGTCTGAGAAGGCTTCAATCGAGGCAGCTGAGTTCGCTGAAAAAGATTATGAAGAAGCACTCAAGGAAGTTGAAGAACTCCAGCATGCAGCTAACGAAGCTGCACTTATTGCATCAAAGGCTGCTGATAAGGCAGCTGAAGCAGCAACTGTTGCTGCTCAGAAGTTAACAGAGCAGAATGCTAGACAGGCCGCTTTAAGAGCTGAGCAGAATGCACGTAAGGCTGCTGAAGAATTTGAGCAGGAAGCAAAGAATGCTTGTACTCATGCTGAGGAGATGGCAGAGAGCACAGCTGCTAAGGCTGATGAAGCTAAGCTTGAGAAGGAAAAGGCTCAGGAAGCATTTGATATTGCGTTTAAGAAGCTTGATGAGGAACTTGCAAGACTTAATGCAGAGAAGGCTGAGGCAGATGCCAAGGCTGCTGCTGAGCAGGCTGCCAAGAGAGCTGAGGAGGCTAAGAAGCGTGCTGAAGAAGCTATGGCTGCCGCTCGTAAGGCTGAGGAAGAGGCATTGGCTGCTGCAGCACTTGCTGAAGAGGAAGCTAAGATCGCTCTTGAGAAGTCAGAAATCAGAGCAAAATATCAGGCTGAAGCAGAAGCTGCAAAAGAGACAGAGGAAGCTCTTGATAAGGCAGAATCAGAATCTAAGGCTGATGAAGAGGCTAAGACTTCAGAAGAGGTTGAAGCTGATATCGAACCAGAGGCTGAGGCTGTATAATATAAGCTTGTAAACATGATTGATTATTAAATAAGCTGTCTCAGTTTGAGGCAGCTTATTTTTATAAGGAGAATTGGAAAATGGATGAATTAAAATATATTGATCTGGCTTTAATGCCACAACTTAAAGAAAGGGCAGCTGAATGGTTCCACAGTAAGTGGGGCGTGCCAACAGAAGCCTACCTTGAGTGCATGAATGCATATCTTAATAATGAGACTCAGTATGGCTGGTATTTGTGCCTTGATGGGGAGAAAATAGTAGGTGGTCTTGGTGTAATCGAAAATGACTTTCACGATAGAAAAGATTTAACACCCAATGTGTGTGCCGTATATACAAATGAAGAGTACCGCTGTAAGGGGATTGCTGGTAAGCTCCTTGATCTGGTAGTAGAAGAGTGCAGACTTAAGGGCATATCGCCTATTTATCTTCTTACTGATCATGAGAATTTTTATGAGCGATATGGATGGGAATTTCTTTGTATGGCTCAGGGTGATGGTGAGCCTCATATGTCACGAATATATAGAAAATAAGTGTTTTTGAATAAAAGTTTTTAATTCTGCGAATTTGAAGCGATATAGCTTATTAAAGTATTAATTTGAGAGTTAAAATTTTCGAGAAGAAGATTAATAATTTACTTGGTTGTTTTACAATACAAGACACTTAAAGGAGATAAGGTTATGAAAAAAATTTTGACTTTAGCATTGGCTGGAACTTTGATGTTTTCTATTGTAGGCTGCTCGGATGGTAGCAGTAAAAAGGATTCTGGTTCTAAAAAGCACTCAAAGAAAGATAGCGTAGAAGATATTAGCGATGGTGACGATAAAGAACAAGATGATGATAAGGATATTCTCGCTGGTATTGAAGACGACGATGATAATGGCGGCATTACTTCAATAATAGAAGATTCTTCAGATATTATAATTCCATCAAAGACACAGATTCACTTAAATAGCAGTATGCCGCAGGATGGATTGGCCTTCATTATCAAGCATGATTATAATTATACTAATAATGTGTTCATTGGTATTAAGGGTGCTGGCATAGCTAGTGATTTAACAGTTGGTACTACAATTTATTGCAATGATTCATTAATGCTTTCTGCAGCAGAAGATGATAGTGTAAGTTTTCATTTAAATTCGGTTTATTATAATTTCGAAGTCGAAAGTCTGAACTATGCTACTCAAGATGGTAAGACAGTTGAGCTTATTGATAATCAATTTGTTGAGTATAAGGATGATAATTACTATGTAACTACAACCAATATTGATAAGTTCCAGCTTCTCTATAAGTTTGATGAGAATCCATGGGACGATACTGACGCGGGTGAGGCTGTAGCAAACTGGGATGTATTAAAGATGGGTTACTATGATTCTATTGATGAAGCAATAGCTAAACTAAATGAGTATAAAGAGACTTTATATATCGCTACATTCACAGATGACGAGACTGCCTCAGTGGTAAATTATCAGGATTATACATGTGTAAATGATCTTATCATGAAGATAATGAATGATAATGCTCTCTTTGTTGATTCATACGATATGATTACTTATGACGGCGGTGAGATTACAGTTACTAAGGATGATTATAAATTCGAGATTGAGATTGATGATGGTTCATATAGTCTTTCTGATAACACAAGTTTTATGTTAAATGGTATCGAAGCTTTTGTTGACGGCAATTATGTTAAATATACTGTTGGTGACAGAAAAGTTAAGATTTATGTTTCTATGCCATATGATGTTGAGAAGGTTGATAGTAACGTGATTAAAGCTGTTTTGGATGTTTTCTCTTGATTACTAGAAGTCTGATGATTATGTAATTCACTTAATAAAGGGCAGTCTCAAAAGGCTTTTGAGATTGTCCTTTGTTTTTTTATCTGGTCTTAATTCTCTCTACCCACCAAAAAAAGGCAAAAAATAGAGGCTCTGGCATATTCATAATAAATTTCCATTTCTATCCTGTAATATACAGTATAATTATTATAGAAAGGCGTGCATAAAAGGCTATAAGGAGATTGCGCAAATGCTAAAGAAAATATTGGATTTCCTTCTTGCAGGAAATGTAAGTAAAGAGCACTATGAGATTGCCCAGGATGACATGTATAAAAACAATGTCATGATGCTTCGCGTTTTATCTTCAATTGCAACTTCTATTTTGATTGTCTGTGTGATTGTTGGTTTATTTGTGCCAAATATGATGTCCAAATTACCAACTTATCTCATTGGTCTTGTTTTCTCTGGTGCCGTTCTTATAGCAAGTATTTTCTCTCACAGCCGTAAACTTCATTCTGTATGCATGTATGTTTTTGATATTTTGCTTTTAAGTATCGGTCTTCTTATAACTCTCGTAAGTGCACCAGAACAACTTACAGTTACGCTTATTCCAGTGTCTCTCTTGATTCCGTTGTTCTTTGATACAAAGCCATTTAAGTTTCTGATTGTTGTTTTGGCTTCTGATCTGGTCTATATGATTTGTGCTCCAATTGTTAAGCCATCGGAGATTCTTGCTCTTGATTTGGTGGACGTACTGGCATTTAGCCTTGCTGGAATTTTGATTGGTACAGTTATTACCCGAGTAAAGATTGAGAGATATGTATATGCCCGTGAGATTAGACGAGCAGCAATATATGACGGACTTACTGCGTGCCTTAACCGTGCTGCCTATAATGAGTTCCTGGAAGAAAATAAAAAGGTATCTGATAACTTCACAGCGGTGATGATTGATATTAATGGCTTGAAAGGTGTTAATGACAATCTCGGCCACAAGGCTGGGGACGAGATGATTATAACGGTTGCGAGCGCGATGAAGTTCGTTTTCGATAAGTATGGCAAGTGCTATAGGCTTGGCGGGGATGAATTTATTGCCTTTGTTGAGGTGGAGGAGAAGAAACTTGAGGAACTTGTCGATTCTTTTCGCAAGGTGCTGGCTCAAAACGATGGCGAATTTGTAAAATCTATTACAGTGTCAATTGGCTGTTCAAATGCTATAATAAGTAAGAGTAATAAGATTACTGATATAATTTCTGAAGCTGATAAGAAAATGTATGAGGATAAGGCAGAATATTATGCCAGAACAGGTCTTAAAAGACGAACCTGATTAATGGAGTGTGTGATATTATATGGAAGATGTTCTTTGCTGGCGAAGAGCTACTTATGATGAATGTGCGAAGGTTGAGAAAATGGCAATTAAGGCCAAGAGTAGTAAACTTCTTGCTATAGTAGGATATGGTCTTCTTGTGCTTATTTTTGTAATCCTTCTGGTTCCGTTGACTATATACTACAACGGTATTGTTATGGGTATCCTTTTTGGTGTAATAGGCACTCTTTTTACTGTTGGTGCCTGCTATTTTATATATTTACCTTCCAGGAAAAGAATGGCCCTAATAACTGAGAAGAATCTTGAGGTGACTGAGGGAGTGGTGCTTGATCGTAAAACGGTTATTAGTAAGCACGACCACCATGATTATTACGTTACACTAAGATTGGGTGACGAGATAAATCAGAAGGAAAAAGAATTAAGAATCCATGAGAGCGTATATGATGAATGTGTTCTTGATACAAAAGTCTTACTGGTACGCTATGATAAGGAAGGCTATCTGGATGGATTTTGTGATGTTTATGATGTGATAACACAATAAAGTTAAAAATATAAGGTAAAGGAGAAAAGCTATGAAGGAAATTCGTGAGGTATGGGTAGGAGAGTTTGAAGGCCACAAGATTAAGGTAACTAATAGTGGTAAAGCAAAACTTTGGATTGATGGTGTTGAGGCCGCAAAGGAGAAGGGTCTTCTTCATCTGGAATTAGAGCTTCGTGCACCAATTCCAGGAACAGATTATATTGTTATTGCTAAGCTTGATGGAGCCAAGGAGCTTATTGTCAACTGTGATGTGTCAATAGCAAAGAAACTTCCTATGACTTTTGGTAAAGAGTCAGAAGAGGGAGTTTTTGAAGCATATTCAGAGGATGAGATTAGCAAAATGAAGGGCGATACGGAGGCTGCAGCTGCAATTACTGCTGCAATTACAAATTTGCTTTAAGCTCAATCTACTGAAGGTATTATAAGTTTATATTTCCCACTCCTGTGCATGCTGTGAGTGGGATTTTTTTGTTTTGAGTTGAAGTGGGATGCGGTTGATTTAGCTTTATAGTGTTCTGTGGGGAGGGGATAATTGAGTCGTTCTAAGATGGTGGGTGTGGCTTTGAGTTACAGAAAATAGTCACAGTTTATAATTTAGTGCGACTTCTTTGGGAATTATAAACTTAATAGGAGCGAGTTTATAATTTTGGTCAGAAGTGGAAGAAATTATAAACTGCTTGGGGCGGGATTTATAATTTTATTGAAATAGAAGAAAAATTATAAACCGCCAATGCTCCTTCGAAGGCAAGAATTCGTGTCTTGAGTAAGATATCTGCCTGTTAGTCCTCTGTTGTATGCTTAAGAGGCAAAATCCGGTTTATAAAAAATGCGAATTTAGACTAAAATTATAAATCCGCGAAGAATGAGTTTATAAAATTTGGCTTAAACCTTGATAATTATAAATTGGCCTTAGGAGAATTTATAATTTTGGTCAGAAGTGAAAGAAATTATAAACTGGCGCCTTTTCCAGTGCCTCCCCTGCCACTTGCCCCTAAGAGAATTTAGAATATCTGCTGGTCTGGTAAAAAATCTAAATTCATTTTTTCTAAATTTAGAATAAAAGCAATAAGTCGGATTTTTTCTAAATTCTCTTTTGTTAAATTTAGAAAATTTAGCAGATACCCATATTTTTCTAAAGAGATTATCCTTCAAAAACTGCTCTGAATCATGATTTTCTATATATGCATTAAGATCTCCCCTTTCTCAAGCGTTTTTCATTTAGAATATTTACGAGAACTCAGCAGAATTCTAAAAAGTGCTTTTTGAAGATTTAGAATAATCGGCGTAAATCCCAATATTCTAAAAGGCGTTCAAATAAATTTAGAATAATCTCTGTTTTCCTCAATTATTCTAAATTCTGCGGTTCTAATAAAATTTCAGCGTATACCCAAAATACTTCCGTAAAGAGAAGCAGGGAAATCCATATGCATATAACCCCAATCAACAAAATTCAAAAGACAAAAAGAAGCTATCTCAATACTGATCATCAGATCATTTATGAGATAGCCTCTTAATCTGCTTAATTGTTATAGTCTTACTTAAATTTTACTGAGCGGAGAATGCGATTACATCTGTCTCAACTCTGGTCATATAATCTTCGTCTATGATTTTGAATTTTAATTCAACATCGTTAATCTCGGTGATTCCATTCTCTTCTAACTGAGAAGAAAGAAGTGTGATGTCATCAACTGCCTTTTTACCATCGTAGATTGTGCAGGAGAAGTAAGGAGTTAACATATATCCATTGATTGACAAATCCTCGCACTGGATGATTCTGTTCTCACCACTGTTGTTCTCGATATAAAGAAGGATAGCAGTACCCCAGAAACTGTTCTCGTCAACGTATTTACCAACAATCCTTATGCCGTCGCTGTTATAGAGTTCCTGGCCAGCATCGTTTGGAGTTGAATCCATTGAATCGAAGGCAGAAGTCTCGATAGTAACACAGTCGAGATTATCAATTGTCATATAACTGTCTGGATCAAAGGTGTGAAAATACACTTCGATTTTGCCAACGGTCTCGATGCCTGCTGCTTTTAAACTTGAACTTGAGAGGCCTAATTCCTCATTTGCTTTCTTGCCGGCAGCAATTGTTGAAGAGAATAAATCTGTAATCATGTAGTCGTTTACGATTAAGGCTGTGCAGCCAAGTCCGATATCAGAAGAACCATCATTCTCGATAAGTAGCTTTATGCTGTCGCCCCAGATTGAATCTGATACATATTCTGTAGCAGTTACTTTAAGTCCATCCTGTTCGAATAATACCTGTTCTTCGATTGTGATTTTGGCAGCAGCTTCTGTCGTGGTAGTTGCCTCGGATTCAGCCTCAGTAATGTCACTTGAACCGCCATCGGCGCCTACGATTGCTTTGGTCTCAGAAGTGCTGGTTGAACTGCTTCCAATTGCCATCAAGCCGAATGCCAGTAAAATTACTGCAAGGCCAAGATTTCTAAACTTTTTCATAAATTGTTTTCCTCCTAGAAAGTAATATAACTAAGATGCAGGCGATTACTTCGACCCCAATATCGCAAGCATCAAAAGTCCCTCTTACTGATGGAAATATCTGGATAGCTTCCATCAAAACTATGAATAAAAGAGTTACCACTATAGATTTACGCTCAAAGCCAAAACTAATAATTACCAGGCCCATTAGTGCATATGCCCACAAAAAATCCAGCAAATAGAAGCGCACTGCCCTGATAAATAAATTATCAAGACTTAGTGGCACATGGTATGAGCCTTTTAAAGAATTATCAATCAGTTCCACAAATAAGGTTTGAGGAAAGAAAAGATAGTAAATAATCGCACCCAGAAGTAATGGTGCAATCACAAAATATATAACGCTTTTATCCTTCATGTTAGGTATGCTATCACATCTATAGAAGATGCGTTCCCACTGTAGCGGTGGGATTTTTTTATTCGAGAACTGCGATAATCATAGAGAAGCCCAATTGCTTCTTCACTGAGATTAAATTACTATTCACTGTCATCTAACTTTACGATATACTTCAATAAGAAAATTATTCAGGAGATATGAAATGACTAAGAAAGTTGTATCAGTTCAGGATATTTCATGTTATGGACAGTGCTCACTTACTGTGGCACTTCCAATTTTGTCTGCAATGGGTATCGAGACGGTCATTTTACCTTCTTCTGTTTTAAGTACGCACACGGGATGTTTTGATGGTTTTACTGTCCATGACCTAACAGATGAGATGCCAAAGATTGTAAATCACTGGCAAAAGGAAAGAATTTCTTTTGATGGAATCTATACAGGCTATATTGGAGACAGCAGACAATTCGAGACGATTTTGTCATTAAGAAATCAGTTAAATGACGGCGGTCTTTTTATTGTTGATCCGGCAATGGGCGACCATGGAAGGCTATATCCAGCACTGACTGAGGATATCGTTGAAGGCATGAAAACCATTGTCTCTAAGGCAGATGTCGTATTACCTAATATTACTGAAGCTTCCTTTCTCACAGGATATGAGTATAGCGAGAACTACTCAAAGGAGCAGATTGAGGAGTTATTACAAAAACTTTCTGGCATGGGTCCTAGATACAGTGTTATTACTGGTGTGACATTTGAGGAAGGCAAAATTGGTGCTTCCTGCTATGATAAAGAGACAGGGGAGTATACCTATTATTTTTCCGATTTTGTAGATAAGGTTCATCATGGAACTGGAGATATTTTCTCCTCCGTTTTTGTTGGCGGCATGGTAAATGGCATGAGCGTATATGATTCCCTTCGTAAGGCGAGCGACTTTGTTGTAGCAAGCATAAAGGCTACTATCGGAGATGACAGTCATTATTATGGAGTACATTTCGAAAGTGTGATACCTACGCTTTTCGATAATTAATCTGGTCTTATAAAAAGTTTGAATTCTGGATATAGAATATAGACCAGATAAGATTTAAAATCCTTCAGTAATTTGCAGAATTATTGGAGGTTATATGAATACTTCACGCAGTCGTAATCACATTTTATTTATTACAATTACAGCGGTGTTTACAGCAATGGTGTTTGTTTTTACTGCTTTCGTTAATATAAAACTCCCATTTGGTGCAGGGGGCTTAATTCATCTTGGTAATGTGCCTTTGTTTATCTGCGCCATTTTATTTGGCCGTAAAAGTGGAGCAGTAGCTGGTGCTCTTGGTATGGCAATGTTTGATCTTATTTCAGGATGGACAGCGTGGGCACCTTTTACTTTCGTGATTGTTGGCCTTATGGGGTACTTTATTGGAGTGATTACAGAGAAAAGAAGAAGTCTTCCTTGGTATGGACTTTCTTTTGTGGTTGCAGCTGTAATTAAGGTGGCTGGCTACTATATTGCAGAGGTTTTGCTTTATGGTAATTTTGTTGCACCGATTCTTTCTATTCCAGGAAATCTTATTCAGATAGCAGTAGCTTCAGTTATCGTGCTTATGGTTATTAAGCCAATCGAGAAGCCAGCTAGGAAAGTAGGACTTACTGTATGTACAAAATAATGACACCAGGCCCAACTCAGGTTGCCGAAAATGTTTATAAAGCAAGAAGTTTAAATTGCACCAATCCAGATTTGGATGTAGCTTTCGTTGAAGATTATAAAAAACTCTGTCTTAAGATAAGTTCTCTACTTAATACAAAAGCTGAGACATTAATCCTTGGTGGAGAAGGTATTCTTGGCCTTGAAGCAGCATGCGCATCTCTTACAGAAGAGGGCGACAGGGTGCTTGTAATTGATAATGGCGTTTTTGGCCGTGGCTTTAAGGATTTTGTCAGCATGTATGGCGGAAATCCTGTGTTGTTTACTGGCGACTACAAGGAGACAATCGACGTAAATGCGCTTAAGGCATACCTTGATACTGACCACGACTTTAAGTATGCGACAGTAGTTCATGGCGATACCCCAAGCGGCATGCTTAACGATGCAGCTTCTATAACAAAGCTTCTTAAGTCCTATGGAATTCTTACTGTCGTTGATGCAGTTTCTACTTTGTTCGGCGAAAGTCTTGATGTATCCAATATTGACATTTTATGTGGTGGTTCCCAGAAGGTCATATCAGCCCCTCCGGGTCTTACGATTAATGTTGTTTCAGATGATGCAAAAAGTGCAATCAATAATCGTAAATCACCAATTCGCTCTTTCTATGCAAACCTTAAAGTATTCTTCAATTACTATGAGGAAAAGTGGTTCCCATATACAATGCCAATTAGCGACATCAACGGGTTAAGAGCTGCTATCGAAAATATCGAGAATGATAATGACATTCTTGAGCGTCATAGAAAAATTGCTAAGGCCACACGCCAGGCAATTATTAATTCTGGTCTAAAGCTTTATGCTAACAGTGGATATTCTAATACTGTCAGTGTGTTTGAAGTACCAGAGGGAATCACAGCAGAATCTATCCTTGAGACAATGAAAAGTGATTTTAATATTATGATTGCTGGTTCATTTGACGTCTTTGCAGGAAAAATTATCAGAATCGGCCATATGGGAAACAACTGCAGAGTAGAAAATGTTGAAGAGACTCTTATGGCTCTTGATAAGACTCTTAATAAGCTTGGATTTAAGGCTAAAGCGAGTCTTTACGAAGAATTTAGAAAATGTCTTAACTAACTCCACAAAAAACGGCCTAAAACTCCACAATCTTGTGGAGCCCTTTTGTGGACTTTGGCATAAACTCCACAAAAAACGGCCTAAAACTCCACAATCTTGTGGAGCCCCTTTGTGGACTTTGAAGTAACCAGTCCAACCTAAACTCTTTCTATAACCTATTGACTAGGTAGGTAATATGGATTATTATAAATTTTGTTATAGTTAAAATTTATAGTAATAGACGTTTTAAGGAGATTAACAGGGATGGATTATATATCAAGACCAGAAGCTTATGAGTTATTAAAGAAATACAATAAAGATCCTTTTCACCTGCAGCACGCACTCACAGTTGAAGCAGTAATGAAGTGGTTTGCTGTTGAGCAGGGCTATTCAAACGATGCTGAATATTGGGGAATAGTTGGACTTTTACACGATATAGATTTTGAGCTTTTTCCAGATGAGCACTGCCTTAAGGCACCTGAATTATTAAGAGAAGCAGGTGTAGGCGAAGATATTATTCATGCTGTATGTTCACATGGTTATGGAATTACAATTGGAAATGGAACAACAATTGATGTTGAGCCAGTTCATGAGATGGAAAAAATCCTTTTCGCTGCGGACGAGCTTACTGGTTTAATCTGGTCAGCTTCACTTATGAGACCATCCAAGAGTACAAAGGATATGGAATTAAAATCCCTTAAGAAAAAATATAAGAGTAAAGGTTTTGCTGCGGGTTGTTCACGAGAGGTTATTGAGCGTGGAGCAGCACAGCTTGGCTGGGAACTTGACAGTCTTTTGGAACTTACGCTTAAGGCTATGGCGGAATCTGAAGATGAGATTAATTCGCAGATGGAAGATATTCAGTAAGCAGGGAGTTACAGGATGACATTACAACAACTTAATTATCTCGTTACTGTGGCAGAGTGTGGAAATATTTCTGAAGCGGCTGAGAAACTATTTGTCTCACAGCCAAGTTTAAGTGTTGCCATACATAATCTTGAAGAAGAGATGGGTGTTAAAGCATTTGTTAGATCTAATAAAGGTGTGATTGTAACAAGTGAGGGCGAAGAACTACTGGCATTTGCGCGCCAGCTTCTTGAGCAGGCGGATAATATGAAGGACCATTTTGGTAATGGTAAGATAAAAACTCCCAAGTTCTCAGTATCCTGTCAGCATTATTCTTTTGCAGTTAATGCTTTCGTGGATTTAATCAGAAATTATGATGCGGATAAATATAGTTTCATAATAAGAGAGACTCAGACTGGTGAGATTATCGATGACGTGGTAGATGGGAAAAGTGAGATTGGTGTTATTTATCTCTCAGAACATAATGAGGCGGTTATAGGTAAACTAATCAGAAATAACGATCTCATATATGAAGAACTTTACGTTGCTAAGCCACATGTATTTATATGTAAGGACCATCCACTTGCAAATAAAGAGATTATCGGTCTGGAGGATTTAAAAAACTATCCATATCTTACTTTCGAGCAGGGACAGAGAAATTCATTTTACTTTGCAGAGGAATTTATAAGTAGTCTCGATTTCCCCAAGAATATCCAGGTGAGGGACAGAGCTACTCTTTTTAATCTCGTTATAGGATTAAATGGCTTTACTGTAAGTTCTGGCGTTATTGATCAGGAACTTAATGGAAGCAGCATTATCGCCAAACCTTTAGATTCGGAAAGTAACATGAGGATAGGAATACTAAAAAAGAAGAATACGATTTTGAGCCGTTATGCGACTTTCTATGTGGATTCTCTGAAGAATCATCTGTCCTGTTAGAAGCTTTTTTTAGATTAATTTGTGATATCCTAATCTAAATGTAGATAGGGAGGGTCTTATCATGTTTGGTCTTTTGAGATTTTTCTTCGGGCTTATTTTTGATGATGATCAGGAAACTGAAGACATAACAGACGAAGATGAATTAAGAAGATTGGAAGAAGAATTAGACGACCTCGAAGCCGATGAAGAAGGGGAGGACTGTGAATTCTGATGCTGGAGAATAACGATACTTTGTATGTATCAGATCTTGACGGGACGCTTCTTAGAAGTGATGAGACTTTATCCCAGTACACGATTGATGTTATAAATAAACTTACGAATAAAGGAATTTATTTTTCCTACGCGACAGCGAGGTCTTATATAACTTCGAAGAAAGTTACCGCTGGCCTGGATGCCAGAATTCCACTTATTGTTTATAACGGAACGTTTGTAATAGATAATCAGACAGAGGAAATCTTAATCGCGAATTATTTTAAGCCTGATATTTTGGCAGTTTTAGATGAGCTTTTTGATAATAATATCTATCCTGTGGTCTATTCTTTTGTGGATGGGAAGGAATGCTTTTCGTTTATTCCAGAGAAAATAAATAATGGAACCCGAGCCTTTCTTGATACCCGTAAGGGAGATAAAAGATGGCGCGAGGCGGAAAATGAGCCTGACCTTATTAAGGGGAATCTGTTTTATATTACCTGCATTGATTCAAAAGAGAAGCTCGAGCCGCTCTACAAGAAATATAAAGATAAATATCATGTGGTTTTCCAGGAGGATATTTATACCAAAGAGCAGTGGCTTGAGATCATGCCTAAGGAGGCATCCAAATCAAATGCAATCCTTCAGCTCAAAGAATATCTTGGCTTAAAAAGAGTCGTGAGCTTCGGGGACGCCTTAAATGATATCGATATGTTTAAAATCTCGGATGAAGCCTATGCTGTCGAAAACTCTTTTGACGAACTTAAAAGGGAAGCTTCGGGAGTCATCGGAAGCAATAACGAAGACGGCGTTGCCAGATGGCTGTCTTCCAATTTATCCTAATATACGAAAAGCGGTAAGAAAACGAATCCAAATTCTCTCACCGCTTTTGTTTTTAAGTTTTCAAATTATAAAATTACTTGCCATTAACTTCATCATATGTCTTGTTAATAAGCTTTGAGATTGGCTTATAAATCCAGAAAGTAATGAAAGCAACAACCAAGCCCTTAAAGAGGTTAAATGGGAGGAATGCCCACATAACAAGTGAAGCCTTAGATGTAATCATCTTATTTACTGCTGCACTCATACCAACGATTGCCTCAGTTGAGAATCCAAGAACTGAACCATAAAGTGGAAGAGTAATAAAATAGTTAAATGGAATAGCGATAAGGCCAAGTACACATGTAGCGATGAGCATTGAGATGATAGCACCCTTACGAGTTCTCTTCTTTGTATAAATGAAGCCTGCTGTAAATACAAAGATACTTCCTGTGATGAAGTTAGATACCTCACCGATACCAGCAGTTCCTGTTGCAGGAAGATGGATAAGGTTCTTAAGAAGTTCTACGATAACTCCATAAACAGGACCTAATGAGAAGGATGCTACGAGTACAGGTACTTCTGAGAAATCGAACTTAAGGAAAGGTGGCATAAAAGGAAGAGGTACTTCCAAATACATAAGAATAACTGCAAGAGCTGACATAATAGCAGCACATGCCACTTTCTTTACTAAAATTTTCTGTGAAGACTTATTGGAGACTTTGGTCTCAGACATAAAAAACAACTCCTTTCATCCGGACTTTACCGTCGGCCACGGATTTAAACCGTGTCAGTCTCATCCCTGAATAATATTTGATGAGAGTTGCGGGCTTACAATTAACTATGGTTACTTGATCACCGCCGGTCGAGGAATCACGCCTCACCTTGGATTCGTGCCCATTATATTCTCAAAGTCTGGAAAGTGCAATGATTTATTTTGACTTAGGTCAAATGTGCTATAATTAGTTCAAATTATTGAATGAATCACAATATTAAAGTAAGGTGCCAGTATGAAACACGGATTTATTAAAACAGCAGCAATTACTCCTAATCTTAAAGTCGCAGATACAGATTATAACTGTGGGGTTATTTGTGAGTATATGGAGGCTTCTTATAAAGAGGAAGTTAAGGTAGCAGTATTTCCAGAACTTTGTATCACAGGATATACCTGCCAGGATTTGTTTTTTCAGGATCAGCTTCTTAAAAAGGCTGAAGAAGCACTGATTCAGATTAAAAAGTGCAGTAACTCTTTTGATACGCTTTTCTTTGTAGGACTTCCTTTTGCAGTAGATGGAAAACTTTATAATATGGCAGCTGCAGTTCACAAAGGACGCATCTTAGGTCTTATCCCTAAGACCTTTCTTCCTAACTATAATGAGTTTTATGAGGCGCGTCATTTTTATTCTGGAAGACACCTTGATACTTCTGTAGTGATTGATGGGGAATATGTTCCTGTCAGAAGAGACGTTCTCTTTTGCTGTGAGGATATGCCCAATTTAAGAATTGCAGCAGAAATTTGTGAGGATTTGTGGGTGCCAAATCCACCTAGTATTAATCACGCTCTGGCAGGCGCCACAATGATTGTGAATTTGTCTGCTTCAGATGAGATAACAGGTAAAAGCAGCTATCGAAGAGAACTTGTCGCTGGCCAGTCAGCACGTCTTGTGTGTGCTTATGTCTATGCTTCAGCAGGAAGCTCTGAGTCTACTCAGGATGTTGTTTATTCTGGACATAATATTCTTGCAGAGAATGGTCGCATCTATAGTGAATCCGATTTGTTCTCTGAAGGCATGACTACTGCGATTTTTGATATGCAGCGAATTGAGACAGAACATAGACGCATGACAACCTATGAGTCTGAGTTTGATAGTAAGTATATGAGTATCACTTTCGACTTAGAAAAGGAAGAAACAAAACTTTCCTGCTTTATTGATCCAAAACCATTTGTTCCTTCAGATGCTTCTGCCCGTTCAACAAGATGTAATGAGATTATAAATATTCAGGCAATGGGTCTTAGAAAGCGACTTCACCATATCGGCTGTAAAAAAGCTGTGATTGGTGTATCAGGTGGCCTTGACTCTACTCTGGCACTTCTTGTTACAGCACGTGCCTTTGATTTACTTGGTCTTGATCGTAAGGGAATTGTTGCAGTTACAATGCCTGGCTTTGGTACAACCAATCGTACTTATACCAATTCAATCAGACTTATTGAGAGCCTTGGAGCTGAGTTTAAAGAGATAAATATTGCTAACTCAGTAAATATTCATTTTGAAGATATTGGCCATGATTCTAATATTCATGACGTGACATATGAGAATTGTCAGGCAAGAGAGCGTACGCAGATTCTCATGGATCTTGCAAATAAGGTTAATGGCATCGTAATTGGTACAGGAGATTTGTCCGAACTTGCTCTTGGCTGGGCAACATATAACGGAGATCATATGTCTATGTATGCTGTAAATGCCTCTGTTCCAAAGACTCTTGTTCGCCATCTGGTTCAGTATTTTGCAGATACTACTACTGATAAGGTTTTGTCAGATACTCTTCTTGATGTGCTTGATACTCCTGTATCTCCAGAACTTCTCCCTCCTGAGAATGGTGAGATCTCTCAAAAGACAGAAGATCTTGTCGGCCCATATGAATTGCATGATTTCTTCCTTTATAATATGCTTCGCTGTGGAAGTTCTCCTGATAAGATTTTCCGCATGGCTAAGGTTGCCTTTAAGGACGTATATTCTGATGAATATATCTTAAAGTGGGAAAAGACATTTTACAAAAGATTCTTTGCTCAGCACTTTAAGAGAAGTTGTCTTCCTGATGGACCAAAGGTCGGAAGTGTTGCGGTATCACCAAGAGGTGATTTACGTATGCCTTCAGATGCTTGTGCAGCTATCTGGCTTAAGGAAATTGAAAGTCTGGGCTGATTGCCTATCTTTTGCCACAAACATTCATACAAAATACAAATGAAGTTGGTATTATATAGTTGTTCGTAAGAACACTCCTAACTTCATAACACCCTACAAGAGACGATGTACAAGTTGCAAATTGTATTAGTCTCTTTTTTAATGCCAGAATCTGGATCTTAAAGCGGAGAGCATTGTGTTAGTAAAAATAATAAAATGCAGTTTGCCTGTTTTTTGCCACAAATAGAAACACACAAAAAATATGTAGGTGGTATCATACAGTTGTTCGTAAGAACACTCCTAACTTCATAACACCCTATAAGAGGCGATGTACAAGTTGCAAATTGTATTAGCCTCTTTTTAGTTTCAGTTTTTTTGAAGCAAAATCCCCAAAGTGCGTTTTATTTTTTTCTATCTATCTTCCATTAATATAAATGTGGCAAAAACTGTAATAATAATTTAATTCTTATTAACACAAAATGTTGTCATTTTTATAACTTTTAACCTATAATAAGTAGAGCACTATTTGTGTGCATTTAGTTACTGTGGGAGGATTTTTATGACACTTGAGGAACTTTATAAGGGACTGAACCTTCAAGATTACTATATTGGAAAGGTTACGCAAGTTTATAGAAGTTGCAGTATCGCTCAGCTTGATAATCCTGAATTAATGGCTAATAGAGATAAGTTTCATAAGTCATTTCTTCCAAATACTATCAATAATTTTGTTGTAATTGATTCAACTGTTGGTGTATTCCTTGGTGAATTATTTGAGAATAAGGCTTCAAGAAAGAATATCTATGATATGGCTTCTTTTGGTGAAGTTAAGAGCAATGATTATCATGAGATCAGTATTGATACAATCGCTATTATGACTCCAGAAGGCTCTAAGTTTGAACTTGCTGGTTTTAAGACCTTAGGTATTACAGATAAGGTTTATCTTGCGACTGATGAGATCTATAAGATTTTCTTAAGTTCACTTGAGTTCTCAAATAGTACAGAGGAACCACTTCCATCTTTTGCTACATTTATTAACAGAGCACAGGCTGATGTTTTGCTTAAGCCAAGTACACTTTTTAACCGTCACGTTATGTGTATCGGTGCTACAAACAGTGGTAAGTCCACTACAGCTCTTTCACTTCTTGACAAGCTTGTATCAACAAAGAAGAAGGTTCTTATTATTGACCCTACTGGTGAGTATAGAGATGCCTTTTCTAGCGATGAGATTACAAAACTTACTCTTGGTGTAGATACAACTATTTCTCCAAGTAAGATTAAGATGGAGCAGTGGGAGAAGTTGTTTGAGACAGAGAACAGCAGCCAGGGTGCAGTTCTCTCAGAAGCCATTACTTCACTTCGTTATATGAAGAAGATTGGTGAGGATACTTATTATTCAAAAATTGGTGAGAGTATCGATGATGTTCAGGAGAATCTCGCTTCTGTTTCCAAGGACGATACAGACTTTAATATTGAGCTTCTTCCAGAGCAGATTCAGGCAGAGTCTGTTGCTGAGCCAGACAGAGATACAAACTATAACTTTAAGTATCGTTATGATTCACTTAAGGCAAACCGTAATGCATCCTTGATTCAGAAGATTCAGTATCAGATGACAAATACTAACTTCCTTACATTCTTCTCTAATAGTCCAGAGATGTACAATCTCCTTGATGTAATTGATGAATTCGTTCATCTCCCAGAAGTTAGTCTTTATATTGACACTTCAAAGCTTGGCGCCGCAGAAGGTGTCGGTGGTATGGTTGTAGATCTTGTTAGTACATTTGTAATTTCAAGAGAGAATATTAATCCATTTGTATTCTTTATCGACGAGGTTCACAGATATGCCAAGTCAAGATATTCAGAAAAAGAGTTCCATGGTGGTCTTACACTTCTTGCAAGAGAAGGCCGTAAGCATGGTATTTTCCTTTACCTTACAACACAGAACCCTAAGGACGTATCATCAATTCTCTTTGGACAGATTGGTACACTCTTTATTCACAGACTTATGCTTAATGATGAGATTAATGCTGTGGCAAGCCATCTCGATGATTATTCAATTAAGCATGTAAGAAAGCTTAATCAGGGTGAAGTTATCCTTACAAGTGTTAACCTCTTACATAATATGTTTATCCATGTTAAGAAGTGCGACAGAACACAGCATAACGATACTCCACATCTCTAATGTTTAGAACCAAAATAATGCTTTTTATAATCGTCTCTCGTAAGGGGGACGATTTTTATATTAATAATTCAGTAGCAATTTATTCAATTCATACTATTGAAAAAAGTTTTATTTATAGTAATATATGCGTATCAAGAGCAAAGGAGTTCACTTTTTGAAGTGAACTCCTTATTTTTTTGATAAATGTGTGTGTCCATATTGAACAAAGGCGTTCGGAGTTGATCTGAACGCCTTGTTTATTTGGAAATTAATTATTGGAGGTAGAGTAATGGAAGATTATATGGACATTTTTCGAGAGGAATTATTGAAAAACCACAGAATCGACAAAGAGCTTTACACAAAATATGATGTAAAAAGAGGCCTGAGAGATTCAACAGGAAAAGGAGTTTTGACAGGACTTA
The DNA here is from genome assembly GCA_024403775.1 of Clostridia bacterium. Lineage (GTDB taxonomy): Bacteria > Bacillota > Clostridia > Saccharofermentanales > Saccharofermentanaceae > Saccharofermentans. The sequence continues at coordinate 107,576 of JAKSRE010000001.1, read as the reverse complement.
CTGAGATTTCTGATGTTATTGCCTTTGAAGAAAAAGACGGCGAGAGAATACCTATAGATGGACATCTATATTATCAAGGTGTAGATGTAAAGGATTTAATCGATGGTTTAGATGGCCTTAAGTATGGATTTGAAGAGACGATTTACCTTTTGCTGTTTGGAAAACTTCCTACTAAGGAGGAACTGGATTATTTCCTTGAAGCAATGTGGGATATGCAAAATCTCCAGAACAGATTTGTAAGAGATGTTGTAATGAAGGCTTCAAACGCCAGCATTATGAATGCCATGCAAAGATGCGTTCTTACTTTATATACTTACGATGAGAATCCTGATGATATTGATCCTGAAAATGTCTTAAGGCAGGCACTGGAACTTATAAATAAGCTTCCTCTTATTGCCGTATATTCTTATCAGTCTTATTGTCATTTCAGAATGGATAAGAATCTTCTTATCCGTAATCCGCATAGGGGAAGATCACTTGCTGAAAATATTCTTCATATGCTTAGAAATGACGGACTATATACAGAGCTTGAAGCCAGAGTTCTTGATATTGCACTTATCCTTCATGCAGAACATGGTGGAGGTAATAATTCAACATTTACAACTCATGTTGTGTCTTCTTCAGGAACAGATACATATTCATCGATATCAGCTTCAATTGGTTCTCTTAAGGGACCAAGACATGGTGGTGCCAATCTTAAGGTATTAAATATGTTCCGAGATATAAAAGAGCATATTAGTGACTGGAACAATGAAGAAGAGATAACTAATTATCTTTATAAGATTCTTGCCAAGGAAGCTTTTGATAATTCAGGTCTTATTTATGGTATGGGACATGCGGTATACACCCTGTCTGACCCTAGAGAGGTTATCCTTAAGGAATGTGCGAGAAGTCTTGCAGAAGAGAAGGGATTGATGGAAGAATTTATGCTCTATGACAGAGTGGAAAAAATCGCAGGAAAGTTAATCATGGAAAAGCACAAGGTCTATAAAAATGTGTGTGCCAATGTTGACTTCTATAGTGGATTTTTGTATTCGATGCTTGATATTCCAGAGGAGATGTTTACTCCGATTTTTGCCATTGCCAGAATTCCAGGCTGGTGTGCTCACCGCTTAGAAGAACTTCTTAACGGAAATAAGATAATAAGACCAGCGTATAAGTATGTTGGCCAGCATGTTGAGTTTACAGGCATGGAAAACAGATAATTTTAAATGAACAGGAGAATATATATGACTAAAATTAAGATGACAACCCCACTTGTTGAGATGGACGGAGATGAGATGACAAGAGTTCTCTGGAAGATTATTAAGGATGAACTTTTGCTTCCTTTTATTGATCTTAATACTGAGTATTATGACCTTGGCCTTGAGTATCGTAATGAGACAAACGATCAGGTTACTATTGATTCAGCTAACGCTACAATGAAGTATGGTGTTGCTGTAAAGTGTGCCACAATTACTCCAAATGCTGCCCGTATGACAGAATATAATCTTAAGGAGATGTGGAAATCACCTAACGGAACAATTCGTGCAATGCTGGACGGAACTGTTTTCAGAGCTCCAATTAAGGTTCAGGGTATTAATCCCTGTGTAAAAAACTGGGAGAAGCCAATAACTCTTGCCCGTCATGCTTATGGTGATGTTTACAAAAATACCGAGATTAAGGTGCCTGGAAGTGGTAAGGCAGAACTTGTATTTACAGGAAGTGACGGTCAGGTAATCAGAAAGACAATTATGGATTTTGACGGACCTGGTATCATTCAGGGCATCCATAACAAGGATAAGTCAATTGAGAGCTTTGCAAGATCCTGCTTCAATTATGCACTTGATACCAAGCAGGACGTATGGTTTGCAACAAAGGATACAATCTCCAAAGTATACGACCACAATTTCAAGGATATTTTCCAGGAAATCTTCGAAAATGAGTACAAGAAACGTTTTGATGAAGCAGGTATTGAATATTTCTATACTCTGATTGATGATGCCGTAGCACGTGTAATGAAGGCCAAAGGTGGATTCATCTGGGCTTGTAAGAACTATGACGGTGATGTAATGAGTGACATGGTATCTTCAGCTTGTGGTTCACTTGCCATGATGACATCTGTACTTGTATCACCTACAGGCGTTTATGAATATGAGGCTGCACATGGTACAGTTCAGAGACATTACTATAAGCATCTTAAGGGTGAAGAGACTTCAACTAACTCAGTTGCAACTATCTTTGCATGGACTGGCGCACTTCGTAAGAGAGGTGAACTTGATGGCATTGAAGAGCTTTGCGCTTTTGCTGATAAGCTCGAGGAGGCAACTCTTAGTACGATTGAATCTGGCAAGATGACAAAGGATCTTGCTCTTATTACAGATATTAAGGACGTGACAGTTCTTAATAGTGAGGATTTTATTAAGGCTATCCGTGAGACGCTTGAGAAGAAACTTTAAGTTCAATATTCCTGGAATAGGAATGAGAATAGTAAAATCATCTATCGCCATCGCAGTGTGTTATCTGGTTAACATGCTGCGAGGCGGTTCTGGTATAGTTTTTTATTCCCAACTTGCTGCATTGTGGTGTATTCAGATGTATCGAAGTAATACTCGTAATAATGCAACCCAGCGAATAGTTGGAACCTGCGTGGGAGCTGTTTTTGGACTTGTTTATTTACTTATTTATCCTTCTATCAGAATTGAAGCCTTGATGGTGCCAATAGGGATTTTACTTGTGCTATATACGACTGTTTTACTTAACAAAAAGCAGGCGTCTTATTTCTCGTGTGTAGTTTTCTTAAGCATAGTTGTAAATCATGTGCTTGATGTGAATCCATATCTTTTTGTTTGGAACAGATTTCTTGATACGATAATAGGTATTGTTATTGGCTTTACCATTAATAATGCTCATATCTGTCTTAATCCTGATAAAGAGACTCTCTTTGTATCGGGTTTGGATGATACGCTTCTAAATAAAGATGAGATGTTAAGTCCGTTTAGTAAGGTGGAACTTAACCGAATGATTGATAGTGGTATGAAGTTTACTGTATCTACCATAAGAACACCTGCTTCACTTATTGAGCCATTAAGAGATGTAAGACTAAAGCTTCCTGTAATAGCTATGGATGGTGCGGTTTTGTATGATACAAAAACTAATGAGTTTCTTAAGGTGATAAGTATAGATGATAATCTATCTATGGATTTGTTTGGCCATATAAAGAAGTCTGGGCTTTGCTGGTATACCAATGTGGTTATTGATGATGTGCTTATCATTTATTATGGTGACATGAGTGATTCGGTTAACCTTGGTATGGTCCGTAATCTTAAGATATCTCCATATCGTAACTATATTAAAAAGGACCTGTCAGAAAATGAGAATGTAATTTACTTTATGATTCTTGATAAGTCTGACAAGGTGGAGAAGTTTAATAGTGTTATTTCTAATCTTCCATATGCTGATAAATTAAGAATAGTAACCTATAAGTCTAAGGATTATGTTGGTTATTCTTATACCAAGATATATAACAAAGATGCATGTAAAGAAAATATGCTCTTATATCTTAAGAATCTTCTCGGAATACAAAAGTCTATCGCATTTGGTACTGTTGAAGGCCACTATGATGTGGTTATTCATGAGGATGATGCAAATGAGGTAGTAAGGAGAGTAAGAAAGATGTATGAACCTTTTCCTTACAGATAATGTGGTAAAATTTATTTGATTTTCGCGAAACACTATTGAAAAATACGCAAATTGTAGTATTATCTCTTCATAAGAACAAAGGAGTTTACTTCTAACGAAGTGAGCTCCTTTTTGTATTTACTGAAATGATAAACAAAGGCGTTTGGATGGTTACACCCAGGCGCCTTTTTTGTTTATTAAATATTATGACAAAGGAGAGTAACAATGGAGAGATTAAGTCTTCTTGAACACACTGATACGGTGAATGAACTTCTCGCCAGATATGGTGTAAAATTCGGAATTTATAAGAATAATACGTTTCATGAACAGCTTTTTCCTTTTGATGCTATTCCAAGAATTATTGAGGCTGATGAATTTGAGTATTTGGAGAAGGGCTTAAAGCAGCGAGTTGTAGCACTCAACCTGTTTTTGAAGGATATATACAGCAAAAAGCAGATTGTAAAAGACGGGGTTGTGCCTGAGGATTTTATCTTTGCTTCAAGTGGATATATGCTTGAGTGCGAAGGCGTAGCACCTATTAAAGATATCTATTCACATATATCTGGAATAGATCTTGTTAAAGGTAAAGACGGAGTATGGTACATACTTGAGGATAACTTAAGAGTTCCATCTGGAGCATCCTATCCGATGATTGCGAGAGAATTTTGCAGACGTTCTTCACCAGAGACTTTCGCGAATCTTAAAGTAGAAGAGAATCGAGATTATGCTGAACTTTTGAGAAGAACTATGGACAACGTTAATGTCGGAGGACATACAGTTATCCTTACTCCAGGAAGGTATAATGCAGCTTATTTTGAGCACAGCTTCCTTGCAGAGAAGACAGGATGCCACTTGGTTAATGGTTCTGAACTTGAGGTAAAGGACGATAAGCTTTACTTTAAGACCGCAACAGGAGAACTTGAGAGAGTTGGTGTGGTATACAGAAGAATTTCTGATGAGTACCTTGATCCAATGAATTTTAATCCAGAGTCCTTAATCGGAATTCCTCATATTTACGATGTATTCCGCAAGGGTAATGTGGCACTCATGAATGCTCCTGGCAACGGAGTAGCAGACGATAAGGGAATTTATTATTTTGTTCCGAAAATGATTAAATACTATCTCGGTGAGGAACCAATACTTAATAATGCCCCAACTTATTTGCCTTTCTATGAAGACGATTACAAGTATGTTATTGATAATTTTGACAATCTTGTACTTAAGGACGTTGCAGAGGCAGGCGGCTATGGCGTTGTTTTTGGTAATAAGATGACAAAAGAGCAGAAGGCGGATTTCTTAGAGCTTCTTCGCAAGGAGCCTAGAAGATTTATTGCACAGGAAGTTATTGATTTCCAGGATCTCGATATTATTGATAAGAATGAGCAGGTACCACGTAAGGCGGATTTGAGAGCGTTTGTTCTTATGGCAGACGAACCACTTGTCTGGAAAAGTGGTCTTACCAGATTCTCTCGTAATCCAGATTCATTCATTGTTAATTCATCACAGGGCGGAGGTTTTAAAGACACATGGGTATTATCTCGATAGAGCAGGCTGATCGTTTATTGTGGCTCGGAAGATATACAGAGCGAGTTTATACTACTCTTAATCTGTTTTTTAAGAGTTACGACAAAATGATCGACAGAAGTAATGACAACTATATTAATTTCTGCAAAGACATAGATATTCCTAATATCTATATCGATAAGGATGATTTTCTTAAAAGATATCCTTTTGATGCGGAGAATTCAGATTCAATTATTAGCAATCTTAACAAGGCTTATAATAATGCAATTGTGCTTCGTGAGAGTATTGGTTCTGAGGCTTTGGCATATATCCAGCTCGCAATTTATGAGATGAATAAAGCTGCAACAAGTACTTCAACGCTTGTTGCACTTCAGAAGGTAAACGATAACATCCTCGCTTTCTATGGAACGGTAGATGACCAGATAGACAGCGATAACATTCGTAATATCATCAAGGCTGGTAAGAGAATCGAGCGAATTGACATGTATGCAAGACTTGGACAGTCACGTAAAGAACTCGAGCGTCAGGTAGACCGCATGATTGCCCGTATCGAGAAGACTGGACTTGACTATGATAAATGCAAGATTGAGTCAATTCACAGTCTGGTTACTCAGTCAGACTTTGATTACTACGAATTGGTAAATAAGGTGGAAACCATCTTCTGATGGAGGGTATTAGATGACTAAGTTACATTTCGACTATTACATGAGAATAGACTATTCTGAAGAAGTGGCGACTTGTAATTACACCATTAAGTGTATTCCTATGCAGAATTTAAGGCAGATTCCTACTGACATAAAGATAGAATTATCGCCGCCAAGTAAGTACTGCCTGGGAAAAGACGGACTTAAAAACAATCAGATTTATGGCCGCAATGAGCTTCCTCATAAAATGTTTTACTATCACATTACTGGCAATGCTGAGGTTGGACTTTGTAGTTATGATGAGGTTGAAAACAGTGATATCTCAATGGTATTTAAGCATCCGCATGGTCTCAATAAAGCTGGAAATAAGATAACGGAATATTTTAACAAGCTTCAGCTAAAAGATATTGATAGTGACTACGATAAGGCTGTTTATGTGATGAACAGGTTTTATGAAGATTACGACTATCAACCATTAACCACGGATTTAAATACTACTGCAGAAGAAGCATTTGCGCAGGGGCACGGGGTCTGTCAGGATTTTGCACATATATTTATTGCTATTATGCATCTTGCAAACATACCAGCTCGTTATGTAACGGGATTAATTGTTGGTGAGGGCCAAAGCCATGCCTGGGTTGAAATATTGGTTGATGGTAAGTGGTACGGACTTGATCCAACTAATAACAAAAAAGTTCTTAATGAACATATAAAACTTGGAGTTGGCAGAGACGCAAGAGACTGCATGATAAACAGAGGAATCATGCATGGTGGTGGACTTCATACCCAGACCGTAAAAGTTAATGTAGAAGAAATATAAAATCAGGAGTGAGAATAGATGATAAAGACAATCGCATCAGTAGCCCTTCCGGTAGATGAGGTTCTTGCAATTAAAAAGCGCAGAATTGCTCCAGCTGGGGCAAAGAAGAATTTGAAGCGCATAAGTATCGTAACTGGTATTCATGGTGACGAACTTGAAGGCCAGTATGTATGTTATGAGCTCTCAAGAAGAATAGAAGAAAACATGGATAAATTAACTGGTATTGTAGATATTTATCCAGCTATGAATCCTCTCGGAATTGATTCAATTACCAGAGGAATACCAGCATTTGACCTGGACATGAACAGACTCTTTCCAGGCAATATTGACGGCAACATGACTGAATATCTTGCTGCCGAGATAATAAAGGATGTATCTGGATCAAATCTCGTTGTAGATATTCACGCAAGTAATATCTATCTTACTGAGATTCCTCAGATTAGAATTAATGAACTTCACGAAGATTTGCTTGTTCCAATTGCAAAGAAATCCAACGTCGATTTTATCTGGGTTCACGGTGCGAGCACTGTTCTTGAATCTACTTTTGCCTACAGTCTTAACAGTATTGGGACACCAACACTTGTAGTTGAGATGGGTGTGGGAATGAGAATAACCAAGACATATGGCGATCAGCTTGTAGATGGAATTTTTAAAATGATGAGTGAACTTGGTATCTGGAGTGGTGAAGTGCCAGAAGTACGTGAACCAATCATATCACGAGACTATGAAGATGTAAGTTATCTTAATGCTGCAGAAGGAGGGCTTTTTATTCCACAGGTTAAACACTGGGAGAAGCTTAACAAAGGCGATTTAATTGGTGAGATTATTAATCCACTTTCGGGAAAGGTAATTGAGAAAATAACCTCTCCTGTTGATGGCATACTTTTTACAATCAGAGATTATCCGATAGTTGAAGAGGGTTCACTGGTTGGAAGATTACTTCGCAAGGAGGTATATGAGCAGTGAAAAAGAGAATAGTTTACGAATTAAATGGTCTTTACCGTGACAGTTTAAGAGTTACAGGATATGAATTTGGTAAGGGTAAGAAAAGTGTCTGTATTGTAGGTACCATGCGTGGTAACGAGGTGCAGCAGCTTTATTGCTGTTCCCAGCTTGTAAAGAAGTTTAAGCAGCTTGAAGAAGAGGGAAGAATAGCAAGTGGCCATAAGATTTTAATCATCCCAAGCTGTAACCCATATTCAATAAATATTCAGAAGCGTTTCTGGCCAATTGATAACACTGACATTAACAGAATGTTCCCAGGATATGATCTTGGAGAGACAACACAGAGAATCGCAGACGGTGTTTTTAATGAAATCAAGGATTATAAGTATGGAATCCAGTTCACTTCATTTTATATGCCAGGCGAGTTTATGCCTCATGTAAGATATATGGATGAAGGCTTTTCCAAGGTAGAGGAAGCACTTAAGTTTGAGATGCCATATGTAGTAGCCCGTAAGGTTCGTCCATATGATACTGCTACTCTTAACTATAACTGGCAGGTATGGGATACTCAGGCATTTAGTTTCTATACAACAACTACTACCACTATTGACAGAAAATCTGCAGGCCAGTGCGTATTAAGCATAATGAAGTTTCTGGCTTCAAATGGCATTGTCAAGTATCAGTCAAATGGCAGAAATCAGAAGTCCGTAGTAATCGATGATACTGAGCTCGTTACAGTAAGAACTGCTAAATCAGGATTATTCGAATCACTTGTTAAAGTAGGTGAAGAGGTTGGCGAGGGAACGCCTCTTGCCAATATCGTAAACCCATATGACGGTGAGATTATGGAGACTTTATATGCTCCAATAGACTCCAAGGTATTCTTTATGCATACGGATCCGCTTACCTATGCAAATACCGCGGTTTTTAAACTTGTGTGATCCATTAAACAGATAAATAATCACAACCCTGAAACAGTCCCAAAAAGCAATCGACTTTGGGACTGTTTTCTTCTCGAAAATGTGTTTTTTATAACTATTTCAAAATAACATCTTGTATGAAACGCTTTCAAAGGTTATAGTATACGGGAAGAGATAGTTGGCTTGCTAAGGCAAGGTCAAATTGTCTAATTCAATAACTTCCCCTAGAAATGCCGCTCCGTTGCTTTACGCTTACGGGGCGGCTCTCCTTTGTAATAAAAATATGCTTCATGGAAAAAGGTGTGATAAACTAAACCTAAATTCTTGTTAGAAGAATCTGGAGTTTTTTGTTATGGAAGAGAATAGAACTAGAGCAGTATTTCATTTGCCAGGACTTTTTGAATTCTATGAATTCTATAAAGCGTTTCTTGAGCTTTTTTATAGTCACAGAGAGTATTTCTATGACTATGTTGAACTGGGTTCTATTTATGGCTCTCCAAGAGACACTATCTGGAGTGGGGGAAGAATTGAATTTAATGAAGCTTCGCCTGAAGAAGTTTTGTCGATGGTCAATAGTTACAATATCTCATGCAGATTAACCTTTAGTAATTCTCTTCTCAGAGAAGAACACTTAACGGATAAAAAGTGCAATGATTTATGTAAACTGTTTTCTTCTGGTAATGTAAAAAATGGAGTAATTGTTCATTCAGATATGCTTTCTGAATATTTAAGAAGCAACTATCCAGAACTTTATCTTGTGTCATCTACAACCAAAGTAATTACTAAGTTTGAAGGACTTTTGGATGAAGTAAACCGCGAAGAGTTTAAATATGTGGTTCCTGACTTTCGCCTGAATAAAGCCTTTGAAGATTTACAAAAAATGACTTCTTATCAGAAAGATAAATTAGAATTTTTATGTAATGAATGCTGCTCGTTTGGATGCCCTGACAGGAAGAAGTGCTACGAGGACGTAAGTCGTAAGGCCCTTGGCATAGAAGGCCCAGACCACCACTGTGCTTCTGATATTTTAAATGAGGGATATCGCTTTTCGAAGGCGATGACTAATAAAGGCTTTATTAGCAGGGAAGATATAGAAAAAGTTTATCTTAAGATGGGCTTTAGTAATTTTAAAATCGAGGGACGAAGCCTGGGAAGTGCACTGATACTTGAATTTATTTTGTATTATCTTACTAAACCTGAATGTCAGTTGTTAGTTAGAGAGGAATTATATCTGGATAATACTCTGGATTTGTTTTGATTAAAAGGATTGATTGTAGGCGGTGTAGTGTAAATATTGGTTAGGTTTGTTTGGGAAATAAAGAGGAGTACTAAGATGGGAAGAAAGATTAGACTTATAGTAGAGATAAGCTTTATTGTAGTCTCTATTTTATTGATGGTTGTCGCGAAGAATTTCAGTAGAATATATGAGACGGTTTTTGTCGAAGTTACAAATCCAGCATCATTGACAGAAGAAAATATCGGGAAAGAGATTACTATTGAGGTCAATGACAATTATCTTAATTGCGATAATGGCAGTTATATTTTTGTCTGTGAAGATTCACAGGGAACTGAGAAACTTTGTAAAATACGTATCCCCCAAACACTAAAAGCTGATATTCATATCAGTCAGAAATATAAAGGTAAAGTTTATCTTACGACAGAACCTGAACGTAATGAAATGTATAAAAATCTGGAAGAGTACTATAAGCTCATGGACGAATCAGCAGACTTTTTTACTTTGGATGAATCTTTCCTTAATGAGATTAAAGAAGAGATAAGTCCATATGCATTTATTGCGAGCGAGGAGGTAAAGGGGCCGTCATATATTTATTCGCTTGGTCTTTTCTTTGTAGCGATACTTATACTGTTTATCTCTGTCTGGGCATTTATAAAGACTTTTTTCAAGCTTTCATTTGCACGATTTAGTGTGGTTTTTCTTATTTGCCTGGTTGTTTCTTCGGTATCCATTCTTCTTATCTTAAATAAAAAGATAAAGACAGTAGAATCAGTTAAGTTTGAGGGTAAAGGACTTTATTCAATGACTTTCTATGAGAATCTGAAGACTGATTCTCTTATAAATGCGAATGTATCTTCTATAGATGACCTTCTTGACTGGCTAATGAAGAATCAGTTCTATAATATTCCTCTCGAACTGAATGAATCAGATTTTGGCTGTGCTGCATTTACAGCGGTATCGCCAGATGGAAATGTCTTATTTGGCCGTAATTTTGATTATGCCAATACAGATTCACTTATGATTTATACTAATCCTTCAGATGGATATGCCTCATACTCAATGTCAGATCTTAAAGTTTTGGGTATCAGTAAAGGCATCGGAATGGATCCAGAAGCTATTTATAGCAATTTGTTTATGATTGCCTGCCCATATATATGCCTTGATGGTGTAAATGAAGCAGGACTTGGAGTAGGTATCCTCGAACTTAATATTAGAGAAGTTCATCAGGACACAGGAAAACCTGATATTTTGATTTACAGTGCAATCAGATTCCTTCTTGATAAGTGTGCCAGCGTAGATGAAGCTGTGGAGTTTTTGTCTCAGTATGATATGCATACTTCACTTGGCGTGTCATACCATCTTTATATAACAGATATTTCAGGACGTTCTGTAGTAGTAGAGTGGCTTGATAACGAGATGTTTGTTAATGAACTTAATGCATGTACTAATAACGTATTAACTCCTGGTGAGCATTTTGAGAAAGGCGGAACAGACAGAAGACTTGGTATTATTGAGTCAACTCTTAATGAGAACAATGGTGTGCTTACTATAGAACAGTGCAGAGATCTTCTTAAAGATGTGGCACAGGGGGCATTTACCGAATGGTCATGTGTATATGATTTAAGTAATTTTAAGGCCTATGTATATGTCGATGTTAACTATGACAAGGTATATGAGTTCGGAGGAAAATAAATTCTTTTACGGGAAGATATTTTAGTTGACTAAAGAAAAAACTCATGTTAACCTTAAGCATATAAAAACTTAATACTTAAACTTATGATTAAGAATAGTAAACATTATTCTTTGTGTTCAGAGAGTCGCTGAGGGTGTGAATGCGATGACTAGGGTAGTGTCGAATGGACTTATGAAGGTGGTAGGAACAGGATTTAATTCTAAGTAATGACCAACGGAGACTCACCGTTATAGGAGTGACGCATTGATGGATGCGTTGTAGAGATTATACTTATTCTTTAGGTATAAAATAAGGTGGCACCGCGATAACTCGCCCTTATAGTTTTAGAACTATGAGGGCGTTTTTGTTTGTATCAACTTATGAGCTATCGGTGTTGAGTTAAGAAAAACATATTTAAGGAGAGAGAAAAATGTACAAGGATATTTTGGGAAAACTTACAAGAAAAGAAGATTTAACAAAAGACGAGATTTACGAGATTATCAATGATATCAACGATGACAAGCTTTCAGAAGGACAGATTTCAGGCTTCCTCGTAGCACTTCTCATGAAGGGAACAACACTTGATGAGACAGCTAACATTGCTAATGCTATGCGTAGTGTTTGTGTACCACTTAAGCCAAATGTTACTTCAGAGATGATGGATACATGTGGAACAGGCGGTGGACTTAGCACATATAACATCTCAACAGCTACAGCTATCATTGCAGCTGCTTCTGGTATTCCAATTGCAAAGCACGGCTCACGTTCTATCTCAAGCCTCTCAGGAAGTGCTGATGTTCTTGAGGCTCTTGGTGTTAATATTAACCTTACACCAGCTCAGGCTGAGGAGCTTATTGAGAAGATTAATATTGCATTTATCTATGCACCACTCTTCCATCCAGTAATGTGTAAGGTATTGCCACCTGAGGCTTCACTTGGTATTAAGACAATCTTCTATACAATCATTGGACCACTCATCAACCCAGCTTTCGCTCCACGTCACCTCCTTGGTGTTTATAAGCCAGAGCTTCTTGATCAGGTTCCTGAGGTAGCTAAGCAGGTTGGTTATACAAAGGCATTGTTCGTTCACGGTGTAGATGGCCTTGATGAGATCTCACTTTTGGGCGCAACACAGATTGTTGAGCTTAATAACGGTGAGTTCAAGCGCTATGAGATTACTCCAGAACAGTTCGGCATGAAGAGATGTGTTTTGGAAGATATTAAGACGGGTACACCTGATGTAAATGCTGCAACTATCCGTGGCATTTTCGAGGGCAAGATTGATGGCCCAAGAAAGGATGCTGTTATCCTTAATGCTGCTGGAGCACTCTATGTAGGTGACAAGGCAGAGAGCATTGAAGATGGTGTTAATAAGGTAAGAGAGATTATTGATAGTGGTGCTGCTCTTAAGAAGCTTAATGAGCTTGTTGAGCTTTCAAATTCATTTCAATAATAGGGGGAAGAAAAGTGAAATTCTTAGATGCTTTGATTAAAGCCAAAGACAAAAATTACAATATCGTCATTCCTGATATTAAGTGTTTCTCTCCAAAAGAGGGTGACCTTATGAAGGGAAGAGATCCTTCTGAGTATGCAAAATTACTTGAAGAGGCTGGTGCACCAGTATTGTCTGTTGTTACAGAGGAGAAAGAATTTCACGGCTCGCTGGATATATTAAAGAGAATTGCTGAGAAAGTAGATGTTCCTATTCTTCGAAAGGATTTTATCCACACGAAAGAGGATTTAATCGAGACCAAGGAATATGGAGCATCTGCTATCCTCCTCATGTGTTCTTGTCTTACAAGAGATGAACTCTTTATGCTCTATGAAGAGGCTCTCAAATTAGGACTTGATCCTTTTGTCGAGACTCATGTAAAAGAGGACTTTGAATTAGTTAATGAGCTTGGCGCCAAATTAGTTGGAATTAATAACCGAGATATTCTTGTATTGGAGCGCGATGAAGGCGATGTTAGTAATACTATTGAACTTGCATCACTTGCTCCTAAGGATGCGTTCCTTGTTACCGAGAGTTCAATTAAGAATTCATCTGAAGTTCGCGCAGCTATTAAGGCTGGTGCAGATGCTGCTCTTGTGGGAACAGCTATATTAAACAGTGAATATACACAGAGTTTTTATAAGATGATGTGCCGCAAGACAAGTCTTAAAATCTGCGGGCTCATGAATGAAGAAGACATAAAGACCTGCGTTGAACTTGGTGTAGACCGAATTGGAATGGTTGCTGAATATCCAGTAAATGTTCCATGGAATCTTGACCGCGACAAAGTTCTTAATCTTCGTAAATCTATCCCATCAGGTCATCAGGCCTGTGTGGTAATGGGTGGAGAAGTTGATAAACTTAAAGACCTTATAGATTATATAAAGCCTGATATGGTTCAGCTTCATTATAAGGAATCTCTGGATACCATAAATGAGATTTCGGAGTGCTGTAAGAAGAATAATACCAAGATAATTAAGACTGTTCCGATAACAAAGGAAGCCTGTCTTGAACAATCCTTAGGTGATGATGTAAAGACTTCTGTAAAAATGCTTTCTGATTCCTGTGTATCAGAATTTCTTGTTGATGCAAGAACAAAAGATAATGCTAATTCCAAGAATCTTAAGCTTGATGTTGAACTTGCAAAGGACATTATCTCAATCTCTTCAAAGCCTGTTACTATTGCTGGCGGAATAACAAAGGATAATCTTAAGGAAATAGTCTTAGAGACAGGTTGTCTTAATATTGATATTATGGGCGGAGCTGAGGATGAACCAGGTCACAAGAATCGTGAGACGATTAAAAGAATAATCGAGATACTGGAGAATTTATAATGGAAGTTTTTGATTGTATATCTTATTCAAAAGAGGTTAGCGATGCCTTAAGTAAAGGATTACCTGTAGTTGCAATTGAGACTGCGGGAACATTTGAAGCTTTTGAATATCCACTTAATAAGGAAATAGGAAATAAAATCATGAACTGCATCCGTGATAATGGAGCAGTGCCTGCCTATATTGCAATAATTAAGGGTCAGATTAAAGTTGGCCTTAATGAAGAGGATGTTGAGTATATTTCTAATCCACCTTCTAGACTAATGAAATCTTCAAGACGAGATATTCCAATGCTTATAGCAACAAAGAAGGATGCATTAACTTCAGTAGCTTCCACCATGATGATTGCAGATCTTGTTGGAATAAAAGTTGTAACAGGCGGTGGAATTGGCGGAGTTCACAGAGGTGCTTCTGAGACATTTGATATCTCTGCAGACCTTGAAGAATTTACCAAAAGCGAAGTAGTTGTCGTATCATCAGGTGCAAAATCTATTCTTGATTTAAATCTTACAATGGAATATCTTGAGACTCATTCAGTAAGTATGGGTGGTTATAAAACTAATGAACTTCCAGCATATATGGCTGTTCATAGTGGTATAAAACTGGATTTTAGATTTGACAGCCCAGCTGAAGTTGCTTCTTGTTTTAAGGTGAAACGTGAACTTAAAATGCCAGGATCACTTCTCGTATGTAATCCTGTAGAAGAAAAATATGCAGTTGATTCTGATTCCATGAATGCTGCAATACTTAAAGCTGTAAAATCGGCTTCTGATAATCAGATTAAAGGTAAGGTTATTACAAAATATATAATGGATATTGTTAGAGCTGAGATGGGTGAAGACTCAACAGAGACCAGTATCCAGATGAATCTTGGTAATGCCAGACTTGCAGCTCAGATTGCATCCGAGATTTAAGAGGTGTTGAAGTAAAGTCCACAAAAAGTGGCTTAAAACTCCACAATCTTGTGGAGGGTGTTTGTGGACTTTGGCATAAACTCCACAAAAAGAGGCTTAAAACTCCACAATCTTGTGGAGGGTGTTTGTGGACTTTGGCACAAACTCCACAAAAAGTGGCTTAAAACTCCACAATCTTGTGGAGCCCCTTTGTGGACATTGGCATAAACTCCACAAAGCAAGAATAAAACTTAAGTGTATAATAGAATTGTCTCGACTGAGTAGTGTTCTCTTTGAGGCAATTTCTTTTTATCGAGGCAACAATCTGATATATAACTTAAGGTAACTTATCAAAGGAGTAAAAACATGTGCGTATTTTGTGATATCATCGACCGCAAATTAGACGGAAAAATCATATATGAATCTGAAAAGGTAATATCTTTTCTTGATATAGAACCAATCTCTGACGGGCACGTGCTCGTTGTGCCAAAATATCATGCCGATTCAATCACAAAAATTCCATCCGAGAATCTTGAAGAGGTTATTGAGGTAGCAAAGAAAATAGTTAATATTTTCGAGAATAAGTATGGCCACAAAGGCTATAGCATCATGCAAAATGGTGGTGAGTGCTGCGATTTTGGACACTTTCATCTTCATGTTTTCCCAAGAGTAAGAGATGACGGTTTTGGCTGGACATATCCGGCAAAAGGCGGACATTTTACAGATGAGATTGCAGATGATTTAAGAAAAAATCTTTATGAGCAGAATTAATTACAAGGTTATAAAAAATACCGAAGGAATTAACGAGCTGTGCTTTAACTATTCTGAGAATTCGGCGGAGGCACAGGCGATTCTGGATTTTATTAATGGCAGACAGCTAAAGCTTGTCGGCAGGCTCGACGGTGCGGAATTTGTAATTAATCCTGATGATATTTTATATATTGAGATTGTTGATGATAAGACTTTCGCTTATACAAAAAGTCGTGTTTTGCAGCTTAATATGGGTCTTCGCGAGGTCGAGGAGTATCTGAACAGCGTTAAGTATTTCCGCTGCAGCAAGTCCATGATAGTTAATATCGATAAGGTTGAGACTCTTAAAAGCCTGTCGTCTAATCGAATAGATGCGGTGCTTGAGAATGGAGAGCACATTATAATTTCAAGAACGTATGCTTCTGATTTTCGAAAAGTGATACGAGGTGACTATGAATAAAAAAATAAATCTGTGGGAACGTTACCTGACAAAAGAGATTGGCATCGAGTTTAAAGCGTGTCTTTATTTCTTCGCGATTTTGTTTTTCTACTGCTGCTATCTTCTTATAAATAAGATCTATAGTGCATCGATTCTTATAATGGCGGAGATGATTTTGTCGACTTATGTTATTGGCTACATCCAGGTCTGGGTATTTAATAATTTTGATGAAGCAGACGAGGTTAAGGGAAGAGAACTTTCAGGTTTTATTATCTGCTCGATTATATATATTCTTGAAGCTCATTTTCTTGGCTGGTTTGATAAGAACTTATTGGCGCTTTTAATCTTCGCTATTTATGTGGTTGTTTTATATGTCTGCGTATTCTTTGTTTATAAGTGCAGAAGAAAAATTGATGACAAACTTCTTAATGATAATCTTGCTAATTTTAAGGCCAGAATAAAATAAAAGTGCAACTTAAAGTCGATTTAGTGCTACTTAGGGGGACAGCTATTGTCCTCCTTATTTTTTACTGATAAAGTCAGTTCATACATGAAGGGAGATAGATATGGATAACATTATTGAGATTAAATCGCTGACAAAAAGTTATGGCAAAAAACGTGGCGTTACAGATGTAAATCTTGAAGTAAAGGAAGGCGAGATTTATGGATTTCTTGGGCCAAATGGTGCAGGTAAATCAACTACAATCAGATCAATGCTCGGCTTTCTTAAGTTTAATGAGGGCAGTATAAAAATTCTTGGTATGGATTCAGTAAAGAATCGCAATAAGATTTTAAAAGAGATAGGCTACATGCCTTCTGAAGCACAGTTTTATCAGGATATGAGGGTTAGTGAAGTGATTAAGTTTGCTTCTGATATGAGGGGTGTTGACTGTAAGGAAGAAGCAAAAAGACTCTGTGAGAGACTTTCAGTTGATACAAGCAAAAAGATAAGAGAATTATCACTTGGTAATCGTAAGAAGGTAAGTATTGTCTGCGCTATGCAGCATAAACCTAAGCTTTTTATTTTTGATGAACCGACAAGTGGTCTTGATCCACTTGTTCAAAGTGAGTTCTTTGAACTTATTCATGAATATGTAAAGGAGGGAAGCACCTGCCTTCTCTCGACACACGTCTTATCTGAAGTTAAAAACCACTGTGAAGAAGTCACAATCATGAAAGAGGGAAAGGTTCTCGTTACGGATACAGTTGATAATCTTACCCGTAATAATGCCAAGAGAATCAGGGTTACTACTGATGGCAAGATTCAGGAATATCTCTATGACGGTGATATAAATGAACTTCTACTTAAACTTCAGGCTTCAAGAATTGAAGATTTAACTATTGAAGAAGCCTCGATCGAAGACATATTCATGCACTACTATTCAAAGGAGAATTAATATGGGAACTTTATATATTCATGAGCTTAAAAGATTGATGAGAACCATACTTCTCTGGAGCATAATTGTAGGCGTTTTTGGAATTTTATGTATAGTGATGTATAAGAGTATGGAATCTGAGATTACGGGAATTGCGGACAGCTTTTCTTCCATGGGTGCTTTTTCAGATGCATTTGGGTTAAGTACTTTAAGTATGGCAACTATAACTGGATATTTTGCAACCGAGGTTGGAACAATTCATGGACTTGGAATTGGGCTTTTCGCGGCGACACTTGCAACAACAATTCTTTCCAAGGAAGAGGACCTTCATACAGGTGAGTTTTTGTTTTCTTTTCCCGTATCAAGAACACAGATTGTTACTTCTAAGATTTTTGCTGTGGTTTCTGGCCTTTTAATCTTTACTATTATCTGTGCAGCTCTTTATGAAGTTGGATTTTTGATTTCTGGTGACAGCATTGATATGGAGCTTCTTATTAAATTTTACGGAATGCAGCTGGTGCTTGGAATTGAGATAGCATCTATCTGCTTTATTATATCTTCAATGAGCAGAACAAATAAGCTTGGTATGGGAATGGGCGTAGGATTATGTTTTTACTTTTTTGATCTTATGGCAAGAGTCATTCCTGATTTTAAAGATTATATAGGATTCGGTCCATATTCATATGCCAATGCCTCCGAGATATTCGCAAATGGCGAGGTAGAAATTAAATATATTTCTATTGGAATTGTCTTCATTATTTTGTCAGTAGTATCAACTTATGTTATATATAATCGTAAGGATTTAGCGAGCTAACTGATAAGGAGATAATATATGGGAACAATTTTAATATTGGAGCCTTTTAAGGAACGTCATTTGGAAAGAATAAGAAGTGCCGCTTTGGGTGGACCAGAAGTTGTGGCAGTTAACCCTAACAGCCCGGAAGTAAGTGAGGAGATTGTCTTAAATGAACTTCAAAGAGCAGATATGGTTGTAGGTGAGCCTTCAATTGAACTTCTTATGAAGTGTCCTAATATTAAATTTGTCCAGATGACATGGGCTGGCACAGATATCTATACAAGAAGAGAGATTCCTTTTCCGTCTGGCATAATGCTCTCGAATGGAAGCGGAACATATGGCTATACCATGTCACAGTTTGTTATTGGAATGATTTTAAGTCTCATGCTTCATTTTAAAACATATCATGATAATCAGAATAACAGAATCTGGAAGCGTTCTGGCGTTATAAAGAGTTTGGATAACGCAAATGTTTTAATTTACGGGGCAGGTGATATAGGTACAGCAATTGCTGAGAGATTAACAGGATTTAATGCTCATGTAACTGGTGTCTGCCGAGATACAAGTAAGGAGCGTAAATTCTTTGATCAGCTTGTTACTTTGGAAGAATCAGAAGCGTATATAAATGAGGCTGATGTAGTAATAGGCTGTATTCCAAATTCAGCGGAGACTACGGATTTCTTTAATGCGAGAAGATTAAACTTAATGAAGAAGGACAGCATTCTTATAAATGTTGGCCGCGGTAATTTTGTAGACTGCCTTGCATTAAATGACGTTCTTAATAGCGGACACTTATGGGGAGCAGGACTTGACGTTACTAATCCGGAACCCCTTCCTGAGGATCACCCTCTCTGGAGTAATCCACGCTGCATGATAACTCCTCATGCTTCAGGCGGAACCTTCGGGTTCCTTGATGAGACAGAGAATCGTATCTGTGAGATTGTTTGCGATAACATCAGAAGATTCATTGGAAATCAGGAAATTCGCAATCGAATTTATTAATTACTTTGTGTCTTTTCTTCTTTTACGTCTGATTCTGTTCAGGTGTCTCTCGAAGTCACCACTATGAAGTAATTCGGCTATTACCAGCTGATCAAAAACAGGCACCGTACAGGAGTAAAAGCCAAGTTTCTGATTAAATTCTTTAACGAGATTCTGCGGGAGCACCATATATCCGACACGCATGGAAGGCGCGATTGTTCTCGAAAAAGTGTTTATATAGATAACATTTTCGCCGCCCGACATAAGAAAAAGCGAGTCTTCTGGCTTTTGGGCAATCGTGAGTTCGGAATCGTAATTATCCTCGATGATAATTCCATCCTTTGAGGAAGCCCAGTTAAGGTATTCACGCTTCTTGGATGCATCTGCGGTAATACCAGTAGGGAAACTGTTAAAAGGCGTAGTGTGCAAAACCTTCGCCTTTGTTTTTTTGAGTTCTCCTGAATCTATTCCGTCCTGGTTAAGTGTAAGCCCGTCGATGGTAATCCCAAATTCCTCATAGACCTTCTTTATTTTCTCATATGACGGATTCTCAATGGCAAAAGTTCCCTTCTCCTTAAACATCTGCGCGATTAGCCCATACAGATATTCGGCACCCGAACCAACAACAATCTGCGTCGGATTAACATGAATCGAGCGGCTTCTTGCAAGGTAGGCACAAACCTCCGAACGAAGTTCAAGACAGCCTGCATTAGGCGATCTTGTAAGAATATTATCGCCATAGTCGAGAAGTACTTTGCGCATTGTTTTTGCTAGCGTCGAAAAGGGAAACTCCACGAGATTTGATGTCGAGGTAAGTTTATTAATTTTCCCAGTTATAGGTGTCTGAACAACCTGAAAATCTTCATTTCGATAGATAACAAAATATCCGCTTCTTGGCCTTGTCTCAATATAGCCTTCATCGCATAGAAGCTCCATTGTATGTTCAACCGTGATAATGCTCACGCCTGTCTCGGCCGCGATTATTCTCTTAGAGGGTATCTTTGTTCCATATGTAAAAGTTCCGTTTATGATGTCTTCTCTAAGAAAATAATAAAGCTGAATATAGGCAGGGGAGTCGCCTTTGGGATTTATCTTATAGTTCATCTGGTTATATATCCTGTTCAAAATCTAGCGGGTTTTATATGTTCAGATTTATTCTATTATGTGCCCTAATAAAAGTAAAGGTTAACCTAAGTTTTCAGCTCTTCCTTCAAAATGTAAGCATTGATACTTGATAATTATCAGCCTTAGTTTATATGTGGTGGTAAAAGCAGGCAGCTTTGTTTTATAATTAAAGATAGTTTCTATTTTGAGTATTATCTATCTTGGAGGTTTTATGTACGGTACATTCTGGGCACTTTTGCCATCAATTGTAGCGATACTTCTTGCGCTTATGACAAAAGAAGTATATAGTTCGCTGTTTATCGGAATTCTGGTTGGCGGAATATTTTATGCCAATAGCTTTGAAGGGGCGATGAATCATATTTTTTCAGACGGCCTCATAGCTCAGCTATCTGATCCATATAATATGGGTATTCTGGTGTTTCTTGTTTTTCTAGGTGCGATAGTCTGCCTTATGAATAAAGCAGGCGGTTCGAGAGCTTTTGGAGAATGGGCCCAAAAGAGAATAAAAAGCAGAGTTGGTGCTCAGCTTGCAACTGTTCTTCTCGGATGTCTTATTTTTATCGATGACTACTTTAACTGCCTTACAGTAGGTTCAGTTATGAGACCAGTTACAGATTCTCATAAGGTATCAAGAGCAAAACTTGCCTATCTCATTGATGCCACCGCGGCTCCTATCTGTATCATTGCTCCTATTTCTTCTTGGGCTGCAGCTGTATCTGGATTTGCTCCAGAGGGAACAAATGGAATGTGGCTTTTTATCAGAGCTATTCCTTATAACTATTATGCAATCCTTACAATCATTATGATGATTGGCCTTACTGCTGCAAAGATTGAATATGGCCCTATGGCAAGGCATGAGAAAAATGCATTGGAGAAGGGTGATATCTTCTCAGGTAAACCAATGATGTCAGCTTCTGAGAGTGAATCCTCCGATTCCAAGGGAACAGTTCTTGATTTGGTTCTCCCTGTTGTAATTCTTATCATCTGCTGTGTTGTTGGAATGATATATTCTGGTGGTTTCTTCTCAGGAGAAAGTTTTATTGATGCTTTTGCTGGCTCAGATGCTTCAGTAGGTCTTGTTCTTGGATCTTTTGCAGCTCTCGTGTTTACAATTGCATTCCTTGTGGTTCGCAGAGTTCTTGCTTTTACCAAGTGTATGGAGTGCTTAACAGAAGGCTTTAAAGCAATGGTTCCTGCAATTACAATTCTTGCTCTTGCTTGGACACTTAAATCGATGACAGATTCACTTGGTGCCGCTGTATATGTTGCAGGAGTTGTTAAACAATCAGCTGGTTCGCTTTTGTCATTTCTTCCTGCAATAGTATTTGTGATTGCAGCTTTTCTTGCCTTTGCTACAGGAACTTCCTGGGGTACATTTGGAATCTTGATTCCAATATGTCTTGAGGTTTTCCCAATTGCATCTGGTAATCCTCTGGCAATTATCTGCGTATCTGCCTGCATGGCTGGCGCAGTTTGTGGCGACCACTGTTCACCAATCTCCGATACAACAATTATGAGTTCTGCCGGAGCACAGTGTGATCATATTAATCATGTATCAACGCAGCTCCCTTATGTAATCTCATCTGCCGCTGTGTCTTTTGTCACATATATAATCGCGGGCTTTATTAACAATGCATGGATATCTTTAATCATCGGAATTGTGCTTATGCTTATGGTTATTGCTTTCTTAAGATATGCGCTAACCAGTAAAGACGATGAATTAGTTTCTAAGGCATAATTTTTGGAAGCGTTTTTATAGCTGAAGTTAGCCATCTCGAAAGTGGGTTGTAAAATCCCTTTTGAGATGGCTTTTTGGTGTTTTCTGTCTTTGTTTTCCAGAATAGAAAGGCGTTTGTAAAAATAAGGGAAACTTCACCCAGGATGCTGCCCAACTCTATCTTCCATCCAACAAAAAGCAAAAATGACAATTGTCATATTTCAAAATGATTCTCTTCACTATAGCCAAATTACCTGTTATGAGAGAATAACATCGTAAAAGAAAAACAAATGCCTGGGAGGTATGTAAATATGACAGAGATAATTAAAGTAGATGGTCTTGTAAAAAGATATAAAGAGCTTATTGCAGTAGACAATTTCACAATGAGCGTTAAGGAAGGCGAGATTCTTGGTCTTCTTGGTCCAAATGGATCAGGTAAGTCAACAACAATTAACTGTATTCTCTCGCTTCTTGAGTATGACAAGGGCTCAATCAAGATTATGGGCAAGGAGATGAGCCCTAAGGCATATGACCTTAAAGCTCAGATTGGCGTGGTTCCTCAGGAGATTGCAGTATTTGAATCCTTAACAGTAGAAGAGAATGTTGATTTTTACTGCGGTCTTTATATCAAGGATAAAGCTCTTCGAAAAAAATATGTTGATGAGGCTATTGATTTTGTAGCAATTGGTGAATTCAGAAAGTTCAGACCAAATAAACTCTCTGGTGGACTTAAAAGACGTCTTAACATTGCATGTGGAATCGCTCATAAGCCAAAGATTATCATTTTCGATGAGCCTACAGTAGCAGTTGACCCACAGAGCCGCAATAAGATCTTAGAGGGTATCAAGGAATTGAATGATAACGGAGCAACAATTATCTACACTTCACACTATATGGAAGAAGTTGAAAGACTCGCAAATCACATCGTGATTATTGATAAGGGAACAGCAATTGCAGAAGGAACGGTTGATGAACTTAAGAATATGATTAAGACTGGTGAACTTATCTCAATTGAGGTTAAGGGCCTTGATAATAAGGTGGTAGATAAAATAAGAGATTTGCCTAATATCTTTAGAGTTGAATATGAAGAGGACATTCTTAAGGTAGAGGCAGGAAATGGTAAGCACAACGTGCTTGATATTGTAAACCTTATTCAGAATGAGGGATATGCAATGCGTAAGATTACATCAGAGCAGCCAACACTTAATGATGTTTTCCTCGAGCTTACAGGTAAGGCGCTTCGAGACGAGTGATGAGTAATGGGTAAAGGTATAAAGGAGTAAAAATATGTATAAGTATTTTCTTCGTGAGAGATTAAGAAATAGAAATTTTATATTCTGGTGCCTGGCATTTCCACTGGCATTAATGCTTTGTTTCCACTTTGTTTTCGGTAACCTTTCCACATCGACAGAAGTGACAACTCTTAATATGGCAGTTATCTATGAAGGTACGGATTCTATGTATAATAGAAGCTTTGAGACGATGGTTGATGGTCTTACCGAGGAAGGATCTAATGGTGAGGAAGCTCTTTTTAAGCTTAATGACTATAGTAAAGCTGAAGAGGTAAAAGAAGCTCTTATAAATAACGATCTGGATCTTGCTTTTAAAGTATATGACGACAAAGTTGAGGTTCTTATCTCAAAAGACTATTCAGATATGGATATCGCAGTAGGTAAAGCGGTGGCTGATACTTTTATGAATAACTACGACATGATGGCAACTGCTTTTGAGGAGAATCCACAGAAGGCAATGGAACTGATTAGTAATCTTGGTGAGAATCTCGATTTTACAGCAGCAAAAAAGAGTGAATTTGCAGAAGAGACACCTAATCCATATATATGGTACTACTATAGTTCTTTTGTAATGGGAATCTGTTTTAATGCAATGAATGGCGTTGATATGGTAGCTAATCTTAAGGCGGATGCTGGATATCATGCAGTAAGAGTAAGTGTCAGCCCACAAAGAAAACTAAGACTTATTATCTCCGCATATTGTGCTTATCTTACAATTGCACTCGGAATTAACGTGATTCAGCTTCTTATTATGAAGTTTGCACTTAATGTTCCTCTTGGAGGAAGTATTTTAAAGTTAGTAGCTTTTGTATTGGCATGTAACCTTTTTGCGCTGGCATTTGGTGTTGTATGTGGAAGTATTATGAAGGGCACAATCGATGCAAGAGGAAACAAGATTACAGCTATAATCATGACTTCTGTATTCCTTTCAGGCGAGATGGTTGCCCAGCTTCCTGGAATGCTTGAGAGATCTGTACCAATCATTAATGACATCAATCCGGCAACTGTTATGAATATGGCTTTGTTCCGTCTGGCTTATTCAACTGGTGATTTTGATTTCTATATAAACATGATCAAGATTGTATTAATGGCAGTTCTTTTTATCACAATCAGTGTGTTAATTCTCAGGAGGGAAAAATATGCATCTCTTTAAACACTTTTTTAAACTTCTTTCCCGTAATATTAAGGGACTTATTATATACGGAATCATCACCGTTGTTATGGTAATGATGCTGGTTACAACAGTATCCAATTCAGGAAGCGATATGGTTCTTACAGCAGAAGCTAAGTCTTATAACATAAGCTTTGTGGATAATGATAATTCTCCTTTATCAAGAGGTCTTATAGATTATCTTGGTGTGAATAATAAAGTTAGCGATTATTCCAAGAAGTCTGAGACAGAGATTAGTAATATCGTATTTTTTGGAATGACATCTTATCATTTTACAATTCCTTCTGGTTTTGCTAATGATGTAGTAAACGGAAGAACAGAAAACGGTATTATCTATCAGACAATCGATGGCAGCAATGGGTATGTTTCTTTTGAACTTGGCAACCGTATCGATTCATATCTTAATACTTATCGTAATTATTTAAGCCTTGGCTTAAGTGAGAATGAAGCAATTAATAAGACAAAGGAAACTCTTATTGATGAGGCACCTATCACAGTAGTTGCTGAGAATGAAGAAGATGCAGTGGTAGATTCAAGAGAGATAGTTATCTTTAATGTTAATCAGTATTTTCCATATCTGATTCTTGGTATTTTATCTCTTGGTGTTGGCCATACAGTTATTATCACAAACAAAAAAGAACTTGTTGAGAGAAATACAGTTTCACCTGTTCCAGCTTATATGACAAAGTTTATTAATACAGTTGGTCTTCTTATCTCAGGTATTATTTGCTGGGCTTTGTTCATGGCATTTGATTTTATCTATGGCGCAGGAACAGAGATTATGAGTAAGTACGGATGGATTATTTTAATCAACAGTTTACTCAGCACTCTCTGCTGTTCAGCAATCGCAGCACTTCTTACAAATTACATTGAAACAAGTAATACTTTGTCCATGGTAACAAATATTGTTGGCCTTGCAATGTCATTCTTCTGCGGTGTATTCGTACCAATGAGATTTGTAGGAGAGAAGGTTCTCTCTATCTCAAAGTTCCTTCCATTCTACTGGACAGTGCTTGCCAATAACATGACATCTTCTGTACAGTCAAAGTATGCTTTTGATATGAATCAGGTGCTGATTTGCTTTGCAGTTGAATTACTTTTTGTAATATCTATCTCAACAATTGCAATTATTAGCAATTCTAAGCGTATAATTAGAGCATGACTTCAGAGATTATAGATAAGATAATAGTAGTATTAACGATAATAGCCGCCACGGTTCTTCTGACAGATACCGTGATGGCTATTCATGTCTGTGTGGTTTTGTGCGCCATTATTGTCGTGGCAGTGGACGAACTATTTAAGTCAAAATATCTGCCATTTGTTTTTGCAGCAATAGAAGTTGTCGCGGCTTCTTTTTATCCTATTGCGGTAATCGCCGTTCCATCCATCATCTATATTTTTGTAAGAAGGCTCGAAAAGCATAACTTAATCGTTTCCTTCATTCTTCTATTAATCGCTCTCTGGTCCTCCAAATCTTTTGACGTTGGAGTCGTAACTCTCATATTGTCAGGCGTAGCCTGCTATATAGCATTTAAGACAGCCTATTATGAGAAAGTTATTAACAGGTCAACTTCTCTTTTCGATGAGGCGAGACAGGAAGCATTAAATAATGCCCGTAAGAGACGGGAACTTAGAGAGAAAACTGATTCGGAGATTTATACTGCGAGACTAAAGGAACGTAACAGAATTGCAAGAGAGATACATGATAATGTAGGCCACATGCTTACGCGAGCTGTAGTTCAGATGCAGGCAATTCTGGTTATAAATAAAGATGAGAAGATTAAGCCATATCTTGAAGGGGTAAATACCACAATTAATGAGGCGATGACTAATATAAGGCGAAGCGTGCATGAACTTCATGATGATTCGATAGATTTATCCATAGGAATAAATGAATTGTCGTCTACCCTTAAAGATAGGTTTGATGTACAGGTTACAACTTCGCTTGAATCGCCGGTTCCTAATGAGATTAAACTTCAGGTTCTTGGTATCGTAAAAGAGTGCATTACTAATATTTCGAAGCACAGTAATGGTGATTCTGTAAAAATTGAAGTTGTTGAGAATGTGACTTTCTGGCGAATAAAAGTCTATGATAACGGTAAGTCAAAGCCGATAGAGTTGTCCTCTGGTTCAGATTTTGCCACACTGGGTGGAGATCATGGAATAGGATTAAGTAATATTAATTCAAGAGCAGAAGGCCTCGGAGGCCGAGTGAATATTACTGGCGGAGATAATGGCTTTACAGTAATTACCACAATACCTAAGAAAGGCTGATTGGAGAAAAATATGAGATTAATGATTGTAGATGATGATCCACTGGTAACACAGTCCCTTAAGATTATTCTTGAGCAGGATCCGGATATAACAGTTGATAAACTTTGTCAAAGCGGAAGAGAAGCAATCGAGGCATATCGTGAGATTAAGCCTGATGTGGTGTTGTCTGATATCAGAATGGAGGACACTGATGGACTTACGGCAACAGAAGAGATTTTAAAGCTTGATCCTGATGCCAAAGTTATCCTTCTGACGACATTTCTTGATGATGAATATATTAACCGTGCACTTAAAGTTGGTGCACATGGCTATGTACTGAAGCAGGATTGTGCTTCACTAAGTGACAGCGTTAAAGCTGTTTATGGCGGTCAGACTGTTTTTGGAGGCAAGATAGTTGAACGTCTCCCTAATTTAATGAACAGAACTGAGAAGTTTAAGTGGGAGGACTATGACATTACTCCAAAGGAACGCGAACTTGTAGAATTGGTTGCAGAAGGATTATCTAATAAAGAGATTGCAAATAAGATGTTTCTTGGTGAGGGAACAGTTCGTAATCTTATGAGTTCAGTTTTGTCCAAACTTGATTTAAGAGACAGAACACAGCTTGCCTGCTTTTATTATCAGAGAATTGTATGATGGCTTGCTTTTTACAGAGGTTTTTATAAAAAGTAGATGATTATAGATTCCGAACGAAGTATAATGGAAAAATCTTTTATTTATTTGTTTGTTGTAGTAAAGGAGAGAACGTATGAATTGTCTAGAAGAAAGAATTGCAAGAGACGGTGTAGTTAAAGAGGGCAATGTACTTAAGGTTGACAGTTTTCTTAACCATCAGATGGACATCAATCTTTTTGATCAGATGGGTGCTGAGTTTAAGAAGCGATTCGAAGGTAAGAACATAAATAAGATTCTTACAATCGAGGCATCAGGTATAGGTATTGCATGCGTCGTCGCAAGACATTTCAACGTTCCTGTCGTCTTTGCAAAGAAAGCAAAGAGCATAAATATCGATGGTGATGTTTATATCGCAGAGGTTGAGTCTTTTACACACAAACGTAAGAATCAGGTTATTGTGTCTAAGAGTTTCTTAACTTCTGATGACCATGTGCTCATTATCGATGACTTCCTTGCTAATGGTTGCGCATTACAGGGATTAATCTCAATTGTTAACCAGGCAGGTGGAACAGTTGAGGGAATAGGAATTGCAATCGAGAAGGGCTTCCAGATGGGCGGACAGATGATTCGTAATCTGGGTTATCAGCTCGAGTCACTTGCTATTGTAGAGGGTATGGACCCTGCTACAGGTGAGGTTAAGTTTAGAGAACAGTAGAGGATTTTTATGTTAAGACTTAGACCATATAAAAAGTGTGATGCCAGAAAAATTATTTCCTGGCTTAATACAAAAGAGACATTTGAACGCTGGGGTGGCGATCATTTTGGATCCTATCCTATAGATGAGAATACTATTAACGATAAATATTTTAATAATAACGGTGACTGTGTTGAGGAAGATAACTTCTATCCAATGATCGCCTTTGATGAGACAGGGGTTGTAGGTCACTTTATTATGAGATATACAAATGGCGATAATAAGAATTTGCGCTTTGGCTGGGTAATAGTTGATTCTAATAAGAGAGGCAAGGGATATGGCAAGGAAATGTTAAAACTTGCTATAGAGTATGCCTTCAATATTTTAAAGGTTGACAGAATCACTATTGGCGTATTTGAGAATAATCAGCCTGCCTATCATTGCTACAAATCAATTGGCTTTAATGAGATTGATTCTGATGAAGAGTTCTTTGCCATGGTAGATGGTGAGAAGTGGAAAATCGTTGAACTTGAGATTTTGCGCTGATTTTGTTTAGTATTCAGTTTTTACAGGCTGTTATGTAAATCAGCCATTTTAGTTAATAGAATAATCTGAAATAAAAAGGCTGCCTCAAAAGTGATTTTGAGGCAGCTTTTATAATAACTATTGATTTTTACAATATCACATCTGTGAATCAGGATTTGCTGGAGTTACTGGCTCAGCTGGAGTAGCAGGAGCAGCAGGAGCAGCAGGTGCAAATGGAGAAACTGGTGCAACTGGAGCAGCAGGCTCTGCAACAGGTGCTACTGGTGTAGCTGGAGCAGCAGGTGCTGGTGCAAATCTTGAATAATCGTCCTGACTAGGTGCAGCAGCCTGAGCATCTGGAGCGAAGGCAGAAGGAGCACTAGGTTTTACTTCAGAACTAAAAGCAGATCCAAACAACTCTTCATCATCGTCATCAGACTTCTTTTTACCCTTGATAATTAAAGTAACAACAGCTACGACAATTGCGATAAGAACAATAACACCAACAGCAATCAGGATATACGTAAGAATAGGGCTCTTACATGTTGCATATACTTCTACTTCATCGTCATCATAATCGATTTCCCATGTTACTGTCTTCTTGTCATCAGAGAGATCACCGTTTGTATCTGTTACCTTATAAGGGAATGTAACTGTGAACTCAAGAGAGATTCCAACATCATTTTCGAGAAGCTCATCAGAAGTATAATCACCATCAAGCATATCATCAGTCTGCTCTTCAGTGATAATTGTTGCCTTAAAGCTTCTGGTAGTAACCTCTACATCTTCCATGCTCATCTCTTCCTCAAGGAATTCAACGAGATCGTCGATAGTCTTGAACTTCTCTGTCTCGCCCTCGCCAGAAGAGTAATATGTGTCCTTTCCACGTTCAACTTCTTCCAAATCATCAGCATCACCGCTGTCAGAGAACATCTCTGCAAGATCTTCGTCCATGAGAACGTCTGTTGTTATCTTGGAACTTCCGTCTTTGTTAATTACAATATCTGTAACGGCTAACATCTCGCAGCCCGAAATAATTGCAGCCATAACTACCGCTGTAACAAGTACGAGAACTTTCTTAGTTAATCTTTTCATAATATCCTCCTAAAAAACAATGCATCTATTTTATCATAAAATATGCAGGTTTGGCATCCTTCTAATGTTTTGATAAATATATTTGATATGTATCAATCTGCTTTTCGAAAAGTTGTCATAAATTGCTAAAATATTCCGTAAATGGCGCAATTTGCACGATACCATATTACTTATGGTAAAAATATTGGTAATTTTGTCTTCTCGATATTTGATTTCTTTCCTATTAGAATGTACTAGGTAGAAAAAAGATTAATGTATTACTTGGGAGAGTGACTTAAATGGCTGATGAGAATGAAAAGAAACCAATTTTTGGCGTTGGCGCTAATCTTCACCTTGGTAGAGCAGAAATGTACCTTGAGAAGGGCGAATTTGCTAATGCAAAAGAATACTATGAGAAGGTACTTGAAGTAGATCCATCAAATCCACAGGCTTTTCTTGGACTCCTTCTTATTGAGAAAGGTGTAAAGACTCCAATTGAACTTAAGGGTCGCGACATTGTAACTTCCGAGAATTACCAGAATCTTGTAAGATTCGGTGGTACTAATCTTATTCCAGAAGAAGTTAGAAATATCGAATTAGTTAAACCAGAAGACAAAGAGAAGCATAATAAGTATCTTGATGCACTTAAGATAATGAACAGTGCCCGTCAGGCGAATGACTATAAGAGAGCAGCTGACATTTTTGCTACAATCAAGGATTACAAGGACAGCTCCAAGCTCTTTAATGATTGTACAAAGCAGGCAAGTGAGACAGAGAAATTTGCTGTTTATAAGGAAGCAAAGATGAAGATGAACAGCTCAAATGAAGAGCTTCTTATTGCCGCTATTAATGGTTTTGATTCTATCTCAGGTTGGTCTGATGCAGATGCTCTTAAACTTCAGGCTCAGAAGAATCTTGATGCTATCAGAGAGGCTCGTAAGAATGAAGTAAGTCTCCTTGCAAAGCAGAAGCGTAAGGAAATCACAATTATCTGTATAGCAATTCCAGCCGTTATTGCAATAATCGCAGGAATTGTTTGCGGCATTTTGTATATAAAGCCACAGATGGCATATAAAAAGGCAGAAGAACTCAAGAATAATATGCAGTTCATTGCTGCTGCTGAGAGTTTCCGTGCACTTGGTGACTATAAGGATTCTGTTGAGCAGGTAAACTACTGTAAGTTCCAGTATGGCCAGATGCTCGCTAACGAAGAAAAGTATGAAGAAGCTATCAATATCTTTTACAGCCTTGGAAATTATAATGATGCATATAACCGTGCATTGGAACTTGCTAATCTTAAGGCAGTTAAGGAAGAGAATAATACAGCTAATGCTCAGGTTGAATCACTTAAGAATGCTTCTGTTGGTGATACAGTTACAGTAGGTGACTATACTTGGACAGTTATGGCAAAAGAGGATGGTAAAGTTCTTATCTTGTCAAATACTGACGTAACATATATGCCTTATAATGATTCTTTCCAGACTGTTGACTGGGAGAACTGTTCACTTCGTACCTGGCTTAATAATGATTTCTATGCATCATTTACAACACCAATTCAGAACAGAATCACTACAACAACTCTTGAGAATCCAGATAACATTACTTATGCAACATCAGGTGGAAACAGTACAGAGGATAAGATTTTCTTATTCAGCTATAAGGATGCTGTAGATTATTTTGACAATGTTGGTGCCAGAGCAATCGATGGCTGGTGGTGGCTTAGAACTCCAGGTGAGTTTGCATCATTTGCTGCACGTGTTGCTAACGATGGTCAGATCTATCTTGATGGTGACTATGTAAGTGCTGCTTGTGGAGTAAGACCAGCAATGTGGGTTGACGTTAAGTAATAATTAAAAAGCAGATACGTTTGCACCTGTCGATTTGGCAGGTGCTTTTTTATTATGCGAAATGATTTTCATATTACATAAATATTTTTGTTTATATTAATTACAAGCCGCGATTTCTGACTAATACCAAACATATCTTTACGTAATTAGCGTAAAAAGCAAAATAGATACTCTATTTCTTCTCGAAAAGAAATTTACAAATAGTTAATAAATCTCATAAACCTATATTATTTTTTGTTGACAGATGGTAGAATAATGGTAATTTGCTATTAAATAATTACTAATAGAGGGAGGATTTATTATGCAGGGCAAATTAAAAAAATGCTTAGGCGTTTTGGTTTGTACTATTGTTCTTGTTCTTTGTATGCCAGCTTCTGTATTTGCTGTACAGGTTAAGCCAGACTTTACTGTTGGTACATTTGGCTACAAGATTCAAAAGGACAACACAGTATATATTACTAACTTCACTAGTACTTCAGCAATGAAAGGCGAATATACTTTGCCTTCAACAGTAACTTATGGTAATACCAAATATACTGTTTCTGGTATTGCTCAGGAAGCTTTGATGGATGCTGATGCTACAAAAACATTTATTATTCCAGAGTCTATTACTTTCATTGGAGAGAAGGCTTTCTTCAATTGTAGTGGTCTTGAGCATGTTGTGTTTAAGGCAAAGAGCGGAGTAACTCTTTCAAAACAGTGTTTTGCGGAATGTCGTCTTGTAGATCTTGATGTTTCATGTTGTATTAATATTGGTGAGAGTGCATTTGAGAGTAATGTTCAGCTTACTGATGTTATGTTCAGTAATGATACACAGTATATCGGTAAGAATGCTTTTAAGGGCTGTGTTCAGCTTAAGTATATTCATAACGATAAGCAGGGACCAACAACTTGTGCTTTGCCTGGTGGTTTGGCACCAGATACTGTTGATGCTTTGGGTAGAAGAATACGTGCTATCGGTGAGGGTGCATTTATGGGATGTGCTTCTCTTCAGAATTTCAAGATGGAGTTAAATGTTGGCACATTGTTCTCTTTTGATAAGAACTCATTCAATGGCTGTACTTCTCTTACCAATCTTGTTTTGGGTGATTACCTCTATACTTGTATTGATGGTAGTTTTGCAAACTGTACATCACTTTCAAAGGTAACACTTGGTAAGAATTTTGAGGCTGTTGGCGACAATATGTTTGCTAACTGCTCAGTTTTATCAACAGTTACTTATGCTGGTGCTCCAGGTAAATCAGCAGTTGAACTTTCAGATAATGTATTTATTGTAGGCAGTGGAGCATTTAAGAATACTTCAATTGTTACAGTATCACTTCCTGATTCACTTGTCACAATGGGTTCAGGCGTATTTACAGGTTGTACAAACCTTGCAAGTCTTAATATTCCAGAAGGTGTTACAACAATCGCTGATTCATTCTGTAAAGGTTGTACTTCATTGAAGACTGTAAAGCTTTCATCAAAGACAGAAAGTATTCAGAAGTCTGCTTTTGATGGTTGTACAAGTCTTCAGACAATTGATGTAGGTACATCACTTGTTACTATCGGTGATTCTGCATTTAATGGCTGCTCTAGTCTTACTTCTTTTACAATGCCTAATTCAGTTATTACTCTTGGTGGTAAGGCATTCCAGAATTGTAATAAGCTTGTAACTGTAGTAATGTCACCTAGCGTTCAGTCAGTACCAGGTTATACTTTCTATAACTGTTCTTCACTCACTTCTATCAGCATTGGTAATAGTGCTGAGTCAATTGGTGATTCAGCTTTTGCAGGCTGTATTAACCTTAAGACAGTTAAAATGCCAGATGATAACAAGAAGCTTATTACTATTGGTGTAGGCGCTTTTATGGATTGTCAGGCTTTGACATCACTCAGAATTCCTGAGGGTATCAAATTGATTCCTAAGAATATGGTTAAGGGTTGTACTTCTTTGTCAACAATCTCTCTTCCAATTTCTTTGACAACAATTTCTGATTCTGCTTTTGCAAAGTGTACATCACTCACATCACTTTCAATTCCAAGTCAGATTCTTACAATCCCAGTTAATATGTGTATGGATTGTACTAGCCTTAAGGTAGTAAATCTTCCTGTAGGCATTCAGACTATCGCAGATTATGCATTTGCTGGCTGCTCTAGCCTTACATCTGTAACAAATATTCAGAAGGCAACTACTGTTGGCGCTTATGTTTTCCGTAATTGTTCTTCACTTAAGACATTAAGTCTTAATCCTTCTATTTATATTGTTCCTGATCATTTGTGTGATGGTTGTACAAGTCTTACATCATTTGATTTTACAAATATCACAAATATCGGTAACAGTTCATTTGCCTCATGTGGTTTTGTTACATTGGATTTGCCAAACACAATTACCAATATTGAGGTTGCTGCATTCAATAAGTGTGCTGCTCTTACAACACTTAAGCTTCCAACAAATTCTTCACTTACAACGATTAAGCAGAATTCATTTGCTGGATGTACTAGCCTTGAGAATTGCGTAATCCCTAATACAATTTCTGTATTTGGTAATAATGCTTTCTCTAACTGTAAGGCAGTTGAATTTACTAGTGCAACTGCTCCAGATTTGGCAACAGGATTTACAGCAGGTAACCATCCATTTGGTGGTGTAACTTATGTTTATGTTCCATTCAAGTCAACTGGTTATGATGAAGGCGGATGGGTAAATTCTAAGAAGAATAACAAGAGTAATATTTACTACAAGGGTCAGGTTACATTTGATTTATCTGATTTTAGAGATGTTAAGGAAGAATCTTATAGCCTTAACTACAAGAGTTATACAGTTACACTTTCACCTGCATACGGTTTTTCATTGCCAGATTCAGTAAATGTAACATATACATCAACTGGGGCTTCAGTAAATTCTTATGTAAGCTATGATAAGAATGCTGGAACAATTACAATTGATACTTCTTCATTTACTAGTCCTATAACAATTAAGGCAGTAGCAGTTAAGAGAACAACAAATAATACTCCAACAGCTGCTCCAACAACTGCTCCAGTAGAAGTAGACAGAGATCAGCTTGAAGGATTTGTAACACGTTGCTATTCATTGGTACTCGAGAGAGAACCAGATGCAACAGGCCTTGCTGGTTGGGCAGATCAGCTTGAAGAAGGTTCAATCTGTGGTGCTCATGTAGCTTACGGCTTCTTCTTCAGCCCAGAGTTCATTAACAAGAATGTTTCAAATGAGACTTTCGTAACACTCCTCTATAATGTATTCCTCAACCGTGCTCCAGATGCAACAGGTCTTGCTGGTTGGACACAGCAGCTTAATGAGGGTGCTTCACGTGAGGCAGTATATGCTGGTTTTGCAAACTCACAGGAGTTCTTCAACCTCTGTTCTGATTACGGAATCGCAACAGGTTTCTATGTTCAGGGTGTTGACTATAACAGCCAGAAGAACGTAAATGCTTTCGTAGCTAGACTTTACAGCAAGTGCTTTGGCCGTCTCCCAGATCAGGGCGGACAGTCTGGTTGGGTATCACAGCTCCTTAACGGTCAGACAAGTGGTGCTTCAGCAGGTTACGGTTTCTTCTTCAGCCCAGAGTTCATTAATAGAAACACATCTGATGCAGATTACGTAAAGACACTTTACAATGTATTTATGGGTCGTGCTGCAGATGAGGGCGGATTAAACTACTGGCTTGAGCAGCTTTCATCAGGTATGAGCAGAGAGGATGTATTCCGTGGATTTGCTCATTCAGCTGAGTACACAACAATCTGTGAGAGCTTCGGTATCATTAGAGGAACAATCTAATATACTTAGATAAATCACAATAAATTAAGCGTCTCCTTTACGGGAGACGCTTTTTCTTGCAAAAAAATCTAAATAAAAAACAATTAGCTGATATGAGGAATGATGTAATTTCTTATTGCATATGCTATACCATCTTCTTCACAGGATTTTGTAATGAAAGTAGCCAGATCTTTGATTCCTGGTGTGGCATTAGCCATAGCAATTCTATGAGAGCATGCAGCAAGCATTGATTTGTCATTCTCGTTGTCACCGCATGCGAAGACATTCTCATGCAAAATTCCCATATAGTCAGCAAGCTTCATGAGAGCAGCCCCTTTAGTCTGACCAGCTGGAGTAATGTCACAGAATCCTGGAGCTGAAGTACAGACTTCGAGTTCTGGATTATCATATAGTGGTTTATTGAAGGCATCAGAAGCATCAATTACAAGAAATTTACTGAAGTCAGGCAATTCCTCATCAGGTAAATCAAGAATCTCAGGCTCCAGATAAAAGAGTGGAATTCTATCTTCAATATCTGCTGTCTCGTTATAGTTTGCAAAAAAGTCGTTACGTTTTCCGTTTTTACGAACGTAGATTCCTCGAGTGCTATATCCAGTCAAATCAATAAAATCTTCTGAAGTGAGACAGTATTCAAGGATTTCTCTTACAAGCTTAGGAGTAAAATCATTTGAATAGATGTGTTTTTTTGTAGAATAGTCATATAGGGCGCCGCCATTACTTGTAATGATCGGAATATCAATTTCTAAGTTTTTTGCATATTTTCCAACCATATAGGAGCTTCGACCAGTGGCAAATGTAAAAGCGATACCATTAGCTCTTAATTCCTGAATTGCCTTGAGATTTTCAGAAGAGCAATCCTTTCCAGGCATAAGGAGAGTAAAATCCATATCACTTGCAACGAGAAATTTGTATTTCATAATATAATCCTTTTTTATAAGAGTGAAAAACTATAGCGTAAACTACAATAAAATATAGTATAATTATCCTACCATATTTTGCAAACAGCAAAAATACGAATGACTATTATTTGGAGATGTATATTATGTTAGATAACGAGATAAAGAAAGTTGCGGTTATTATGGCAGGTGGTGGCGGAACCAGATTCTGGCCAGTATCAAGAATGACAACACCTAAGCAGTTAGCTAAGCTTACTGGTAATGATGTAATGATTAATGAGACTGTTAAGCATTATGAGGGTGTAATCAATCGTGAGGATACTTTTATTGTAACTAACAGAATGCAGGCTGACCTTATGGATAAGGTTCTCTTTAATGAGATTGACAGAAAGCACATTCTTGTAGAGCCTGTTCAGCGTAATACAGCTCCTTGCATTATCTATGCTGCAATGACAATGAAGAAGCTTTATGGTGATGCTCTCATGGCAGTTCTCCCAGCTGATCATCATATCAGTGATATCAGAGAATATGAGAGAGTTTTGAAGCTTGCTTTTAAGACAGCAGATGAGAAGAATAAGATAGTTACAATCGGTATCTGGCCTACTTTCCCATCAACTGGTTATGGATATATCAGATTTTCTACTAATCCAATTGAGCAGGGAAGTGAAGTTTATCACTTAAGAAGATTTGTAGAGAAGCCAAAGGTTGAGATTGCAAAAGAGTATCTTAATTCTGGTAAGTATTTGTGGAATTCAGGTATGTTTATCTGGAAGGCTTCAGTCATTTTGGACTGCTTTAAGAAGTATCTCCCAGAGATGTACAGCGCTATGGAAGCTATTTACGATAAACTCGGAACAGACGAGGAGACTGCTGCCATAGAAGAAGTTTATCCAACTCTTGAGAAGATTTCTATTGACTACGGTATTATGGAAAAGGCTGAAGATGTATTCTGCATTCCTGCTGAATTTGGCTGGAATGATGTTGGATCATGGGATGCACTTGATAATGTTTTTGAGAGAACAGAAGAGGGTAATGTTGTAATCGGTAATGATGGTAACGGAATGATTGACTGCAAGAATTCTGTTATTTTCGATAACAGTGGTGACAAGTTCATTGCAACAATTGGTCTTGAGAATATTGTTGTAGTACAGACAAAGGATGCTATACTTGTTTCTTCAAAGGACAAAGTCCAGGATGTTAAAAACATTGTAGAGAGATTGAAAGATATTGGCAGAGAGGATTTGTTGTAATGTCAGATTCCATGAGAGTCGGCTTTGATGCGGTTCCTCTGGCTAATGACAGAATGACTGGTATTGGCTGGTGCGAGGCTGGGCAGACAGAAGCTCTTGGCAAACTATATCCTTGTGATAAGTATTCCTATAATTTATTCAGATGTCCAACAGAGGCTTTAACCAAGTCTTCTATTTGTCGTCTGGAAAATTTGTCGCATTCAAATATCGAAGTTAAGTACAGTGAGTTTCTTGGACGAGCTTATCGAATTTTAACTTTGGTATTACCTATACCATATAATAGATTTTTTGAAGGCGATAACGATATTGAGCATTTCTTTAATTATATTGTTCCACCTCTAACTCGTGGTAAAGCGGTGGTTACAGTGCATGATATGATTTATAAGCGTTTTCCTGAGACTGTAAGATTTAGAACAAAATTAAATCTGTTTATTGGTCTCAAACGTTCAATGAGAAGAGCTTCAATTATCGTTACTGATTCTGAGTTCTCAGCAAGAGAGATTGCAGAGTTTTATCCTAAGTTCAAAGATAAAATCCGTGTAGTGCCTTGCGGTGTGGATATGGAACATTTTAAGCCTTGTAAAGACACCAATCTTATTAATGAAGTAAAAAGCAAGTATGGAATCAATGGGGATTATTTTCTTTACGTGGGAACTCTTGAGCCTCGTAAGAATATTCCAGTAATGATTGATGCTTATAGCGATTTTATCAGTGAATGGAAGGCTAAATTCAATAATTCTGACTATCCAAAACTCGTTATCACAGGTCAGAAGGGATGGATGTTTGATTCCATTTTCGAGAAGGCCCAGTCCAAGAATATTGATAAAGATATAATTTTCACTGAATATGTATCAAATGAAGATATGAACCCTTTGTTTTCTGGGGCTCGCGCTTTTGTGTATCCTTCAATTTATGAGGGTTTTGGTATGCCGCCACTTGAAGCAATGGCTTGTGGAGTCCCTGTTGTTGTCTCTGATGCAGGTTCAATTCCAGAGGTTGTAGGTGATTGTGCAATTAAATGTAAGCCGGAAGATGTTAAGGCATTTACTAATGCATTTATGAGTCTTGCTACTGATGATGATTTGTGCAGTAGAATGTCACAGGCTGGCCTTGAGCGAGCAAAGAAATTCTCTTGGGAAGAATCCGCCAGACAGCTCCACAAAGTATACGAGGAAGTTTTAAGTCAGGGATAAAGTATGAGTGATGACAAAAGTTCTTCAAAGAAAATAAAAGTTTTGCAGGTCAATAAATTCTACCATCCTGTTACAGGTGGAATTGAGACACTCGTTAAGCAGTATTCTGAAGAATTATCGACTCTTGATGATATAGAGTTAGAAGTTTTGTGCTGTCAGAATAAGCGAGCTAAAACAGAAGTTGAGACAATTAATGGTGTAAAGGTGACTCGTATGAGTTCATTAGGCACTTATTTTTCCTGTCCACTTTCGATACCTTTTATTTTTAGATTCTGGAAAGAAGCAAAAGACGCTGATGTCGTAGAGATGCATGTGCCATTTCCTCTGGTCGATTTTGCAACGACTTTCTCAAGATCAAAGGCCAAATTTATTATTCACTGGCACAGTGACATTGTAAAACAGGAGAAGGTGATGTTCCTGGTTAAGCCTTTTATGAATGCTATGCTTAAGAAGAGCAGTAGCATTATAGTAGCTACCAAGGGCCACATTTTAGGTTCTAAATACCTTCCACCATATGAAAATAAATGTAAAATAATTCCTTATGGTGTTGATACCAACGAATTTAATCCTTCAAAGGTTAAGGATGGTCTTCATGATATTCTTACTTCCAAATTAACTCAGAAAGATTCAAAAAAGGCTCTTTTTGTAGGACGATTAGTATACTATAAGGGCGTAGAAGTACTGGTTAACGCCATGAAAGAAGTAACTGATACTGAACTTTTTATATGTGGTTCAGGTCCGCTTTCTGATGAGTTAAAGACTAAAACAAAAGAATTAGGTCTCGATACCAAGATTCATTTTCTTGATTATCTTAATGATCAGGAACTTAAGGCAGCCTATAATGACTGCGACTTTTTTGTACTGCCATCTATTCAGCGTTCAGAGGCTTTTGCCATTGTTCAGATTGAAGCTATGGCATATGGTAAGCCGGTGATTAATACAAGACTTGATTCTGGAGTTCCTTATGTAAGTCTTGATGGTGAGACTGGTATAACAGTAACTCCTAATAGCAGTGTTGAACTAGCAGCTGCTATTAATACGCTTGCACATGACAGTGAAATTTGTAGTAAATATGGAACTAATGCCAAGAGAAGAGTTGAAGATATATTTAATGAGCCTAAGATAATCAATGCACTTTATGAGCTAATAAAATCCGAATAAAAATGTTTTTTGTTATTTTACAGTCGTGTTACAGCATGCCTTAAACGAATCTCAAAATCTAACAATTGTGGTAAAGTATAGAATAATAAGGTTTGATAATATAGACCTTTTGTATTTTGTTTGACTTTTTTATGAGGGGAACAGATGGGATTACGACTTAAAATTATAATGAATCCTTCTTCTGGAAGAGAACAGGGAAGATTAAATATAGAAGAGATGCTCGCTTATATAGTTAACCTTGGCAAACTTGAAAGAGCTGATATCTCCTATACTGCAAAACGTTATGATGCACGTAATTTTGCCATGAATATTAATGAGGACGAATACGATTATCTTATTGCTGTAGGTGGCGATGGAACTGTAAACGAAGTTGTATCAGGACTTCAGATGGCAAATAAAAAGATTCCTCTTGCTATTTATACTTCAGGAACGGTAAATGATTTTGCATATTCTGTTGATGTGCCACAGCAGCCGGCAGATTTTGCCAGAATGCTGCTAAATCCTAGATTTATTGATGCAGACTGCGGCAGAGTAGCAGACAGTTATTTTCTTAATGTGCTTGCAGGCGGTGTTATGACAGATGTTGCTTATTCTGCACCAACACAGCTTAAAACAGATCTTGGACAGGTTGCTTACTGGTTGACCGCATTAAAAGAAATGCCTAATCTTGGTTCAACAATGAATCTTACTTTTAAGACAGAAGATAAAGTATATGATATCCCAGAAGCACATTTGTTTTTGATTTCAAATTCCAGAAGTGTAGGCGGTTTCCGTAAGCTGATGTCTCTTGCAGAACTTAACGACGGTCTTTTGGATGTAATGATTTTGTCAAAGCTTGATCCATCAGATGTATTTCCACTTCTTGGAAAGTTATTGATGGGTGAACATATTTATAACGACAATGTTACTTATTTTCAGACGAATTCTCTTGAGATTATTTCAAATGGTGACAAGGAGATAGTACTGGATATTGACGGAGAGGAAGGTCCTGCGCTTCCTCAAAAGATTGACTGTATAAGAAGCGCTATTAAATTAATAGTGCCAAATACGGAGGAATAAGATGTTTGGTAAGAATAAGGATAAGAAGAATAAAGAAACAAGAAGCGCAATGCTAAATGAAACAGAGGAGAAAGTTAATATTTCTTCTGAAGTTTCTTCTGCTACTGATTTACTGGATGATATTACAGTTTCTGATGCAGTCAACTATAGTCCTTCTTATGAGACAGAGGCTTCTGAAACTCAGGAGATTATTGATAATATGGAAGGCGCACCTTTACCTTCAGCTGAAGAAATGATTCCTGAGGTAATCACTAACGAGACAGGTGCAAATGTTGTAGCAGCAGAGACTGAGGTGATTTCTTCTGAGATTAATCCTCAGGAAAATCAGGAACTGGTAGTTGAGGTTACTGAAGCCAAAGCAGCTCCTGTAATTGTTCCAGAACCAGTAATTGCAGAAGTACCAGCAGCAAAAAAAGAAAAGACAAAAGAGGTCTATACTGTTGTATCTAATTACGATGATCAGGACCCTGATATGTTTGACGGTGTTACTTCTCCAGTAGTTAAGGCCCGTAAAAACAAGAATTCACCTTCTTCAGAATTTAAACAAAATAAGGTCGAGCCAGTAAAAGTAAATATAGCTGGAAGTCCAGAGGCAGCTCACAAGACAAGCGTTAAATCTAGACGTAAGGCTCTGTTTCATGTTATTTCAGCAATTATTATTGTGGCATTAGTAGTATTAGGAACAGTTTTCTATGAGGCTGGAATCAAAGAGAAGCTTAAGAGTCCATTAACAATTAATGGTGTGAGTATCGACAGCTCGGAGTTCAGCTTTATGTATCACTATATTCTCATCGAAAATGGTGTTGATATATTTGCAAGCGATACGCAGGAGATGTTATTGTCACCAAGTGATGACCCTAATTTTGCTACTAACCGTGAGTTTTTCCTTGATCTTACTGCTCAGGAACTTCAGACAATGCAGATCCTTTATGATGATGCAAGTTCTCATGGATTATCAATAAATGAGAATCACTATGCGCTGGCTAGAGCTTATATCGACTGGCTTAAAACAAAGGCTTCTGATATTAATGTACCTCTTGATACATACATTAAGGGTGTTTTTGGTTCACAGGTTGATGAACAGTGCGTATTAAATACTCTTGCCAAAAAGTATTTTACTGAAGATTATGCTTCAGGAAGCAAACTCGTTGAGTTGTCAGCTTCTGATAAGCAGGCAACTGATGCCTATAATGCTAACGCTAACGCATATGACTTAGTAGATTATAAATTGATAAGAATTGTATATGAACAGCGTGAGGATTCATTTATTACTACAGCTAATCTCAATGCAAATGAGATTATAGAGAAGATGGCAAATGATCCTGATATGTTCGAACTTGTTGCATCTGAGTACTTTACAGGTGATGATCGTGACAGACTTCTTGAGCCAGATTCTGCAAGAGTAAGTAATGTGCGTTATAACGATTTTGTACATACAGATTTTAGAGACTGGCTTTTTGCTTCAGAGCGTAAGCCAGGTGATACAACCATTTTCGCTGATAGCGATGGGTTCCCAATAATTCTCTGCTTTGTTGAGCGTCATCGTCAGTCAGTACCACTTCGTGATGTTCGAATTGTACAGATAAACTATGAGTCAGCTATGGAACTTGAACCAGGTGAGAATATATCTGATTATGGTTTCTATTCTATCTCTCGGGCTCAGGAAACAGCCCAGACTGTATATGAGTATATTTCTTCAGCGAATAAGGTTGCTGAGATTGAAAATATTTATACTGATGAAGTATTGTCTGGTATTGTTGTAGTTACAGCAGATACAGATGTATATGTTGATAAGTATGAAGCAACTCTTAATGACTGGATTTTTGATGAGAACAGAAATCCTAATGATAAAAAGATTCTTGAAAGTGACGGATGCTTCTATGTTGTATTCTTTGTTCAGGAGTCTGATAACCCTGAATGGTATGACAGAGTAAATTCATTTATTAGAATGAATAACTATCAGGCATTTATCAATGAGATGATGACTGAATATACATATTCATTTAATAATTCTGGACTTGAAGAGATTCAGGATGTTCCATAAATATAAGTTTGGTTAGTTTATAAGTAAAAAATAGCGGTCTCAAAACTTAAGTTTGAGACCGCTTATCATTTAGTTTAATATAAAAAACTTATTAAACATCTATCTTCAAGTCACCAGACTTTATCCAGTTTTTCTTACGCATGAACTCAGATATACCAAGTGAGATCACAGCTGGAAGAACAAAATACATAAAAAGAATCTCGAGAAGAAGGAGACCAGTATTCATTGAATCCTTCATTACAGCAAATGTCTGAAGTGGTCCAACAAGACCAGAAGTACCCATACCTGAACCAACGCTGTTACATGTCATCTTAAGAACACAGGTTGATATAGGACCGAGTACAGCACTTGCCACCGTAGGTGGAATCCAGATTTTAGGGTTCTTGATGATATTTGGCATCTGAAGCATTGAGGTACCGAGACCTTGTGACAAGAGACCATCGACCTTATTTTCGCGATAGGAAATAACAGCAAAGCCAACCATCTGACAGCAGCAGCCTACTGTGCTTGCTCCTGCAGCAATTCCAGATAATCCAAGTGTGATGCCGATTGCAGCTGAAGAGATAGGAAGAGTAAGAAACAATCCCATCAATACGCTAACGATAATTCCCATAAGAAGAGGAGCCTGCTCTGTTCCCCAGTTAACGAGTCCGCCAAGCCATGTCATAAAAGTTGATACATAAGGTCCAACGATAATTCCAACTGTTGCACCTGCTACAATTGAGCAGAGAGGAGTAACGATGATGTCGATTTTTGTTTTGCCTACTACAAGGTGACCTATCCAGATACCAATAAGTGCAGCTATGAACGCACCAAGAGGTTCACCGACACCAATAAGGCCAGAAACGAAGTTACCTAACTGAAGACTTTCAGCACCTTCGATTTTGGAAGCAACAGCAGGAAGTGCATCAGCCATAGTAAA
Source organism: Clostridia bacterium (assembly GCA_024403775.1). Taxonomy (GTDB): domain Bacteria; phylum Bacillota; class Clostridia; order Saccharofermentanales; family Saccharofermentanaceae; genus Saccharofermentans. The sequence goes on along the minus strand of JAKSRE010000001.1, from coordinate 63,459 downwards.
TAACTTAGAAGAAAATGCGCCAATCATACCGCAGACAGCTGCTGCCAGGGTTACGAGAGGCTTCTCGTTAAATTTAACTGCAACACCTACGCCAATTCCAGCACCCATGAGGCATTTGGCCATCGCACCAATAAGAATGATATAAGTACCAATAACACCTGGAATATAAGAACCAATCTGTCCTATTATTGTTCCAATAATGAGTGTACAAAAAAGACCAGAGGCCATTCCGGAGAAACCGTCGATAAAGATTTTATTAAGGACAGTTTTAATAGAATTCTTCTTATTCATATCTTACCCTCCAAATATGATTTGAGATAATTATAAATATAGAAAGAACACTAATCGATAGACCACAGTTTGTGAGAAATAACAAAAGTTTTATTATTTGCGGCGGTTGTTATATATAAATGAATAGAGAGAAGCAAGAATAATGATTATGTAACCAAGTATACTCCACTTGTCAGGGATCTGCTGAAGGAAAATAAATCCAAGAATCGCAGCGAAAATAACTGTTGAATAATCATAAATTGAAATCTCTTTTGCAGGGCAGTAACCATATGCTGCAGTGATAGTAATCTGACCACAGCAGGCACTTACACCAGCACCTAACAGCATAAGAAGCTGAAATTTTGTAATAGGCTGATAAGTAAAGAAAATAAATGGCATAAGAACTAGGCAGGAGAAAATCGAAAAGAATGCTACAACAACATTTCCTCTCTCTCCGTTAAGCTTTACCTTGCGAAGGAAGGTATACGCTATACCTGCACTAACTCCGCCAACAAGACCAATTATTGCAGGAAACTCACCGCCACCAGCTATCTCAGTTCCATTAATTATAGAAATAATAAATGCTGGCTTAACAACAAAAAGGCTTCCAATAAAGGCAACAAAAACCGTGAGCCACTGCTTTAATGTAGCCCTTTCATTTAATACAAAAATAGACGCGATTATTGCGAAGAAGGGAGACATCTTATTTAAAATCAGTGCATCAGCAATATTAATCTTTGAGATTGCATAAAAATTAGCAAGAATTCCAATTGTTCCGAATGTCGCTCTCATAAAAAGCCCAGGAAGACTGCTCTTTTTAATCTTAAATCCTTCTTTGGATTTAAATAACAGCGAAAGTGAAATCACAACAGCTACAATGTTTCTGAAAAAGGCCTTCTGCCATACTGGCATATCTCCAGACAGATTAACGAACAGACTCATTACTGCAAATGAAAGCGCTGACAAAAGAAGACATATAATGCCTTTGGTTTTATCCGATATTTTATTAGTAGTATTTAAATTCTGCATGCCGATATTTTAACACTTATTAGAGAATGTTCAACGAGTAAATAACTTAATATATAAAGAAAAGATAAAGTTAAATATAAGTTGAATCGTTTTCTATTGCAAAAAAGATAGCAAGTTTTATAATTGTCTAAAAGCACAAAAGGGGGAAGATTTATGCTAGATTATTGGATTATTTGGCTTATAGTTGCTATCGCATGTTTTGTTATTGAGATAGTAACATTGGGCTTAACAACAATTTGGTGCGTAGTTGGTGCTGTTGCAGCATTAATTGCTGACTTGTGCGGTGCCTCTGCTGGAACACAGATTGTATTGTTCTCAGTTATTTCAGTAGTTCTTTTTGTTATTTGCCTTATTTGGATTAAGCCAATGTTAGACAAGAGAATGGGTGGCAGAATACCTACTAATGGTGATAAGGTAATAGGTAAGACCGGAGTAGTTATCAAGACATTCAGTGCTGATGATTACCGTGGTGTAGTTAAGGTATTAGGCCAGGAGTGGACAGCTATAGCTGACAGACAGTTTAACGAGGGGGATAAAGTATTCGTTAAAGGAATGGATGGAATTAAGCTTGTAGTTGAAGCTAAGGAACAGTAATTTATTTTTTGGAGGAAAACATATGGAAATTGTAATTGGTATTATTGCTGCTTTGATCATTATTGGTGCAGTTTGCTGCATTAAGATCGTTCCACAGGCAGAGGAGTTCGTAATTGAGCGTCTTGGTGGATATAAGACAACTTGGAGCCAGGGTATTCACTGGAAAGTTCCTTTTATCGACAGAATTGCTAAGAAGATCTCATTGAAGGAGAAGGTTGCAGACTTTGCTCCACAGGCTGTTATCACAAAGGATAACGTAACAATGCAGATTGATACAGTTTTGTTCTATCAGATTCTTGATCCTGTTGCTTATACATACGGAATTGAGAAGCCACTTATCGCTATTGAGAACCTTGCTGCTACAACTCTTCGTAACATTATCGGTGATCTCGAGCTTGACCAGACACTTACAAGCCGTGACATCATTAATACAAAGATGAGATCTATTCTTGATGAGGCAACAGATCCATGGGGTATTAAGGTTAACAGAGTTGAGCTTAAGAACATTCTCCCACCACGTGAGATTCAGAATGCGATGGAGAAGCAGATGAAGGCTGAGCGTGAGAAGAGAGAGGCAATCCTTATTGCTGAAGGTCAGAAGGAATCAGCTATCCGTGCTGCTGAAGGTGAGAAGGAGGCTGCAATTCTTCGTGCTGAGGCTAAGAAGCAGGCAGCTATCCGTGAGGCTGAAGGTCAGGCAGAGGCTATCCTTAAGGTACAGGAAGCTACAGCTAAGGGTCTCCAGATGATTAAGGATGTTGGAGCAGATGAGGGACTTATTAAAATCAAGTCTCTTGAGGCTTTTGAGAAGGCTGCTGATGGTAAAGCTACAAAGATTATTATCCCATCAGAGATTCAGGGTCTTGCTGGTATGGCAACTTCACTTAAGGAAGTTATTAAGGATTAATAATTAGTTCTGTTTTAAATTTTGTAGGACTGTCTCAAATGAGGCGGTCCTATATTTTTTGTTTAAAGTTTGTCGTATACTATAGGATATCGTTGAAGATTAAGGAGAGATTAATGGGACGACAATTAGAACAAAATAACACTAATCGAGTTTTCTTTTGGGACAATATTAAAGGTCTCTTAATTTGGCTTGTAGTATTTGGACATTTTGTTCTTGATGCTGATCTTTTGTCTGGTTTGTCTATATCTTTGTTTTCAGTTATATGGTCATTTATTTATGTTTTCCATATGCCAGTATTTGTTTTTGTTTCGGGATATTTTGGAAGACTTGTTGCTAACAGAGATATCGACAGCAGAATTAAGAATCTTACTTTTATCGGCATAGCGTATCTTGTTCTTCAAGCATTATTCATAATATGTAATTTTTTGCAGAATAATGATGTTGATATATTTTTTCCGTTGTATAGTAGCTGGTATCTGTTGGCGCTTTTTATCTGGAGAGCTGTATCTCCACGATTAAAGCGAATGAGATTAGTACTTCCATTAAGTATAGCTGCTTCTCTGGTTGTAGGTTATATAGCTCAACTTGATCGAACTCTGGCTATTGGAAGAGTAATTGCATTTTTTCCATTTTATCTTGCTGGTTACTTTTTGATTCCTCAGAAAATTATTTCTTTGCGTGCTGCGGTTCGTAAAAAAACAGCTGATTTTATCTCGGCAGTAGTATTGTTACTTGCTGGATTAGGTAGTGGATTATATTTGGCGACAAATGATTTAGACTTAAATGTTGTATCGATGGGTGCATATCAGAGTGCGAGTGAGGTTTTTTTCAGATTAATTTTATTGATTGTAGCTGGAACAATAATCTTTGGCCTTGTTATCTGTGTGCCGGATAAAAAAATTCTATATCTGACAAAAGCTGGACGTAATTCTTTTGCGGTCTTCTTTATCCATCGTTTCTTTGTTTTGCTTTTCTTCTCATACTGCTACAAACATTTGCTTTTTCTTACTCCTTGGGCAATGGTCTTTTTGTTTGCTGTTCTGACATTTATCATTGTGGCAGTCCTTTCTGTAGATGAGGTGACTTCAGGGCTCAAGGATTTTCTTGATTTTGACTTTTCTAAACTTACTTATAAAGTGTTTGTTTATTCTGCATTGTTAATTTCAGTTGTTCTAATATTAGTTATTCAGAACATTTCGATGTTTATTACTCCTAATGCTTTTGAAGCTTCATATAAATCAGCTGATGATACCTGTCAGATAATGAGCGATGAACTTGGTAATAAATTTGAAGATAGTTACAGAATTCTATTTGCGGGAGATTTAATTCTTCTTGAAGATCAGGTCAAAAATGCATATACAGGTTCGGAATACTGCTTTGATGATATGTTTGAATATACACATAAGTATATTGAAGCGGCTGATTTGGCAATTGGTGTATTTGAAGGTCCAATGGGTGGCGATAAAATACCTTATTCTCAAAGTAATTTCGGTGATGGAAAGAAATTGTATTTGAATTTTCCTGACAGTTTTGCTGTGGCAATACAGAATGCAGGATTTGATTTAGTGACTCTGGCCAATAATCATTTGATGGACAGCGGCCTTGAAGGTGCATTAAGAACAATGGATGTATTGGACGAATTAGGTCTCAATTACGTTGGTGCATATCGGGATTTATCTGATAAAGAAACAAACCGTGTAAAAATAATTGAGGATCAGGGAATGACCTTTGCGATTCTTTCCTATACATTTAATTTTAATTACCATACAGATTCAGAAATGATGGGGGAACTTAATTTCTTATCATCACTACTTGTTGCACCTGACAGTGAATATTATGACGAAGTTAAGGAAAGAATTAAGGCTGACTTCGAATTGGCAAAGAGTATGAATCCTGATTTTATTGTTGTTCTTCCACATATGGGAACGCAGTTTAAAGATTATCCTGATTACTATCAGACTTCCTGGTGTGACTATTTTGTTGAGCTTGGTGCAGATATAATTCTGGCTGACCATACGCATTCTGTTCAGCCAGCTTTGGTTGACTCTGTTGATGGAAGAAATGTTTTTATTGGATATTGTCCTGGAAATTACGCTAATATTTTCCGTGAGTATAATGGCGACTGTTCTATATTAACAGAGGTATACATTGACAGAGGATCAAAATCAATCGTAGGAGGATCGATTATTCCAATGTGGGTTACTGCTGGTTCTGACAGTAACTATAGACCAATTCCTATTTATGATATTGTAAATAATCCAGATGTGAGGTCCACTATTACCACGTATGATATGGAAAGAGTAGAAGAAGTTCAAAAGCATATTACATCTGTGGTTTTGGGAGTGGATATAGATATTAATGCTTCCCGTGAGCGATTCTATTTCGATAGTAATGGATATTTAAGGGAAAAGGCTGCACCTCTTGATATTACTGAACCTATGATGGAAGGCCTTTTGTATAAAAAGCTTGTTGAAGCAGATGGTGTATGCTTTATTGGAGATTCTATTACCTGCGGTTCCAATAACTTTGGTTATCCTTGGTATGAACCTGTCGAAAATCTGATTTCAGGTGAAATAGTAAATGTCGCAAGAGGTGGATATACAGTAAGTCAGGTGTTTGAACTTCTTAAAGAAACAGACATTAAAAACGAGTCTCTCTTTGTGATTGCAGTAGGAACTAATGATATAAGGTATAATAATCCCGATATCTGCGCTACTTCTTCTGAAGAATATATAAGAAGAATAGATGCTGTTAGTTCTTATATTCTTTCTTTAAACAGTGAAGCAGAGATAGTTTATATCGCACCATGGATATCTTTTGAAAATGATCCGTTCATAAATGTTTCCTACGATGAGATTAAAGATAAGAACACTGATTTCTCGCAGGCACTTGAGAAATATTGTAGTGAGCAGGGATTTATCTATATAAATCCAAATCCTGTGATAGAAGAATGTATTTTGAATTATCCTCAAAGTGATTATCTGGTTGACTGGATTCACCCTAATATGAACAGAGGAATTAATTTATATTCTGAGGCTGTGCTTCTATATGGAGCTGAATAGAAATAATCGAGTTTATATTGTATAATACGTTAACATATACTTTAAGGAGAATAATTATGTCAAATCCAATCGTAACAATTAAGATTAAAAATGGCGGCGAGATTAAAGCTGAGCTTTATCCAGATATCGCACCTATTTCAGTAGATAACTTTGTAAGCTTAATTAACAAAGGTTTTTATGACGGACTTATCTTCCACCGCGTTATTCCAGGATTTATGATTCAGGGCGGCTGTCCAGATGGTACAGGAATGGGTGGCCCTGGTTATCACATTAAGGGTGAGTTTAGTGCTAATGGCGTAAAGAATGATTTGAAGCACACTCGTGGTGTTCTCTCAATGGCTAGAGCTATGTCATTTGATTCTGCTGGAAGTCAGTTCTTTATTATGCACGAAGATGCACCATATCTTGATGGTCAGTATGCTGCTTTTGGTAAAGTTATAAGCGGAATTGAAGAGGTTGACAAAATTGCTAATGTTGACCGCAACAGAATGGATAAGCCATACGAAGATCAGGTAATGGAGAAAGTTACAGTAGAAATGTAATTTTCTGGAGAATTCTTTAAATGGAGGCAGGTTCACAGGAACTAAATAATGTGATTATTAATACTGAGGCAGCGAGGGAAGAACAAAACTCGATGCCTCAGGTTTTGCCTGTAACAAAAATAAAAGGACGATTATATTTGCGGTTTATTATGCCGCTCCTTGCTTTTGTTATTCCAGTTTTACTGATGGGAAGCATCTCAGTTAGTGCTATAAATTCATATGTTGATACGCTTACATTAAATGCTTCTACAGAAAAAACTTCCGGAGTATCTGATATCATTAAGAGTGAGGAAGAAAGACTTAAAGAAGAGCGAGAAGCTAAATCATTTGGTAATGTTTTGAGAAATCATATTTATGGCAGCGCTACTTTCAACACTGGAATTGTAAGAGGTCTTATTGATGATATGGAGGATGCCCTTTCTTCGTCCAAAGGTGAGGGTAATTTGTCTTATTCTTTCCAGGAGCATTTTGATCCATTTTATCCTTTAAACATTTCTATTGCTCGAAATGATTCAGAACTTAACGCTTTTTCTGATAATGCGCCTTTATATGAGAAATTAGAGACAAAGACATTTAAACTTATACTTACTGAGTATCTGATAAGATTTGGTTTAGCTTCATTGACGATGTTTTGCTTTGCTGTCTACTGTATGAAGTTAAATGATTCCAAAGCATTACTGATTTCTCTAATGTATTCTTTGTCTTCGTTAGTTATTGTATTCGCCCAGAATTCATCAATTATGAATTTGGTGATTGTTTTACCACTTGTTATGTGGGCAGTCTTTAAGTATCAATATAAGCCTTCTATTAATCTAGGAGTGGTTCTTGCGATTGCGATAGCTGGATTAGCCGTAAGCGGAATATACGGTGTCGTTTTTGGAATTCCTTTTGTAGTGATTTTTATGCTATACACAGGAATTATTATGCAAAAGAGTTTGTCTGACAATATTAGAGTAACTTCACTTGGATTATTGTCTGTTATTTCTGGTTTACTTTTGTCTTTCCCTGTCTGGATGAGTTACTTACAAAAACTTAAGCCGACAAAATCTATTGCTGAAGCATTCAAAAGCTCCTCCATGAGATATACTTTCCCAGATTTTCTTTACAGATTTCTTCCACTTAGCAGACTAAATCTGACATATGATGCAAGTTCTACAGCAATTCCTGAAGGTACTTTGTCTATTTCCAAGATTTATGAATCAGGCTCACTTGGAAGTGCAGCATTAGATACCAACCTTACTTTTGTACCTTCGATGTATATGTCGGTATTAGCTCTGTTACTTCTTATTTGTTTCTTTATTAATAAGAGAATTTCGGTTACTGGAAGAATCTGCGCAGGCGTTTTGGTATTTGCTTATAATCTTGGGTATGCTTTTGTACCATTTGATGCTATTTCTAATATTTTTGACATGGGAACAGTTCTTGGAAGTGTAAGATTTGTTTTCTTACATGCACTTTTATGTTTCCTCTTAATTGTCGCTTTGGGCTTATTTGAACCTGATAATAGCAGTATAAAACTGGCCACAATATTACTGGTTTGTATTTCAATTATGTTTACTGCCTTATTTGACGGAGATGTTTCTTCAAGTCTTAAGCCCGTTTTGTGTGTGGTTTTGCCAGTAGCTTACTATTTAATTTTTACTTTTTTTAGTTCCAGAAAATGGATGTTCTCTGCTTTAGCAATAATCCTTGTTTGCGAATTCTGGCTTGTAACAGATATCAATTTTAAGACAAGCGTTGTTCCATCTGTTTACTGTAATAACCCACTTTCGATAAATAAAGCGGATAGTTCTCTGGATTCTTCTGGAGTTGATGACATAATGCTTCTGGGAAAAGGAAATAACAATTCATTTGCTACAGTTGCTTATTCTGATTTTGAGCCTAAGAATATTCTTGAAGTGGCCAATCTTATCTATAGCGAAAAGGATGATTCCACACTTTTTGAAGAAATGGTTCCCGTTACCATGTATACAGAATGCATGGATCGAATTGACGGAATTTGCACTATAAATGATTCAGACTATGGTAAGCTGATTGCTACTTTTGATGGAAAGAATATAGATGAGAATAGTAGAATTATTTTATATTCAGATTATTATGAGAAGAGTCACTGGATGATAACCAACATTGATTCCAGAGGCTTTCTTGAGAGAGGTTCCAGTGAGCGTGGACCTTTTGTAAGAGACATAACGGATGAGATTGATGATATAGTAAATTTAATTAAAGAGTATGGGCTCCAGATTGAAGTTGATTTAATGAATAATGAGGGCGTTAATTCATTTAGCTTAGGTTTTTATATAGTAGACAAGAATAAAATAGAAGAATATAACCAGCTGTTCAGCGACGGAACTGCGAATTTTTCTGATTCTGCGATGATCAGGGTTATTACTAATACTGATTTTGATTCTGATTTACGTGTCAGTATTAATTTAAGAGGGTACGATACATATGATTTCTGTGGTAAAATAGCTTTCGATGTCGACTCGGCTGAACTTAATGGTAAAACTGTCAGGATTTCTGATAGTGGTGGAGTTCAGGTTGTAACAGTGATACTCGAAGGCTGTGCCTGGATTATAGTACTTGCACTTGTCGTATGTACGCGCCGTCGAGGTATAGTAGACTCAAAGGAAGAAGAGATGAAATTTCAAAATGCGTAATTTGTTTTCGCCACAAATTGATAAAGAAACATCATTTGTAGTATTCGACTTAGAGTGGAATCAGCCTTATCATACAATGAATTACCCGTTTGATACTCATAAGTTTAATGGCGAGATTATTGAAATTGGTGCTGTAAAACTCAAATTTGACGAGAATAACACTCTTTATATATCTGATAAGTTATCAGTTGATGTAAAACCAGAGTTCTTCAGAACTCTGCATTATCATGTAAAAAAGATTACTCACAAGACTGATGCGGATCTAAAAAAAGGTATTAAGTTCAAGGAAGCCTATAATCAATTGATGAGCCTTTGTGATGAGAATACAATCCTTGTTACATGGGGCAGTGGTGATATTGATATGCTTAAGCTGAATCTTGAGTTAATGGACTTTGACACCAATATAGGTATCTCCTATCTTGATTTGCAGCCAATCTTCTCTTTGTTTGCTGATGAGGAGTTTGGACAGAGAAGTGTTGAATATGCTGTAGATTTTTTCAAAATAGATAAGGAAGAGGAATTCCATAGTGCATACGCAGATGCGTATTATACTTCTCTTATTATGAGAAGAGTATTTGAAGGTTATGATTTTGAAGAAGTAAAGAAGGCTTGTTCAAAGGCAACAATCAATCCAGATGTTAAGAGTTCCTTCTCGAGAACTACACCACCTGATAAAAATATTAGCAAAGCATATGAAGATAAGGAGAAATGGAATAGAACCTGTCCTTATTGTGGTAACAAAAATAAGACATTAATTTCTTCATTTAGAATTCAAAAATCAGCATATGCACTTTATGAATGTGGCGAGCATGGTAAGTTCTTTGTACGAAATAAGGTTAAAAAGAACAAAGAAGGGCAATATTATGGTTCAATTGTGAAGAGAATGTGTACAATTCGCGATTTGATCTTAGTTGAAAGCAAGAAAAAAGAATACGATATTTACGGAAGAGAGGGAAAACCTCAGTGTTTATCGAAAAAAGAACAAAATGAAAAAGAAAATCTTTAGAAAAAATGTGATATTAATACATATTGAATCTTGAAAAAAATGTGAACATGCTGTACAATACCATTAGATTTTACATATTGAAGAATTGTGGAGTCGTGTTTGGAGTTTAAATTTAGTAAATTAAATATTGGGGAGTACGCTTATGACTATTTTGCGTAAGAAGAGAAATCAATCTAACAAGCAAGGCGCAATGCTCATTCTTGTTTTATTGATTGTTGCATTGGCTGTTATACTTATTAGTTCAGCTTTGACTATGACAAAGATGACCAGAACTCATTATTATGATTATACAAAGATGAGTCAGGTTCAGCTTACCGCTACTTCAGTTGCCGAATCAATTTGGGATGCAATTGTTGTACAGGCAATCGATGATGATACAGTTGGAAAGATGGCTGATGCAAAAGCACATCTTGAATTCTCAGGTCTTCCAGTTCCTGGTGTTGCAGGTGGATCTTCTTCATCTTCATATGCAGACTTTTCAAGAGCAGGTGGTAAGGTAATAATTGATGTTGTTTCACAGGTTGGTAGTGAGACTGCAAAGGTTAGAATGGTTCTTACACCTCCAGTACCTAAGACAGAAGCAAATCACTTCCAGTATACAGTAAATATGGATGGTGATGGTCTTATTGGTGAGTTCAATATCGGTAAGGATGATGGTGGTGCTACTGATAACACAATGCTCGTTAGAGGTGCGATGAACTCAAATCTCGGTAGTACAAATATCTATTCAAATCTTGTTGCTACTAAGCCTTTCTCACCAGCTTCAGGTCAGAAGTTTTATGGAGATGTAATTTTCTGGGGTGAGAATTCAGGTTGGGATAAAGGTAACGGTGCTGGTTTGAACTTATTGGGACAAGGAACAGTATTCTTTGTATCACCAAGCGGTACTTTACAGAACGCCCTTAAGAATTTTGATTCAAATGCAAATCAGAATATTGTTGCCAAGAGTGTAGTATTCTATAACTCAACATTTAACAACACAAGTGAGCCTATGTGGGGACAGTTGGCATCAGTAACAAATATTGCTTCAAATAGAAGTAATGATGTTACATTCCCAGGCTCTAATTCAATCTCGAATGGTGGATATCAGAACAGTTGGAACAATTTGATTAATAATCAGACTCCTAGTATACAGTCAGCATTGTTGTCACAGGCAGCTGATTATGTATCAGCAAAGAACATTGCAGCATTCTCTGGTGATTCATTGCCTACACTTAGTTCACAGGCTAGTTCTTTTGGCGTATCAACTACTCCAAATGGTACTCCTGTAACAAGTTTTGATGCATTGACAGCTTATAATGTTGTGGATGAAGCCACTGGATTGCTTTATGTAAAGCCAGGAACCTATCAGATTCAGAGTGGCTCATTGTCTGGTACAGTTCGTTTAGATTTGAGCAAGGGTAATTACACATTTTATGTTCTTTCTGGCGGTACTATTTCAGGTACATTAAGTGTTGAGAATGGTACTAAGTTAGATAGCAACTGGTGTAATATGGTTGTATCTAATGGACAGACTATCAAGGTTACTGGTAAGATCTTAACTAAGGATGGCCCTAAGCCTTATCTCAAAGTATGGGGTATGGGTGGAGTAACAATTGATTTCCCACTTGATGGTAGTGGTGGAGCAATTTGCCAAGCTTATATCTGTTTGTACGATAATCCAGGTGAGAAGTCAAAGATAACATATAATACTGGTGATTCTTGTAGCTTCTACGGAAGAATCACATGTAGCATTATTGAGCGTAGAAATGGTGGTGGCTTCATCAATATTCCATATTGTGTAGATCCAACTTACAAGGTAAACGCAGGAAAGATTGTACCACTTGAGACTGAGTACACAATTGATCCATTCCAGTATTACAACTAATATTTGAACAATATATGGTAAAAGAAAAGCCTTGGCAATCGCCAAGGCTTTTTTGTTGTTAAACTATATATTGTATAATTATTTCTTTCCAATCTCATTAAACTCTTTGCAGTCACCAGACAAAAAGCGCATAGAACGCTGAATTGAATTCTTACTGTTTCCCCAAGGTTTATCACTATTTCGATAATCAAATTTTAAAGTAAACCATTCAACATCCTTAATTAATTCAGGAGTAGATTCATTGATATTGGAAGCAAGAACTGACAAGAAGTCTGCAGCGTCATTCTGTGAGAGTTTCGTAGCCTTTCTAAGCAGTAAAGAAAGATGTGGAAGGCAATAGGACTTTTTATTAATGAACTTCTGCTTAAAATCATTATCATGTTTAAACATCCAGAAAATTACATCAATGGAATGTGTCATTGCATTATCAATCTTTTCGCAAACAGGGCAGGAAGCAATTCGATTATCGATTCTGTCAGCAAGAGAAGTAAGTTTCTGCTTATAATCATTATTACGACCTTTAAAAAGGCCAGCCTTATCAGGAGCAAGTTCAGATAAATCTTTAGAAAAATCATTTTCGATATCAAGCAGATGGGTGTGAAGAATTAAGCCAAGTCCTAATCTGTTGATATCAGACTGATTAAGCATTCCAAAATGATGCTGACAAAAACCAGTCTTGTTAGTGACAATTCTAGTATCAGGCTCCATCAAAGAAGGACCAAGGTAATATTCAATATACTTAATTTCAGCATTTTTATGCAGCTGGCAGATAGGGCAGTCGCATTGTGCATCATAAGCTTCATTTACAGGAATTGTATAGATTTTTTCCATAAATATATGTACCTCCTATTATAAATTAGTGAATTAGTCTTTGTGCTTTAACATTTACAGCAATAACAGTAATAGAGGTGTATTCCTCAATAAGATTACCAATATTTTGTTGAACATTTAGCAGAACCTGCTGTGCATCATAACCATAGAACAATGCAATTCCCAATGATAATACTACACCATATGTTCGCTTTTCTGATTTAAAAGTAACAACATTAGCAACACCATCAACCTTTCCCAAGACAATTTTAATTATGTCCAGAAGGGCATCATCAGAAATAGAATATGAACCCAGCGATGAAAAGGTAGGTCTAACGACAGTTCTTTCAGTGTCGTTAGCAATTGGCGTAACGCCTCTCTCTCTGTCGAATCTCTGTCTTATTTTATTGAATGGATCTGAAAAATAACCAGAAAACTCATGCTTAATCTCCATAGTAGGAACAGGAATGGTGTGCATACCTTCTGTCATACGAGTATTACGCGCCATTCGCATCTCTTCTTCAGTACTTACATCCTCAATGCGAATCAGCATAACAGGCTTATTTAACCATAAGTTGTTACAGATCTTAGATAGCATTGAATCAGAAGTACCAAGAATCATAAGAGTTGTAGGACGATGCTCAATTAGTGCTCGTCTCATAACAGAAGATCTGGTCTCATCAGAGAAAAGAGCCTGTCTAACAGATTCCATTTTTGTTGGAGCTTTTTTTGCAGAAGTACCAGCAAGAATTCTACTGCCATTAATAAGAAGACCGTCGTCAATAAAAAAACTTATGTTGTTCTCACGAGCGACTCTGATAGCACGAGTACTTTTACCAGTACCAGAAGGGCCAACGAATGCTATGACACCAATGTTGGACAAAACTTCACGAGCAAGATTCTCATTAAGCATAATAGTTTCAATATTAAATTCTTCTTTTTTCTGGTAAGAGGAATTAACTTTATCAAAACGCTTAAGAGTTGCACGCAGTTCAGGAATAGTAATACGTCTCCAGCTAGAAGGTGAACTGCTACCAGTGTCTTTTGCAGAAGAAACATCAGCATCAGCAGAAGAAGCAGTTACTTCAACAGAGTCTTCAGGAACAAGCTGAGTAAAATCGATAAAAGAACTTTCTTCGTTTAAACAAAAATCACAAGAGACATTCTCTTTTGAAATTGTCTCTTGTGACTTATTATTGGTTAAATTATCAGTACGAATATCCTTACCCATGTGATTGATAAATATTAGTTATCCCAGTTGTGATATACTTCCTGAACGTCATCGTTCTCATCGAATTTATCAAGCATCTTATTAAGCTGATTGCAGATCTCTTCATCTTCAACAACAGCCATAGTAGTAGCAACAGGGCCGAGTGTAGAATCTACAAAAGTATAACCCTTAGCTTCGAGGCTTTCCTTAACCTCATAATAAGAAGCTGTGTCTGTAAGAACTTCATAGCACTCGTCATCAGGAACAAAATCAGCAGCTCCTGCATCAAGAGCGTCCATCATAACTGTATCTTCATCTTCAAAATCTTCACGTGAAATAATGATTGAGCCTTTCTCTTCGAACATAAAAGAAACGCTACCAGATACACCCATATTACCGCCGTGCTTATCGAAGATGTGACGAATATCACCAGCACTTCTGTTACGGTTATTTGTAAGAGCTCTAACCATAATAGCTACGCCGCCAGGTCCATAACCTTCATAGATGATTTCTTCATAATCATCACCTTCACCAGCGCCTGCAGCCTTCTTAATAGCACGAGTAATATTATCATTTGGCATATTTGCAGCCTTAGCTTTTGCTACAACATCCTTAAGTCTTGAATTGCCCTCAGGATCTGGACCACCAGCTTTAACTGCTACAGCAATTTCTTTTGCAATCTTTGTAAAAATAGCACCTTTTGCTGCATCAGATGCTTCTTTTTTTCTCTTAATGTTGTTCCACTTAGAGTGACCAGACATAAAAACCTCCAAAAACTCATTTATTCAAGAAAATAATATAACCCAAAATCAACAAAATAACAACCATGCACATATTAATAATTCCAATATATCTGCAGAGTTTACTATTTTTTATAGAAAAGAGTCGAATCAGAACATATATCAAAGCTGAACCAAAGATAATTATCGAAAAGATTAAATTAAAAGCACTAATATATCTGATGGCAACAGCAAAAATTAATAACAGATTTGAAAAATCAAATAAAGAATCAGAAAACTTATAATCGATTTCTCTTAATTTAGAAATACCAGTAATAAGCAATGATAAAAGAATGCTAACAACTAAGAATATTGCAAGATTAGAAAGTATTCTGTAGTAATTCTTATAAGTAAATGCACTAAGTAAAGAAAAAGCCAAAACTGTAATAAGAGATAAAACAGGGAATCTGAAAAAACATTTTTGCTTATCATAATAAATCATCATTTGAGAAATCATAATAGTAAAGTTGAGAAGGAATAGAGCCATGCATGCTATAACGAACAGTATTACTCGGTTACCAGGCTCGTTAAGTAGAGGGTACAAGCCTGCAGCCCTAAAGGTAAAGCCAACAATCAAAAATACCAAGCCAGTGAAAGATTCAATTTTTATATATCTTGAAGCAACTGGAGCCCTACAATATCTACACTTACCACCAAGGAACAGCCAGCTAAAAACAGGAACAAGATCAAGAGCGCCAAGCGTGTGTCCACAACTCATACACATAGAGTGGCCTTTTGAAATAGTTCTGCCTTCAGGTATACGATAGATTACAACATTAAGAAAACTACCAATAATAATTCCAAAAAGAGTAGTCATTACAACAAAAAATATTTTTAATGTTAACACAATACTCATAAACAACTCCCAAAAATAATATATAACATTATATAATATAAATACAAAATTATTTATTACGAACTAGGCAAGAAAAGTTACAAATGTAAAACAAAGGTAATTATGCAACGTAAACAAACTTGTAATTTATGACAACCTGTTGTATAGTTTTATAGAATATCCATGATAATGGTATAGTGTGTTTTACCATAACTAGTGGTTATCTTTTGGAGGTAATATGAAGCGACTTGGGGACATATTAATTGAAAGTGGCTTTCTGACCGCAGCTGAATTGGCATCTGCACTTAGTGCACAGAAGGAGTCAGAGGGTAAACGTCTTGGCGAAGTTATCGTAGAAATGGGCTTGATGAATGAGTTTGATATTCTTAGAGCTGTTTCTAGTCAGTACAATTATCCAATCATCGATTTGGCTGAGATGGAAGTAGACAGAAGAGCAACAACTCTTCTTGATGAGCAGTATTGCAAAGAGAATTTGGTATTCCCTATTGCTTTTGACGACGACAGACTTGTAGTAGCAATTGATGATCCGATGAACATTCTTGTTCAGGATGACGTTCAGTTTAGAACAGATTATACATGTAGTTTCATGTTGGCTACGAAGTCTTCAATTCTTTCAGCTATTAGTGCCTATTACAACAAAGAGTCTGCTGAGAAAGCTGCAGAAGCTCTCAGTTCAGATTTAGAGGATGATGCACTTGAAGGATTAAGTGCAGATATTGCAGATGCAGTTAACAGTGCACCTGTTGTAAAACTTGTAAACTCAATGATTGATTATGCTATCAGAGCAGGATCATCAGATATTCATATCGAACCGATGGAAGATCGTGTTCGTGTTCGTATCCGTATCGACGGTGTTATGCAGGAGATTATGTCATCTCCAATTTCAGCGAAAGATGCAATTACAACAAGACTTAAAATTCTTGGTGGAATGAATATCGCAGAGAAGCGTATTCCACAGGACGGTCGTATCCAGACAGATATTAATGGACAAGAGGTAGACATGCGTGTATCTATTCTTCCATGTATTACTGGTGAGAAAACCGTTATTCGTATCTTGGCTAAGAACGATGGTAACCTTAATCGTAAGTATTTAGGTATAAGTGATCATAATAATGAGCTTATCAATAAGATTATTAAGGTTCCTCAAGGTATTTGCCTTATTTCAGGACCTACTGGATCTGGTAAGACAACAACACTTTATACATTGCTTGCCGAGAAGAATGATCCAGAAACAAATATTATTACAGTAGAGGACCCAGTCGAGATTCGTATTCCTGGACTTAATCAGGTTCAGGTAAATGCAAAAGCTGGTATGACATTCGCCAGTGGTCTTCGTTCTATCCTCCGTCAGGACCCTGATATTATCCTCGTCGGAGAGATTCGAGATGGTGAGACAGCCGAGATTGCAATGCGTGCTGCTATCACAGGTCACTTAGTATTCAGTACAATCCATACCAATGATGCGGTATCTTCAATTAACCGTCTCATCGATATGGGTCTTGAACCATATATGGTTAACTCAGCTTTGGTTGGTGTAGTATCTCAGCGTCTTGTTAGACGTATCTGCACAAACTGTCGTAGATCTTATGATCCAGATGAAGATGAGATTGCATTATGTAAGCTTGAGCCAGGTCAGAAGATTTACCGTGGCGAAGGTTGTACTGAGTGTAATGGTTCAGGATATAAGGGCCGAATTGCTATTCATGAAGTAGTAGTTATGACTAAGGCTATGAAGGTTCTTATTGAAAAGAGAGCTACTGAAGAAGAGATGAGACAACTTGCTGTCTCAGAGGGTACACAGATGTTGCAGGATTCTGCTGCTGCATTGGTTGTTGAAGGTATTACGACTGTTGATGAACTCAACAGAGTTGCATATACAATTGATTAATTAGGAGGGTGAGTTGTGGAAGAATTTACGTTGTCTATGGAAGCAATCCTAACTGAGGCTGTAAGGAGACAAGCGTCAGATACACACATTACGGTTGGACTTCCACCAATGATTCGTGTGCATGGAGAATTGATGCCACTTAACAATCATGTACTTACACAAGAAGACACAGAGTTTTTGTGTAGATCTATGATTGATAAGTCACGTCAAACATACTTGGCAGAGAGAGGAGAAATCGACTTTTCATATGTTGTAAAGGATTTTAGCCGTTTTAGATGCAACATATTTAAGCAGAGAGGATCTTATGCATTGGCAGCAAGAACAATCACTAATGAGATTCCTACTTGTGAGAAACTTGGTTTGCCAGTTTTATTTAAAGACTTGGCTATGAAGCCACGTGGACTTATCCTCGTAACAGGACCTACGGGTTCAGGTAAGTCAACTACACTTGCGGCTATGATTGGTCATGTTAACAGCATGAAGAAGTGTCATATCCTTACACTTGAGGAACCAATCGAGTATTTACATCAGCATGGCGAAGCAATGATTAACCAGAGAGAGATTCATGAGGATACACTTTCATTTGCAAATGCACTTAGAGCTGCTCTTCGTGAAGATCCAGATATTATCCTCGTTGGTGAGATGAGAGATCTTGATACTATTTCAACAGCTATCACAGCTTCTGAGACAGGCCACTTGGTTATGTCAACACTTCATACATCAAGTGCAGCTGATACAGTTAACCGTATTATTGACGTATTCCCACCACATCAGCAGGATCAGGTAAGAGTACAGCTTTCAACAGTTCTTGTTGCTGTTATCTGTCAGACACTTGTTCAGAAGATTACTGGTGGACGAGTAGCTGCATTTGAGATTATGATTTCAAATGATGCTATTAGAAACAATATTCGTGAAGGAAAGACATATCAGATTGATAGTGTTATTGCTACAAGCCTTCAGGCAGGAATGTGTCCTTTGGATTTTTATCTTGCAGAACTTGTAAAGAGATCTATTATCTCCAGAGAAACAGCCCTTCAGCGTTGCCGTTTCCCTGAAGACCTCAGAAGATACATCACTAATAACGATGGAATGACACATAGCCCATTGTTTGGTGACTTGGATTTTCAGTAAATAACTAACAAATTTAACGAAGGAGGGTTAGTGATATGCCAAAATTTAAATATCAGGTTATTGATGCTAATGGTAAAGCGTCTACCGGTACTTTGGAAGCAAATAATATAGCAGATGCAACCAGAGCACTCAAGGCAGATGGAAAATTCATTGCTTCAATTGACATTGATAAAGGCCCTGGCATCCTTAACATGGAAATCGGTAGCCGTAAGTTGAACACCAAGGATTTGATTATTATTACAAGACAATTGGCTTCTTTGCTTTCTGCTGGTGTTACCGTAATTAGATCCCTTGACATGTTATATCAGCAGTTGGAGTCTAAAAAGGCTAAAGCTGTTATTGGTTCAATATATGAGTCTATTCAGTCAGGTAAAACTTTGACAGAGTCTTTTAAGGAACAGAATGAAGCTTTGCCAGCTATTATGATTAATATGATTGCTGCTGGTGAGGAAGCTGGACAGCTTGATGAGGTAATGAACCGTCTTGCTGAGCACTTCCAGAAGGAAGGAAAGACAAAGAACAAGATTTCATCTGCATTGGTTTATCCAAAGATTTTGATTGGTGTTACTGTTGTAATTACAATTGCTCTTTTGACATTTGTAGTTCCAGGAATCGGAGATACAATTAGAGACTTGGGTGGTGATTTGCCAGCACTTACTTATTTCGTAATGGGTATATCAAACAGTATTCTTGCTTTCTGGTGGCTGTATGGTGGTATCGTAGTTGCCGCAGTAATAGGATTTAAGTTATGGAAGAAATCAGAGTCAGGTAAGATGATTTGGGCTGGTTTCTGTCTAAAGATACCTATTCTTGGTAGAGCAACTAAGATGAACGCTTCTGCTAGATTTACAAGAACAGTTGCTACTCTTCTTAAGAGTGGTATCTCAGTATTGCAGGCAGTAGAAATTACAAGTTCAACTCTTGATAATGCTGTTCTCGAAAAGAAATTGTATGATGCAAGAATTGAGATTCGTAAGGGTACATCACTTTCAAAGGCTATTAAGCCAATTAATGAATTCCCACCAATGATTTATGCAATGACAGCAATTGGTGAGGAGTCAGGTACATTGGATTCAATTCTTGAAAAAGCAGCAGACTTTTTTGAAGATGAAGCAGATGCAGCAATGTCTAAGCTCGTTGCAGCAATGGAGCCATTGATTATCTGTGTAATGGCTGTTATCGTACTCGTAATCGTAGGTGCGGTTGCAATGCCTATTCTTTCAATGGCATCATTTATTAACGTATAATTGGAGAGGAGAAAAATATGGATATAAGTCAGTTTGGAAGAGCAGCTAATAATCTTGTATTGGACACTTCTAGTTCAAACTTAAAATTTGCAGTTGGATCTTATAATTCAAAGACTGGTATTATTCAACTTGAGAAATTTGGAGTAGTACCACTTGAGCTTGAGACAATTACTGATGGTGCAATTTCTGATAACTTCGGAGTTGTTATGGCATTAAAGCATGCAATGGCTAAGCATGATATTAAGAATAGAAACGTAATCGTTACTACTGAGGGTGCATTTATGCACAGCCGTGATCTTGAGCTTCCTGCAGTAACAGAGACTCAGCTTAAGGATATGGTTAAGTACGAGATTCTTGGTCAGGGTAGTGCTAACAGAGATATGTTAGTAGAGTATATTATTACTGGTAAATTCCATGATGAAGAATCAAATTCAGAGAAGTATCGTGTAAGAGCTACAGCAATTCCTAAGGATGTTGCAATGGATTATAAGGATTTTATTAAGAATATGGATATGTCTCCAGTTGCACTTGATGTAAATCCTAATGCTATTAGAAAGCTCTTTAGCAACGGAATGATTAACGGTACTGTTAATGTTTCAAATTCAACACTCCTCTTGATTGAGTTAGCTGGAAAGACAACAACAATTACAGTTCTTGATAAGGGTTATCCAATTTTGTCAAGAAGACTTCAGTTTGGTCATGCTAATATTTCTCAGGTAGCTGAGACACTTAAGAAGATGCAGGGTGGAGCCGATAAGACATCTTCACTTGCAAGAAGACTTAACATCTCAAAGTCTGATGCTGAGTCTGCAGTTGATTTGGCTGATATCGATCTTTGGCACGAGGCTCTTTCAGAGACTCCAACACTTCAGAGTGCTGCTAATGCTTATTTCAAGAGTCTTACAGACGCTGTTTCACGTACAGCACAGTTCTCTATTAGTAAGTTCCATGTTGATAGCATAAGCACATGTTTCCTCTATGGTTCAGGAGCAAGTTATCGTAAGATTGATAAGGAATTATCCAGACAGCTTGGTACACAGGTAGAGGTACTTAACACATTGAGTACAGTAATTGGTCCAAAGAATTTTGAGTTACCACAGTTTATTAATTGTTGTGGTGCCTTGATTCGTGAAGATTAATGCGAAGGAGGATTTATTAGATGGCAAATCTAAATTTAAAGAAATCTGTTACTAAGAAGGATATGAACTTTTTTGCTGAGTTCACTGCTTCTAGTAGAAAAGTGCAGCGTTATCTTGGATATGCAGTAGTTGCAGCCATTGCTGTATTGGCAATTATGATTTTCTATACAGTATTCTTGTATTTGAGAAATAATTCAGTTAATAACGAGATTAAGACAATTAGTAATAAACTCAATAGTCCTGATTATCTTCAGCTTCAGGAGAATGCAAATGCATTGGCATTACAGATTGAGTCAAGAACATCTTATTATTATGCTTTGACTTCAATGAGAACAAGTGTAAATGCTAAGGCTCCTGCAGCTGCAAATCTTACAGATCTTTTGGATAGCAGCAAACTTCCAAATGATATGTTGATTTCTAATTATGTAATCACAGGTAGTGAGTTCATTATTAAAGGTCAGACATTCTCATATTACCGAGCTTTGGAATTCATTAATATGATTAATAACAGTGCTGACGTTTTCAGAACAACTGAACCAACTATTCAAAGATATTTTAATGAGGACTGGAGGGCTGAAGATTTGATGAACAATGCAGTTCAGAATTATTACACATTCGAGATTGCTGGAAGCCTTATCCAGAGTAAGCATATAATTGTTAAGAATTTGGCATCTGTAGATGGATCTTTCATTCCACTTACAGGTATTACTGATACTGAGATTTCTGATGGTTCTTCAACAGCAACAATTCCTGTAGATGTAATTGTTGTAGGTAATAGTACATATCAGCCAAGTTCTATTCTTGTAAATGGAATTGCAATTTCAGATACTGAATTTGCAAACGCAGTTGCAAGTAAGTCATTGGTTTTGAATGTTATTAATGATAACAATACTGTAGAAATCGATTATGAGTTATTGCAGACAGCAACTGAGGCAGATGGAGGTGAAGCATAATGCAGAACTATAGTTTAAAGGATCAAGTATTTGCTATTATGATTGGTGTTTTGGCATTGATGTTCATCATTTTCTGGTTCTTCATTAAGCCAACAAAAGCAAATTACGAGACACTTGTTATTACAAGAGATACACTTAGAGTTCGTGAGGCTGAGTGTGATGCACTCAAGCAGCAGAACGATGAGACATCACGTAAAATTAGTTCATTAGAGACTGAGATTAAGAGTGTTGAAGAGTCATTTCTCCCAGTTCTTAATAATGAAAACTTTGAGCAGTATTTGCTCAACTTATTCGAAGAGAAGGATTGTCCTTATCTTTCAAAGGTTACTGTAGAAAATATTGATTGTGATGAGGTTACTCTTCCAGATGGAACTGTTTCAATTGACAGACTTGCTTGTAGTCGTGTTAGACTTGAATATGCTGCAACAGATGGATATTGTGTACCACAGTATAATTACAGCCCAGATCTTTCAACTTATGGAAAGCTTGATGCAGCATATATTGTGAATTCAATGGCAGCGATGGGTACATATGAGTTTAATCAAGGTTATGCTGGATTCCTTGATGCTCTTAAGACTATAGAGAATTTGGCACCTTCATGTGTAAAGCTTAATAGAATTGAAGTAGATTCTAATCTTGGTTATAACAAGTTGATTGCTGAAATTGATTTTTATGCAATTGATTCAATTCATCGTGTATCTTCAGGCGCTAGCTCATACGCATTTGTAAACTGGTCAGGTGCTGAAACACCAGATAGCGGAATTGGACACGGAATCGTTGGTGTACCTCTCCTTGTAAGAGATGAGATGAATGCATTCTATGGATGTATGATTGTTGATGGCGATCTTGAGCAGATGGCTGATAGACCATTCGCAACATATTATTCAATCGGTATCTTTGTAAATCTTGCTAATAATGGTGGATTATATATCCATGATCCTGAGGCAGATGAAGAAGCATTCTTGTCTGAAGGCAAGTCAATTCCACTTGTACCAGCAGCTGGAATTTTGTATGCTACAGAAGATACAAATGCGACTGACGTTCTTGGAACACCAGAGGAGTAATCCGGGTTTAAAAGTTTGATTTTAATTGCCATATGACATATTAGTCATGTGGCAGTTTTTTTATAACGAAAATGTGTCTGGAAAAAGAGAATAGTATGATAGAAGTTACGTAGGATATTAGATGTTTGGATCCTAAAGAGCCAGAAAACAGTGTTAATAGCGGTGAATAAAGAATAGAATATATACAGAGAATGAAAAAAATACTGAAATATGAAGAAAAATTGAAAAAAGTAGTTGAAATCGTGAAATAATGTGATATAATTCAATTACAAACTTAAATAAACAAGGAGGAAATCGATATGAAGAAGGTTTCTAAGTCAAAGAAGGGTTTTACACTCGTTGAGATGGTTCTCGTAATTGCTATCATTTGCATTCTTGCAGCTGTTATTTTTAATAAGGTATCTGAGTACCTTGCAAAGGCTTCAACAGCTACAGCTACAATGCAGGCTTACTACGCAGAGGTTGATACTATCACAGCTCAGATTTCATAATAGTATTTCTGGTTAAAATTTTAGGGTGTATCGCAAGATACACCCTTTTTCTTTGCAAAAAATGATGATCTGTTTTATGAAAATAAAAGCAGCTTTTATCGCACAATATAGAAAATCAGGAATTCCCATAAACTTAGGAAAAGTCAATTCAAATGCATTGGGACAAAAAAACTCTAGATAAAAATGTGAAAGAAATGTGAAATAAATATTGAAAACATGTGAAGCCTGTGATATAAATAAGATATCTTATCAAATTGGAGAGAGAAATATGAAAAAGATTATTAAAACAAAGAAAGGTTTTACATTGGTTGAGATGGTATTAGTAATAGCAATTATTTGTATACTTGCAGTAGTAATATTCAAAGAAGTTAGTGAATATTTGCAGAAGGCCAGCGTTGCAACAGCAACAATGGAAGCTTATTACGCCAGTGTAGATGTTATTACAGCAGAGATTAGTTAAGAACGATAGCAGCTAAACAATGGAGAACGAGATTTGATCTACGTTCTCTTTTTTTGTGTGATAAAAAAATAAATGTGGCAAAAATGTGAAAAATTATTGAAACAATGTGAAGCATATGATATAACAATAATAGCAAATAAAGATGACTTGCAGAGTAACGGTGGACATTGCCACTCTGAAACAACTCAAATTGATAGAAAGATAACAAATTAAATCAATGATTCTGATTTGCAGTATTAGTATTTATTAAATTGTGACAAAATATTGAAGTTGGGTTGCAATATGACGGTTACGTGGTATAATAACATTAATTATCTATGTGGAGGCAATAAATGAGAAGAGTTAGTAAAAAAGGTTTTACTTTAGTTGAAGTAATCCTTGTTATTGCAATTATTGTAATGTTGGTTGCAGTTACTGCTATAGTAGCATCTAATTATATAAATAAGACTAATGAAGTAAATGATAAAGCAAAAGTTGTTGAGCCTTCATTAAGTAATATGTTTCAGAATCACAATAAAGATTGATAGTTTAGAGTAGGTTGATATGAAAAAGGTAGTAAAGAATAACAAAAAGGGTTTCACATTGATTGAGATTATTGTAGTTGTTGCTATGCTTTGTATTCTTGTAGGTGCTGTATATGCAGGAGTTAGTGGCAGCAAGAAGAAGGCAGATGATGCATCAGCTAAGCTTAAGAAGGAAGCTGACGATATCAGTGCTTTTGCTGATAGTCAGGAAGCAGAAATGGGTGCTTTAGGTTTTTAATAGGAGTGACATATGAAGATTTGTTCAAAGACTAAAAAGGGATTCACATTACTTGAGGTTATGCTTGCAGTAGCAATACTTCTTATAGCAACATCAATGATATTATCTGGTTTCCTTGTAACTTTTAATTACTCAAACAATACTACAGTATTTGCTAAGTTGGGTGCTAAGAATTATGCAAAGTCAGTACAGAGTCTTGCTGAGATTAATAAGAGAAGTGATGTTAACTCAAGATTCAGTACACCAGGATCAACTAAAGCAACAGTATCTTGTTCATTTTCAGGAGCATCAAATGTATTTTCAAATTACACAGTAATCGTTTGGAAGCAGCAAACTCCTGCAGGTGGAGAAGGATCTTTGACATACAATGCAGCAGCTGATGGAAGCACAGTATCAACAAACAGAGCTTCTTTTACATACTCACCTTCAACTTGTCCAGGTTGTGGTAATGCTCAGGGTCAGTTAAGAAAGTTCAAGGATACTGACGGAAAGATTAAGTGGGTATGCTACAATTCTTCATCTGATGATGGTAAGGGTTGCGGTTACAAAGAAGTAATTAGTTAAGGAGTGAAGAGATGAAGATTATTAAGAAGACAAACAATAAGCATGGATTTACACTTCTTGAAGTAATGCTAGCTATAGCAATAATGATGATTACTTTCGAGGCAATATTCTCTTTGATAATCTCAGTTTATAATAGCCACCGTGAAGTATCTTACATGAATGGTGCTACTGAACTTTTGGAGTTGAATTCAATTGCTCTTGAGAAGAGTGTTTTGGGATTTGCTGGTTCATCCGCTTCATCAATTACATATGGAACAAGTAATGCAGTAATTACCGCTGGAGGCACCAAGTTATTCGATTTGGATTCTGTTACTAAGAGAGGCGGCGGACCTAAGTTTAGTATTTCTGTAACTTACAATCAGATTTCAAGTGAAGAGATTGAGTATAAAATAGTTGTCAATGATTTGGAATACAATGAGCAGTATGGTTCAATTTCAAATACTATTTGGATTCCACATGCAAATGGTAAGATTACAATCTCAGCTTCAGGTAGTACACTTACTTTATCAAAGTAATACAAGTTTTAGTAATTTTTGCGGTAGCTTTGCTACCGCTTTTTTTTTGTATAAAACTACTATATAATTTCAATACAAAGGAGATAAATATGCGAGTTACAATTGGACTGGATATAGGTGGAAGCACAACAAAAATAGTTGCAATGAACAACTCAGAAGTTATAGCAAAGTGTGTAGTTCGTGCAACAGACCCTATCACATCGGCTTATGGTGCGTTAGGCAGATTAACCGACGAGAATAATATCAGATTGTCTGATATTACAGAGATAAACATCACAGGTGTAGGTGCTGGTTACGTACAAGATCAGCTTTTCGGAGTAAAAACTAGAGTAATTCAGGAGTTTGAAGCAATTGGCCTGGGTGGACTATTTTTAAGCAACAAGGATCATGCAGTAGTTGTAAGTATGGGAACTGGTACTGCTTATCTCGATGCCTCTAGGAATGGGGTTAGACACATAATTGGATCTGGTGTTGGTGGAGGAACGATTGTTGGACTTTGTAATGCAGTAATAAATGTTGATGACGCTGGTAAATTATCTGATCTTGCCTTAAAAGGTGATATTACAAATGTTGACTTAAGCATTGGTGATATCTCAAAGGAAGAAATACCAGGATTACCAAAGAATATAACAGCCTCAAATTTTGGCAAGGTTACTGATGATTTATCAAAAGAAGATAAGGCTGCTGGTATTTTTAATCTCGTTTATCAGTCAATTGGATCATTGTCTGTTATGGCAGCAAAGAATTCTAAGTTAACTGATATCGTTTTAACAGGCCAATTAACTACTATGCCACAGTGCAGAGAAGTGGCTGAGAGCTTCTCAAAATTATATGGAATGAATTTTATAATACCCAATGATGCCGCTTTTGCTACTGCAATTGGCGCATGTATTAAAGGACAGGAACTAGTAGGTAATGAATAATAAAGTATTTAAAAGAGCATCTGAATTAGATTTCCTTCGTGGTTTAGCTATATTTTTAATGATACTACAACACTTGGCGTATGATATTCGCTATATGGTTGGCATAGATGTTTTTGGATTTATTGAGTCCAATTGGTTCGATACTTTTTTGCAGCCATTCTTTTTATGCATTTTCGCTGGTGTGTCAGGAATTTGTTGCGTATTTTCAAGAAATAACGGAAAGCGTGGATTGAAGTTAGGATTATTTGCAATTGCGCTTACGATTATTACATATATAGCAACATTCAAATTCGGATTCTCCTGCCTGATTATTTATAATATTTTGCATTTGCTTGCTACGAGTATTTTAATTTATGCTGCTATCGAATTTATCGAGAAGAAGAAGGGAATTGACAGCAGAATTATTAATGTATTCCTTGGCTTGATTGCCGCATTTATTGCAGTAATAGGAAAGCGAATCGAGTGCTATGACGGATTGTATGAATCCTGGTGGCTTCTTCCAACAGGAATTGAAGTAATAGGATATCCGGCAATGGCAGACTGGCTCCCATTCTTTCCTTGGGCAAGTGCTTTTTTTATAGGAACTTTACTTGGTCGTAATGAGTATAAGACAAGAGAAAGTTTATTAACTAATACATGGTTTGGGACAAGTAAAATAGCAAGCAAAATCTCACTTCCATTCGAGTTTATTGGTAGACATTCATTAATTATATATGTAGTACATCAGCCAGTTGTTTTAGGAATAGTTTATTTAATTTCATGGATTGTGAGTAAATAATGAGAAAAAGGAAAGAGATTATAAAAGACGAGCTTTGGGATTATCGCAAGAAACTTCTCAAAAAAGGAAGAAAATACATTTTTATAAATATTTTTCTATTTATAACGGCTGTATTTATTTTGTTGTTTCCTAAATTAAATATTTTGTCAGTAGAGCAGTATGATTTCTATTCTAGTAAAGTATTTCCGTATATTGCACTTCTGGGTAATGGAATATCTTCGATTTTTATATTTTCGATAACTGAAGCGATAGTCTTGGTTGGAAGCGTTACTATTCTGGTTTTATTGATTCGCTTTATTGTGAGATTATGCAAAGCTGAACGTAAGATTGGGCACAGAAGATATATTTGGCGCAAGGCTATCTGCAGCATTCTTATAATAGTAAATATAATGTCATTAGATTTTATGCTTATGCATGGCTTGAATTATAAACGCCATACAGTTGCATATAATCTGAATATAAAGGGCGAATATAAAGAGTATAATGACTATCTCGAGACTCTGATCTGGGCCTATAATGGCATGATATCCGCAAGAATGCAGCTTGGTGAAGATTATAATGGAGTAGCTCATTTATTAACAGATTTCAATAGTATGGTAATAGATGCAAATGCACTATTGGATAATTTTGATTATACTTACAATCTTGGATTAAGTCCTAATCATGTTAATTGTAAGCCAGTAATGTTAAGTCATTATTGGAGTTATACAAATATAGTTGGACTTTATGATGTGTTTATTGGGGAGACAATTCTCAATACAGATTATATGAGTGTAACAGAGTTTCCACAGACTTTAGTTCATGAGTTATCACATGCTCGTGGTTATGCAAGAGAAAATGATGCTAATGCATTGTCAGCTCTTGCTTTGATTCATTCAACAAGAGCAGATTTCAGATATTGTGGTTACTTAGCTATTTTTAACAATCTCTATTATGAGACTCTGCGTTATGCAGAGAGCCTTGATTTAAATATTCCTACAGTTATAACCCCAGAGTATCAGGCTGTTATAAGAGATATCGAGGCAGGTGTTGCATATTGGAATGGAATTGACGAAGAGGTAACAAGTAATCCAATCTACCAGTTCATTCAGTCATTTTCTGATACTGCTAACAATGCATATCTTGAGGCCAACGGGCAAGAGGGTGGAGTTGCAACTTATAATGTGTCTCCTAATATTTATGTAGATTTCTATTGTTTATACGTGAGGGATAAACTTAATGCTGAAGGTTAAACTTGTTAATCATGAATACTTTTATGGTTTGTCTGATATACTTAGACTCTTTTGGAATGGAATAAGTGAGCACCATGAACAGCAGGAGATAATATGTGAAGAGTGTGATACTGACATAGTAATCACTACCGAAGTTGATCAGGAGGAAGCGGTTTATACCAAGGTTAGTTTTCTTGATAATCCTGCTTTAGATTTTAATTACAGTGATATCAGTTCCCTGGAGAAACTTGATTATAAAAGAGAACTCAAAAGGCAGCTTTATATGGTTTTGTCACATATTACCAAGAAGTCTTTTCCATGGGGGTGTCTTACAGGTATACGTCCGACAATAATTGCTGGTGAGACAAAAGATAAAGACGAGATGGCTAATCTTTATCTTGTTCGTCCAGATAAGGCTGAACTTGCATTTAAAGTTAAGGAGAATGAGGACAGAATTCTTAAAGAGATTTCACAAGAAGATATAAACATATATATTGGAGTTCCATTTTGTCCAAGTCGATGTGAATATTGTTCTTTTATATCTCAGGATATCGGTCATCATATTGGACGATTAGTTGATTATGAGAAGGCATTAACCAATGAGATATCAATAATTGGTGGTAGATTAAATCGCAGATTAAGTTCACTTTATATTGGTGGTGGAACACCGACTGTATTTGAGGATAAGCTTTTCGAGCATTTACTTAAAACGGCTTATGACAGGCTCCCTATTGACTGTAATACTGAAGTTACTATAGAAGCAGGACGACCTGATACAATAACTGAATATAAGCTTGATGCGATTAAGGAACTCGGTATTCAGAGAATCTGTATTAATCCACAGACCATGAATAGTGATACCTTAATGAAACTAAACCGCAAGCATTCGGCCGAAGACATTTATAGAACATATGAGATGGCTAAAAAGCGTGGCATATCTATCATAAATATGGATTTGATTGCCGGGCTTAAGTATGAAGAGCCAGAAGAACTGATTAAATCCGTAAATAAACTTCTCGAGCTTCAGCCTTCAAATATAACCATTCATACTCTTTATAAGAAGAGAAGAGCTGCCATGAATCGTGAGGATATTATAGGCAGACTTCGTGAAGATGATGCGCTGGATCACGCAGTATCCAAGGCCTATGAATTACTTATGGAGAAGGACTATATTCCTTATTATATGTATAGGCAGAAGGATACTGGGCATGGGCTCGAAAATGTTGGTTTCGCACTTAAAGGTCAGGAATGCAAATATAATGTTGCCATGATGACTGATGGAAGAGATGTTCTTTCATTTGGTGCAGGAGGAATGAGCAAGAGAATTTTTGAGGAGACAGCTCCTGGAAAGTTCAGATTAGAACGTCATTCCTGTGTTAAGGATGTGATTTTGTATATGCAAAATGTAGAAGAGATCGCCAAGGGTAAAATTGATTTCTTTGAGTTATAATATATTTATGGAGGTGAGAACATGAGATGCCCAAAATGTGGAACAGAAAATGACAAGCGAACGATTTGCTCCAACTGTGGTCTCTTCATGTATCGTGCTGATTTAAATAATCGTGCCAGAATGACCAAGAAAGAACGTCAAAAAGAGGACCTTAAAGAAGTAGGTAAGAAGTTTGGAAAAGTCTTCAAAGTTATCTGGATGATTCTTATGATGCTTGCTATGAGTTTTTGGATTCTGGCGCTTCTCACCTGGCTGATTACAAGATAATGAAAAACTAAATTAATCAGTGATGGCGCTTGGTTCGGAATAATCATTAACACTACTTAAGGCTCGACGCATTGCGTTGAGTCTTGTTGTTTGCAGGGCATCTAGTTTATTAGAAGCGTTATTGAGACTTTTTTGGACATCTTCGAATGCATTATTAAATTTGGTAAATTCAAATTTAACTTTTTCCAAAGTGATTCTAATGTCGTCAGACTTTTTCTCAATAATCAAAGCCTGCCAGTAATTGATAATAGTTCCAAGAATAGCTGTAAGGGTATAAGGACCAGCTACTGTAATATTATAATCGCTTATTTTCTCAAGAAGGTTAAGCTTTATAATCTCTGAATACATTCCTTCAAAAGGTACAAACAAAATCGCATATGGTGTAGTATAAGGCTCTTTTATATATTTATCATGAATGTTTTTACAGTCATCAATGATTGCACGAGAAAATGATTTTGATGCTTCATCAATCAAAGCCTTGTCAGAAGAATCATATGCCTCAAGAAGCTGTTCATAGCGATCAAGATGACATTTTGAATCAATAGGAAGATAAATAAAACTGTCACTGTCACGAAGAGGAATTCTAACTGCTACTTCGACATGATTAGTTGAACCAGGGATGGTTGGTATTTCTATTCCATACTGATTAGGAGCCATGATATCAGCTATGATATTCTTTAACTGGATCTCCCCCATAATTCCACGCGTCTTAATTCCATTAAGCGATTTATCAAGACCAGAGACTTTGCTTGACAGTCCCTGGAGCTCAATCATACTCTTTTGCAGTTCAGTCATATGCGCTATAACACTGTTAAAACTCTTTTCAACCTGAGCAGTTAGGTTCTTATCGAGTTTCTCTTCTACTGAAGCACGAATTTTATCAATCTGCTCATTATTCTCTTTACGCATAGTACTGAACTGTTCACTAAGAGATGAGTTTAGGGAATTAAGTCTGTTGTCCATAGTCCTGTAAATTCTCTCCAAGGATTCCAGTGTACCTTTTTCCATGTCGTTTAAGCTGTCAGACATTGCACGATTGCGAACATCAAGAAGTCTGTTAAATGAATCCATTTGAGATGTCATTAAAGTGTTGGATGATTGAGTAAGATCATTTATATCATCCTTAATGTCACGCTGCAGTTCATTGAATCTCTCTTTGTCCTCATTATTGAGTTTTCCTGAGAGATTATTTACACAGAATATTGTTATAATTCCAAAGCCGATTATTAGGACTGCGAGAAAGATTAATTCATAGATTGTCATAGTGTTTACTCCTTAAAATATTCCTTTCGAGAAGAGTATAAAATATGGTATGGGAATTTAAAGGTACTATGAATAATACCGTAATATTACGACTAGTTTTCATTTCTTAAAATTTGATAAAAAAGGCTTGATAGAAAAAACATTGTGTTATAATTATTGTGATTAATCATTTAAATAGGAGCTCAATATGGCTAAACGCGTTACTTTGGCTAGTACTTTCACGGCAAAATACTATCCATCACAGAAATTAACAGATGCTTTCTATCTTGATGGCAGACTTCGTAGTATTCGCGAAGAGAGAACTGCTGATATCTCTTTTGACAGAGAAGATAGAGGCTTTTTCCTATCATTATTTACAAGCGATGAGAGCACAGAACTTAAGGCAGGTGCATATCCTTCATATGAGCCAAAGCTCAGCAAATTCTGTACTGATGTTAAATATTCAAGCAAGAAAATCGATGATATGACGCGTTCTTTCCGTGAGCTCGCTGTTGATATCACTGGTAAAATGATGCTTCAGGAGAATGAGATTAGAAATTCTTATTTCTCAGGACTTATGGTAAAGGATGGAGAAGGTTTTGCTCTTACTGTTGGTGGCGGACTTGCTTTCCTTTACAGAGATGATGCTCTTTATCCACTTACTGATGCCGGTATTCCTATGGAGCCAATTGATGCTCATGGCAACAATGTAGGTGATTTTAATAACTATTACTGTTCCAAGTCAGCACATGTTTTGTGGTCTAATTTCTTCAGACTTAATGTCGATGACTGCATTATTCTTTGTAACAAAGAGTTGTACAGTGCTCTTGGTCAGAGAGAACTTTTGAGAATTCTTGATGATGCAAATGATCAGTGTGATGCTGCTGGTACAATCATTACTCAGGCTGCAGCAAGAAGACCAAACGTTCCAATGCAGATTACAATCTCATTTGTACTTGATGTTAAGGCTGATGAGAAGAAGTCTTTCTTTAAGAGACATAAGAAGGATGAGGAAGATACAGAAGGCTTATATGTTAAGTCTGATTTTGAGACAGGTACACTTGGCCAGGCAGCAAAGGCTTCTGCTAATGCAGGTTTTGCTGCAGGTTATTCAGCTACTGAGGAAGCTAATACTACTTCTAGCGAAGTTAAGGATGAAGCTCCTTCCAAGCCAGAGCCTGTTAAGACAGCTCCACCAGTAGTTGATAATACAAAGATTTTGTTTGGTGACGATAAAGTTGGCGGTGCAGAAGAACCAGCTGAAGATTCAGATTTGAAGTTCTTTGGTACTGAGGAAGCTAAGGAGCCAGTAGTTGAGATCTCTGCAGAAGAAATGATGAAGAGATTGTTTAGTGATGCAAAACCTACTACAGAGGAGACACCAGTAGTAGAGGAACCAGTTATTCCAATGACTGGGGCAACAATTGATACATCTGCTGGAATTAATCCTTTTGATATTGCAGCTGATGATTCTGATGTTAAGGAAATGAAGATTGTATCAACATCTGATTTTACTCCTGAGGAAGATGATTCAGAGACAAAGGCAATCGATTCACTTGATAAGTTCCTTGCTGAGAATAAGAATAATGATACACCAGCTATATCTCTTGATGCTTCTGGTATTCTTGCAGCTTCACTTCGTGAGCAGAATGTAACTTCTCCAGTAGTTGAAATAGTTGATAATAAGGAAGAAGAGAAGAAAGAGGAAGTAAAGGTAGAAGAAGCCAAGGAAGTAAATCCTTTTGATGCTATTTTTGGTAAGACTACAGTTAATCCATTTGCTGTAAAAACTCCTGATGTTGAGAGTCCAAAGGCGGATATCCCTGTAGTTGAGACTGCTGCTGTTATTGGTGGAAGTGCTGTAGAGCAGGGAAATAATATTTTGTTTACTCCTGGTAGCGTAGTTGGAGCAGCAGCTGCTGCTTCAAGTGTTACTCCAAATGCTGAATTTAATCCTTATAGTGTTTCTTCAGGTGTTAAGACTGTTGAAGAGGTACCTTTTGTATTCGGTGATGATTCAGTTGATATTTTGAAGAATACTTCAGCTTCACCAGAGAACAAAGTTCAGGAAGTTAAGAAGGTTGAAGAGACCAAAGAGGAAATTAAGGCAGAACCAGTTGAGAAGGCTGCTGCTGAAATAGTTTCTGAGTCAAAGGAAGAGAAGACTTCAGATGATGTTATTGAGACAACTGTAGTTGAGGAAGACATCAAGGAAAATAAGGACGTTGAAGTTAAGGAAGATACTCATGGATTCTTCGAAGTTGCCAGTGAAGCAAAGGAGATTATTGATGCTCCAGAATTTACATTTGGTGATGATACTGTTTATGAGGAAGAGCCAGAGCAGAATATCGATTTCCCTGAGACAAAGATGGAGAAGCAGAATAATATTGTTGAAGCAAATGTGCTTCTTCCATTTGAAAGTCCAGTAGAAGCTGTTGTAGAGAATACAAAGCCTGCTACTGTACAGGATGATATTCCACCTATGCCTAACTTTGATGGAGATACATATAATTCTCCTGCATATGTTCCAAACACAGAGACTCCTGTTGGAAGTGTAGACAACCAGAATTATGCTGTTGGCAGTTATGTTCCAAATGAGGAGACTCCTAACTATGCTCAGCCATATGGATCTGAGCCAATTGATAATGCTGATTATAGTGATTCATTCTTTGGAAATACCAACCCTGGATATGTTCCACAGAATGAACAGTTCTATGACTTTGCAAATCAGAATGCTGGATTTGGAGGTGAGACAATGGATTTTGATAATGAACAGCCTTTCAATCTTGATCAGCCTATTGATGGTATGTCACAGCAATATGGTGATAATCAGGGTCAGTACTATCCTGGATATGATAATGGTTCTGAGTACCCAGCTGGTGATTCTGCTAACTTTGCGAATATGAGTGATGACAATTTCTTCAATGACGGAATGGGTGAGCAGAGTGCTCCTAATATGTACGACAATGTTAGTAGCCCAATGTCAGGTTCTATGAATGATGATGAGATTGCAAGAATTCTTGGTATGGGTGGCTTTGATGCTGATTTTGACGGTATGAATGATGGTCCTGAGCAGGTAGCTCGTCCGGTTCAGCATAAGACTTCAAATAATCCTGCTCAGAGTAATAGACAGCCTTCGGGCAGAACTAACCCACAGCGTACTGGAACAGGAAGAGCTCCTATTAAGCGTAAAGAGCCAACTTACTTTGGACTTACAAAGGCTGGATGGATTTTTATTGCTATCTGTGCATTTATTCTTATCTGTATTATCCTTATCATTGGACTTGGCGTAAGTAAGTGTAATGCGAAGAAGGATAAGAAGAATGAAGCAACAGAAACAACAGAGCAGACATATGAGATTGTTGCTGATCCAACAACTGTTGCTACTCAGCCAGTAATAATCGATCCATCTGCTCCAATCGGTAGATTTGTATTCTCTGATTACATTGGTTACAGAACATGGAGAGATTTGCTCTTTAATGTTTATGGAATTACTATCGAAGAGACTAATGATCCTAGAATTGCTGCTATTGTTGCTTATAACGGTCTTGAGACTGGCTATACTCCACATTCAGGTGATATTCTCCTCCTCCCACCAATGGGTGTTCTTGATGGAAGTATCCCAGTGACATTCAGCGTTAATGGTTCAACTCCTACTGAGACAACAGTTGGCGAGGTAACTGGCGAGATTAATTTGGAAGATAGTACAGCACCAGAGGCATAAGTTTTTTTAAGTTTATTTGTTGGCTGTCCCAGAATAGAATTCATTCTGTTCTGGGGCAGTTTTTTACTTATTTGAACAGATTAGAAGCAAACTTATAATCTGATATGAAAATCAAAAACATTTACAGATTTTTACTTTCGATAAATAGTAGGTTTTTAGGCAAAAAATAGATATATTAACTATTTGCAATAATTAACAATGAGTGTAAAATGATTAAGGTCATTTATTATGGCTGATAATAGTATTTTATCGAGGTTGATTATGCATAAGAAATTGTTTATTCCAGGTCCAACGGAAGTTAAGGATGATGTTCTTGCTAAGATGGCAGAACCAATGATCGGACACAGAACAAAAGATGCAACAAAATTGCAGCAGGATATTTCTGAAAAGCTTCAGAAAGTTATGGGTACAAGTAATACCATCGTTCTCTCCACATCCTCCGGAAGCGGGCTTATGGAAGGTGCTGTAAGATGTTTTACAAAGAATCGTGCAGCTGTTTTCTCAATCGGTGCCTTTGGTAAAAGATGGTACAAGATGTGTACAGCCAACGGAGTTCCAGCTGACATTTTTGAGTCAGAGATGGGCAAGATTACAACTCCTGAGATGGTTGATGAAGCTTTGGCTACAGGTAAATATGATTTAATTACACTTACACATAATGAGACAAGTTCTGGTATTCATAATCCAGTAGGTGAGATTATGAAGGTCGTTAAGGCTAAGTATCCAGATGTTATCGTTTGTGTTGATACAGTATCTTCAATGGCTGGTGATTATATTCCAGTTGATGAGTGGGGACTTGATGTTTGTATTACATCAACACAGAAGTGTCTTGGTCTCCCTCCAGGAATGGCTATTGCAGCTGTTAGTGACAGAGCAATTGAGAAGGCAAAGACTATCGAGAACAGAGGTTTATATTTTGACTATGTAGAGCTCGTTAAGTTTGTTAAGGAGAAGCCTTATCAGTATCCTTCAACTCCATCTCTTTCACATATGTATGCTTTGGATTATCAGCTTGATAAGATCCTCGAAGAGGGTGTTATGAACAGATATAACAGACATGTTGAGATGGCTGAGTTGGTTCGTGACTGGGCTCGTAAGAATTGTGAGCTTTATTCAGATCCTGATCATTTGTCAGTAACAGTAACATGTATTACTAATACACTTGGTGTTCCTTATTCAGAGCTTAATAAGGCTATGGGTGAGAAGGGTTACCTTATTAGTAATGGTTATGGCGATTTGAAGGATAAGACTTTCAGACTTGCACATATGGGTGATACTACAATTGAAGAGGTTAAGGAAATGCTTAGCGCTCTCGATGAAGTAGTTGCAGCAATTAAGAAGTAATTTTGGTTATAGATTACCAGGAGGAATAAAAATGAGAATTCTTGTTACAGAGAGCATTGCTAAAGATGCTATTCAGTATTTGATTGATCAGGGCTTTGAGGTTGAGGAGTATCTTGGCCACAAGCAGGAAGAAATAGAAGAATACATTAAGGGCTTTGACGGACTCATCGTTCGTTCAGCTACAAAGGTTAATGAGAACCTTTTGTCAAATGCAGACTGCCTTAAGGTAGTTGGTCGTGCTGGTAATGGTATCGATAATATCGATGTTAAGGCTTGTACAGCACATGGTGTTGTAGCAGTTAATACTCCAGAGGCAAACATCATGGCAGCTGGTGAGCTTGCTGTAGCACACGCTTTTGCTATTTTCCGTAATATCTGTGCTGCTAACCACGGTGTTCACACTGATGATTTCAGACGTGGTAACTGGATTGGTAATGAGCTTGAGGGCAAGACAGCTGGTATCATTGGTCTTGGACGTATCGGTTCTATCGTAGCTAGAAAGCTCAAGGGTATCGGTATGACAGTTATCGCTTATGACCCATATGTTCCACAGGAGAAGTTTGATATGTGTGGTGTTAAGCGTTGTAAGGAGCTCGATGATCTCCTTAAGGAAGCAGATCTTATCACAATTCATACTCCTAAGAATAAGGAGACATACAACATTCTTACAAAGACAGAGCTTTATAAGTGTAAGAAGGGTGTTCGTATCGTAAATGCTGCAAGAGGCGGTCTTATTAATGAGGTTGATCTTGCTGAGGCACTTACATCTGGTCAGGTAGCTGCTGCTGCAATCGACGTATTCGATGTAGAGCCATCTTATAACAGAGAGCCAGGTACACAGGACTTTAAGAATCCACTTATCGATTGTCCTAACTGTACAATTACTCCACACCTTGGTGCTTCTACACAGGAAGCAAACCACAATGTAGGTGCTAAGGTAACTGAACTTGTTGCAAAGGCACTTAAGGGAGAGCTTGTAGCTGCTATCAATATGCCATCTTTCACAGGCAATATGGCACAGATTAAGCCTTATATCTCACTTGCTGAGAAGCTTGGTAAGCTTTATTTCCAGGCTGAGTCAACACCAGTTACAAAGATTGAGGTTACATACGCTGGTAAGGTTGCTGAACTTGAGACAGGTATTGTTACATTAAGCCTTCTTAAGGGTGTTCTCGAAGGCATGGGCAAGGAGAATGTATCTTTTGTTAATGTTAACGAGACAGTAAAAGAAATCGGTATCAAGGTTGTTGAGTCTAAGACTGAGGATGCTGGTAAGTATAGTAGAGTAATCTCTGCTAAGTTCCATACAGATGATGGAAGAGTTCTTGAGTTGTCAGGAACAATCTTCGGACAGGATACAGAGGTTCTCGTATCATTCTTCGGTTATGAGATGAATTTCGAGCTTTCAGATAAGTTTATCGCTATGCAGAACAAGGACGTTCCAGGTGTTATCGGTAAGGTAGCAACAATCCTTGGAAATAATGGCATTAATATTATTGCTATGCACTGGGGTAAGAAGCCAGGTAAT
The DNA here is from genome assembly GCA_024403775.1 of Clostridia bacterium. Classification (GTDB taxonomy): domain Bacteria; phylum Bacillota; class Clostridia; order Saccharofermentanales; family Saccharofermentanaceae; genus Saccharofermentans. The sequence continues at coordinate 25,189 of JAKSRE010000001.1, read as the reverse complement.
ACATCTGAGACAGCTCAGTCTTTTGTATCTATTGATACAGAGGTTTCAAGTGCAATTCTTGATGAGCTCAAGGCTGTACCTGAGGTATTGAAAGTTTCTTATATTGAATTCTGATAACAGAATAAATAAAATATGAATATCAGGGCCGTTTGGAAATAACTTTTCGGACGGCCTTATTTTTATAAATAAAACAGGTGGATTATGAGATATCACTTTGAATGCAAAAAAGGTTGGATGAATGACCCTAACGGCCTTGTATATTTTAAAGGTAAATATCATGCTTTTTTTCAGCACTATCCCTTCGCGACTCACTGGGGACAGATGCACTGGGGGCATGCAGTAAGTGAAGATCTGATTAACTGGGAGGAACTTGATATTGCGCTCTATCCTGATAAGCCATATGAGAACAGTGGCGGATGCTTTTCTGGTTCAGCCATAGTTAAGGATAATCGTCTGTATTTATTTTATACATCGGTATCAGAAGAATTAGGACAGACTCAGTCCATGGCATATTCTGATGATGGGTTGAATTTCATCAAATATGAGGGCAATCCTGTGATTAAGGAGTCACCACTGGGAGATAATAAGGAATTCAGAGATCCGAAGGTATTTATGTATGACCAGGATAAAGAGACACCTTATCGAATGGTTGTTGGTGCGGGAATTAATGGTATAGGTAAAATTCTTCTTTTTAAATCAGCTGATTTAATTAAATGGGATTATGTAGGCGAGATTATATCTGATATTAGCCTTGGCCCATGCGCCGAGTGTCCTGATTTGTTCTATTTAAGTACGGGTGATAAGTATCCAGAAGATATGAGTTCTCCTTTTTACGATATTTATAAAGAGCTAGGAATGGATTTTCCTAAGACTAATGACGAACCACAGACAAAGTGTGGTAAATGGGTACTTATGTTCTCGTCAATAAAAGGTAAACCAAGCCATGTACTTTTTATGACGGGAGATTTTGACGGAAAAGCATTTAAGCCTGAGAGTGACAGTTTTCCAGTCGAGATTGGTCCTGATTTTTATGCACCACAGACTTTCGAAGATAAGGATAAAAGAAGAATTCTTATAGGCTGGATGTATAACTGGCAAAAAAGACCTAATTCTGGAGCAACTCACGTGGGTGCTTTTACTATTCCTAGAGAATTATCTTTTGATAATGAGGAAAGGCTTACTATGAATGCGATTCGGGAAGTATCCGATAAGCTTAAGAGCGAAAGTGTGTTTGTAAAATATGACAGAGGACGTTTTGAAGTAAGTTATAAAGGTACCAAATTCTTTGATAAAGCGTATAAGGAAGAGCCTTCAATACGAGTATTGGAAGATGTGGGTGTAGTAGAGATTTTTATTAATGGCGGTATCGAGACAGTAACTGCCTATGTATGCTGATTATGGGAAATATTGTATTTGAAGATAAAGATATAATTGTATATTTTAAAGAAGCTGGAGAGGAATCTGAAGGACTGGCACATGCTTTTACCAAGCCTTGTTTTGTGGTCCACAGACTAGATATGCCTGTATCAGGTCTTATGGTTCTGGCAAAAAACAAAAAATCTTCTGATATTCTCGGAAAAGAACTTCAGGATAATAAGATTCGTAAGATATATCTTGCGCAGGTAGAAGGCATTATAGATGAGGAAGGAACATTAAAGGATTATCTTTTTCACGACAGAAATAAGAATAAGACTTTTAATGTAAAGACACTTCGTAAAGGGGCCAAGGAAGCTGAACTTGATTATTCGATAGTAAAAAGATACGAAGGGTCCACGCTTGTAAGAATAAAACTTAAGACAGGAAGAACGCATCAGATAAGAGTTCAGTTTGCTTCACGTAAACATCCACTTCTCGGGGATGGTAAATACGGAAGCAGGACCAAGTGCAGCATAAGACTTTGCTCTTCTGAACTTGAGTTTATCCACCCTGTAACAAAAGAAGAACTTCATTTTGAGTGTGAGCCAGACTGGTTAGAAAAATAATAAATAATTTTTGAATTTTAACATTGCTTTTTGTACTATATGAGTATTAATATTAATATGTAGTGTTTAAAAACAACTTCTGTTTAAGGCGTGCGGAGGTAAAGAAGAATATGAATTCAAAAAGCAATGAATATTCTATTATCAAGTATGATGCATCTACTGGATTATTAATGAAGGCAGATGGAACATTGTTTGATAAGTTTAAAATTCGTCTCTCTCCGACTCTTGCCGATTTAAAGATTGATATCCATACCTGGCCTTTTGCCAAGACTGACAGATATACTTTTACAAGAGATATTTGTGACTTCCTTGATGGCAGTAATAGTGATACTAAGTCTCAGTTTACAACACAGTTTGCTTTGATTGTTAATGATTCCAAATACTGGATTAATGTTTTTACTATCGTTTTTCAGGAAAACGGCAGCATCACCAAAGCTCTGATTTTTACTCTTGTAGATGATTACAAGAGTGAGATAGATGAGTATATAAATTCAGCAGAAAAAGATTCTCTGACTGGAGTTCTCAATCGAGATCCACTCCAAAGAGTAGTGAATGACATGCTCCTTAAAAATAATGAGCGTGCAGTTTTATTATTTGATATCGATAGTTTTAAGACTCTTAATGATACATATGGACATGCTGCTGGTGATAAATTATTAGCAGTAATAATTAAGAATATTCTTGGTTCACTTGGAAAGCGTGATCAGATTGGCCGAATTGGCGGCGATGAGTTTTTTATAATTCTTGACAAATATAAGGACAGAGACAGTGTTGAATACTTTGCGCAGAATCTCTGTGCTTCCGTAAAGCGTGCACTGCCTAACGGTATGATTGTCTCTATGAGTGTGGGAATAGTAATTGCACCTCAGAATGGTTCAAATTTTAATGAATTATATGATAATGCTGACCGTGCGCTCTCGTATGTAAAGAATAATGGTGGTGACTCTATCTGCTTCTATGACGATATAAAAGATGCCAATGATTTTTATGATATTACAGAGATAAATAAATCAACCAACATGATTCCAACAAGTGATGTAAGTCACATGATCAGATACTGTTATAAAACCAAAGATAATGGTATCTTCAAGCAGGGCGATTACTATTTATCAGATTCATTCTGTGAGGTTTTTGATTTATCTGAAGGTGAGACACTTCGAGACAGATTTAAGAAATCTTCAATTCTCTCAGAGATAGACTGGGAAGAAGCCGTAGTCAAGATTAGAAATCTTATAAGTTCTGGAACAGATACAGTTCTTTACTTCCAGTTCCGACTTAAAGTCAAAAATGGAACGAGCAGATGGTTTAATATCTGTATTGCAAAAGAGAGTGAGGCAAACTGTCTTTATATCTCAATTGCAGATGTTCATGACTTTGTAGTGAATTACAAAAAACTTAAAAATCTCGTTGATTATGATGAATTAACAGGTCTTCATACCAGGCGTAATTTTGTCTCTGAAGTATCGGCGATTATCTCACGTGAAGAAGAAGCATTAAGGGAAGGAAAATATGCCCTTATCTACTTTGATATCTCAAAATTTAAGATGATTAATGATATTTTTGGCCTGGAGAAGGGCGATCAGCTTCTTATGTATCTGGCTGACAGCATTGGTAAAGTTGCGATTAATGAATATCATGCCTGTAGAATTGCGTCTGACCGCTTTGCTATTTTTATGAAAGCGGATTATGACGAGGTAGAAAGATTTACAAGAGATTTCATTAGCAGAATTGAAGAATATCCACTTGCGTTTAAAGTGGTATGTAATTTTGGTGTTTATATTACTGATGGTTCAACGGATTCTGTTGAATTAATGATTGACCGAGCAGCAATTGCCCAGTCATCAATTAAGGGAAGTGTTGTCGAGACAGTAAGTTACTTTGCTGACGGACTTCGTAATAATCTTCTTAATGAGCATACGATTATTAATGAGATGACAAATGCTCTTAAGGATAAGCAGTTCAGAGTATTCTATCAGCCACAGTTTAATCATTCTACTGGAGAACTTGTAGGTGCTGAGGCACTTGTGAGATGGTTCCATCCTGATAAGGGTATGGTATCACCTGGCGGATTTATCAGCGTTTTCGAGAAGAATGGATTTATTACTTTCCTCGATTTATTTGTTCTTGAGGAAGTGTGTAAGCTTTTAAGAAAGATGATAGACGATGGTATTACACCTGTTCCAATCTCAATTAATCTTTCCAGATGCGATATCTTTAGAACTGATCTTATTGGCGAGATTGAGAGAATAAGACGTCTCTATAAAATTGATACTGAGCTTGTAAGACTTGAGATTACTGAATCTACTATGTCTGAGGAAAATCTTTATGCCAAAAATGTTATTGAAGAACTTCACAGACTTGGCTATATGATTGAGATGGATGACTTTGGTACTGGTTATTCTTCACTTAATGTTCTTAAAAATATCAAGATGGATGTTATCAAGCTTGATATGGAATTTATTGCGGACAGTAACAGAAGTAATCGTGCAGGAAAAATTTTAAGATCTATTATCAGAATGGCAACCTGGCTTAATATGCCAGTAATCGCTGAAGGCGTTGAGACCGAGTTCGAAGCAAATTATCTTAAGAGCATCGGTTGTAATATTATTCAGGGTTACTATTACTCCAAGCCTATTCCTACTGATAAGTTTACAGAACTTGTGAGAGCAAGTAAGATTACCAAGATTGAGAAGAGTAGTGATACTATTGATGATAATAGTTTCTGGTCACCAAATTCTCTTGAAGATGCGATGTTCAACAGATTTGTTGGGCCTGCAGCAATTCTTGAATATAATGCTGGTACTATTGAACTTATGAGAATGAATGAGAAGCTTATAAGTGAGATAGGAAATGGCGTGGACGAGCGTACTCTTATGAGAACTGACATCGATTACTGCATGGATAAATACAATTTTGATTTGTATCTTGAAGCCTGCAAGAAGGCCGTAAATACGAACGAAGAAGTTGTAGTTGAGACCTGGCGTAATTATGGAAAAGATGATGAGTCGCTTATCTGCTTAAGAAGTACAATTAAAGTTGTCGAGATTGTTGGTGAGAGCTATATCTTATATTCTCTTGTCGAAAATGTTACTGAAGGTCATAAAGCTTCAGAACAGCTTAAGAAGGATGATCAGATATTTGATTCACTTTGTGAGTCACTGGACATATATATGTGGGAATATGATCTCGATAATGATATTCTCTATCCTTGCAAGCGCTGCAGAAAGAATCTTCTCGTACCACAGGAGATTAGGGATTTTAGTAATAACGAACTGGATATTCCGTTATTTGGTAAAACTGATGCGAATAAGTTAACCAGAATTCATGACGAGCTCCGTCAAGGTAATAAATTTGTTAAAAGACTTATTGTACTTGATAGTGATGGAGCATCCTATATAGTAAAATATGATGTAAATAGTAAAGCAACTAGAGACGGCAATATTGCTTATGCTTCAGCCGTAAGATGTGATCGTCAGTTATTAGAGGATATCTGATTTCTCTCATGATAGTTGTGGCTATTTAATATTTAGGGATGAGAGGGAATAGTCATGAAATATCGTGTGGACAAAAAAGGAAATCAGTTATCAATTTTGGGCTTTGGATGTATGCGTTTTACTCAGACTCTGGGTAAGATTGACATTAATAAAGCTGAAAGCGAGATAATGAAGGCATATGAAGCTGGCGTCAATTATTTTGATACCGCTTACATCTATCCTGGAAGTGAAGCCGCTATTGGTGAGATTTTCGAGAAGAATAAAATCAGAGATAAGATTTATATTGCAACCAAGCTCCCACACTATATGCTTAAGAGTAAGGAAGACTTTGACAAGTACTTTAATGAAGAACTTAAGCGCTTAAGAACTGATTACGTTGATTATTACCTTATGCATATGCTCACAGATGCCAAGACCTGGGAGCGTCTGGTAGATATGGGTATTAAAGAGTGGATTGAGAATAAGATGGCTTCTGGCCAGATTCGAAATATTGGTTTCTCTTATCATGGTGGTACAGATGCTTTTTGTAAGTTAATTGACTGCTACGACTGGGATTTCTGTCAGATTCAGTATAATTATCTGGATGAACATTCCCAGGCTGGAAGAGCAGGTCTTAAATATGCAGCATCTAAGGGAATTCCAGTAGTAATTATGGAGCCACTTCGAGGTGGTCGTCTTGTAAATAATCTTCCCTCAGAGGCAAGTAAATTAATTGAGAAGAATGAGCATAAGTGGACTCCTGCTGAATGGGCATTCAGATGGCTCTGGGATCAGGAAGAGGTTACTGTTATCCTCTCTGGAATGAATTCAATTCCAATGGTTGAGGAAAATACAAAGATTGCATCATCTATTGAGGCAAATACTTTTACTGAAGATGATTTTAATACTGTTAAGAAAATCACTGAAGCAATTATTGGTAATACCAAGGTCGGCTGCACAGGCTGCCGTTATTGCATGCCTTGTCCTAAGGGTGTTGATATTCCAGGTGTTTTTGCTGCTTATAACAGACAGGCAAGCGATGGAAAGATGAATGCATTCAGAGAGTACTTTATGTGTACAACACTTCGTAAGGAGTATACAGGACCAGCTAACTGCGTTGAGTGCGGTCTTTGTGAGAAGCATTGTCCACAGCATATTGAGATAAGAAATGAACTCAAAAATGCGCGCAAATCTCTCGAGACACCGCTCTATAAGATCGCGCGCAAAGTTGCTCCAAAAGTTATGAAATATTAATTATCCTTTGTATGGATATTCTCGAATCTTAATTTCAAAGGTTCGTTGTGATCAACAGCCCAGTCTACAGCCCACTCTGATTCAAAGAGAACAACTGGCTCATCGTCTCTGTCGAGAACGAGCATTGATGTTGAAGTAAGAGTCAGATCATGGTAATCAAAGTCTGGGTTTGCATCACTTTTTACCCATCTTGCAAGTCTGTAGTTAAGAGGAGTCTTAATAAGATCTACGCCGTACTCTGTCTTAAGACGATACTCAAGAACGTCAAACTGGAGAATACCAACTACACCCATGATATAAGTCTCTGTACCGATGTCAGGCTGCTTATAAAGCTGAACTGCACCTTCCTCTGAGAGCTGCTCGATACCCTTAAGGAACTGCTTACGCTTCATTGAATCCTTAGGCTGAACCTTTGCAAAATTCTCAGGAGGGAATACAGGGATAGGATCAAATGAGAACTTTTTGTTTGATCCAATAAGTGTATCACCAATTCTGAAGTGACCTGGGTCAAAAATACCAATAATGTCACCAGCAAAAGCATCTTCTACAATATTTCTGTCCTGAGCCATGAACTGCTGTGGCTGTGCAAGAGTAATTCTCTTGCCAAGTCTTGTATGAGCAACAGACATGTTCTTCTCATATTTACCTGAACAGATTCTAACAAAAGCCATTCTGTCTCTGTGATTAGGATCCATGTTAGCCTGAATCTTAAATACAAATCCAGTAAAGTCGTTATCTGTAGGCTCAATAATATCTTCAGAACCATCATTCATAGTAATGTGGTGTGGCTGTGGCATAGGTGCAATCTCAAGGAATTTTCTTAAGAAAGGCTCAACACCAAAGTTTGTGATTGCAGAACCAAAGAATACAGGAGTCAAATCTCCTCTTAAAACTCTGTCCAAATCAAACTCATCGCCAGCCATATCAAGAAGCTCGATGTCATTTTTGAGTGTCTCCAAATGGTCAGCACTCATCAAAGTCTCAAGCTTAGGGTCATCAATACCTGCTGTAGCAGTAGTAACCATAGAAGCACCGTGATCCTTGTTATTAGCGTCGAAAAGCATAACTTCTCCGTTCTCACGGCTATATACACCTTCGAAGTCACCATCTGTACCGATTGGCCAGTTGATAGGTGTTGATCTGATGCCAAGAACCTTCTCAAGCTCATCGATAAGATCGAAAGGATTCTTTGCAGCACGGTCCATCTTGTTGATAAATGTAAAAATAGGAATTCTTCTCGCACGACAAACAGTAAAGAGCTTGATTGTCTGTGCCTCGACACCCTTTGCGCCGTCAAGAAGCATTACAGCAGCATCAGCAGCGCAGAGTGTACGATAAGTATCCTCTGAGAAGTCCTGGTGACCAGGAGTATCAAGAATGTTGATACAGTAACCATCATAATTAAACTGCATAACAGATGAAGTAACTGAGATACCACGCTGCTTCTCAATCTCCATCCAGTCGGATGTAGCGTGCTTGGCAGCCTTTCTAGCCTTAACAGATCCAGCCATGTGAATGGCGCCTCCATAGAGGAGCAATTTCTCTGTCATTGTTGTTTTACCAGCATCTGGGTGAGAGATGATAGCAAAGGTTCTTCTTCTTTTAATCTCTTCATCAGTTGAATAAGCCATAAAATACCTCTATAATACGTATGCTGAATTGATTCAGCACCAAATTTAAATCTGAACAAAAATTTGCTCAGATATTATAACAGTTTAATTGTTTTATATAAAGTGCTTACAATGTAGCATTTTATACAACAACGGGGGGTAAAAATGAAAAGAGGCGCAGGTGTATTGATGCACATTGCATCATTACCAGGACCATTTGGTATCGGTGTTTTTGGTGAGGAGGCAATTAATTTTGCCAGAATGCTTAAGGAGCAGGGAATGAAATATTGGCAGGTACTGCCATTCTCATATCCTGGTATGGGTGATTCTCCTTATCAGAGTTTCTCAGCTTTTGCTGGAAACTGGCTTTTTATTGATCCAAGATATTTGATGCATCTTGGTCTTATTAGTTCAGGTGAAGTAGTAAACAGCGAATATAACGTAAATAAGTGGCGTATTGATTATGACTTTTTGCGTAACAGCAAGGAGCAGTTATTACGTCTTGCTTTCTCTCGCATTAACGACGATATGATGAATAAAGTTAAAGCATTTGTTCAAGAGAATAAGTGGGCTGATGATGTAGCTTTATATCAGGCAATAAAGGATGACAATTATCAGAAGCCTTGGTGGGAATGGCCAGATGAGGATTTGAAGAACTATAAGAAGAAGGCTCTCGAGAAGGTTCGCGGAAATGAGAATTATCTTTTCCACGCTTTTGTTCAGTATATTTTCATTAACGAGTGGAGTGAGACTAAGGCTAAGATCAATGAATTAGGAATTGAGATAATTGGTGATATGCCAATTTATGTTTCAGGCGATTCAGCTGATGTATGGGCTGACAGAGATATGTTCCTTATGGCAACAGAAGAGACAAAGAAGAAGAATCCTGATCTTGTATTTGAGAAGGTTGCCGGTGTTCCACCTGATTATTTCTGTGAGGATGGACAGTTCTGGGGTAATCCAATCTATGACTGGCAGAAGCATATTGATTCAGATTTTGCATGGTGGATGAGAAGATTAGAGATTAACTATAAGCTCTATGATTATGTTAGAATCGATCACTTCAGAGCGTTTAGTACATACTGGGAGATTCCTTCAGATGCACTTACAGCAAAGGAAGGTGTATGGAAGTTTGGTCCTGGAATGAAGTTCTTTGATATGCACAATAAGCACTTCGGTTCTTCTGATCACCTTATTGCAGAAGACCTTGGAGACAAGTCGCCTGACGTAGATATTCTTCTTGATGAGTGCGGTCTTCCAGGCATGAAGATTATGCAGTTCGCATTTAATCCTAATGATGACTGCGTATATCTTCCACATAACTATCAGGCAAACTGCGTAGCTTATACAGGAACTCACGATAATAACACTCTTCTCGGCTGGCTCTGGGAAGCTTCTGAGGCTGAGCGTAATGAGTGCCTCAAGTACTGTGGTTTTGAGGGTGATAACTGGGGTGACGGTGGCTCACATTCTGCTTCATGTCGTGCGATTATAAAGACATTGTGGATGAGTCATGCTGACTGCGTAATTATCCCTATTCAGGATATGCTCGGTTATGGTGGAGATACAAGAATGAATACTCCTGGTACACCTAATGGAAATTGGAGAATTCGTTTTACAAAGGAAGATCTTGATAGTATAGATAACAAATGGTACAAGGACTTGAATCGTCTCTATAGAAGATAATGTATATTATTTGTTAACGAGTAGTTTCTTTTTCGAAAATAAAACGCAAGGTAACTTGATAAGTTTAAACCTTCGTTGTTAAATGGTTATGTAAAAAGATTTCAGTTTACGATTTTAACAACAAAGGAGCACTAGGTTATGGCGGAAAGAGACATACGTAAACTTAACAGGAATGAACTACTTGAAGTTGTTTATGAATATCAGCAGAACGAGAAGAAACTGTTAGCAAAAATAGATGAACTTTGTGATGAATTAGATAGTAGACAGATTAAGACAGATGAATGCGGTTCAATAGCTGAAGCAGCTCTTAAACTCAATGGAGTTTTTGAAGCTGCTCAGAGAGCTGCAGATCAGTATGTTGAATCAGTTAGATTAGCTCAGGAAGCTAAACGTAATGAGATTGCTCATGACGCCGAGCAGGAAGCTAAGATGATAATAGAAGATGCTGTTAAGCATAGCAATGCAATAATTCAGCGAGCTGAAGAACAGGCGACACGTCTTAACAGAGCTTTCGAAGAAGCGCTTATGCAGTTTAACAGAGAGAAACCAAAGATTTAATGCTTTAGTTTTGGTAATATATCGATTGCATTGAATATGTTGCGATGATAGAATCTCAACTATGTCAACATTATTGCCGCTGATTTTTCAATTATTATTTTTAATGGTTTTAGGTTTCTTCTTACGTAAGAAACGAATCATTGATGACCGAATTCAAAAGGGACTTTCAGAGATTCTTCTGAAGGCAGTTTTGCCTTTTAGTATTTTGATGTCCTCGAATTTTGATTACAGCTATGATTTTGTTAAGGCGATGATTGCGGTTGCTGGTGCAGCTGCGTGCTATTATATTTTTGGATTATCAGCAGTTCATTTTATTTCAGGAAAACTTAATATTGATCGTAAGGAAAGAGTGGTTATGATTATGGTAACCATCTTTGCCAATACTGGATTTATGGGTTTCCCTATAATGGATGCACTTGGTGGAGAAGCAGGTGTGCTTCTGGCTTCTGTATATAATCTAGTTTTTAATGCTTTTTTCTATACTTATGGTGTTGCTTCTTTCTCAGGTAAGAAAATCACACCACAAAACCTTGTGATGAATATGGTTACATTATCATCAATTGTAGCTATTATCATATTTGTGTCTCCTTTTAGAATTCCTTCAATTATAGGTAATACTTTCTCCGTTGTTGCAGATATGGCAACGCCTTTGGCGATGATAATTGTTGGATCTTCTCTTGCAACTGTTGATGCAAGAAAACTTATCAGCGATAAAAAATCATTCCTTTCTGCAACAGTTCGTATGGTTGTTTTTCCAGCGATTATGCTTCTTGCAGTGATGATAGTCAGACTTAGATTTTATATGATGCCTGTTACAGCAATGGCAATCGTAATTATGACTTCACTTCCTTCAGGTTTATTAAATGTTGTTTTGTCAGAGCAGCATGACTGTGCCCCAAAGTTTTGTGTAAGAACAGTTTTCTTAACTTACATTTATATGCTTTTGGTATTGCCAGTTATGATGATGCTTTGTACTTATTTATTCAGTTGGTGATTATTCTCGGGTATTTTATCCAAACTGTGATATAATACTCTTCTACTGTGATTATTATTTAAGGAGGAATATATATGTCAGCATGTGATTCATGTCCATCAAAGTCATCTTGTACTTCTCAGAGCACATGTTCATCTGCTAATGGTGAAGGACAGCAGGAAAAGTCCATCCAGTTTGAAAAGATGAATGATAAATCTTCTGTTAAGAAGGTTATTGGTATCTGTAGTGGTAAGGGTGGAGTAGGTAAGTCATTCGTTACTTCTGTTCTTGCTAGTAGACTGGCCAGAGATGGTTACAATGTAGGTATCTTGGATGCAGATATTACAGGTCCATCAATTCCAAAGGCTTTTGGAATCAAGGAGAGTCTTAAGGGTGATGAGAATAAGCTTATCATTCCTGCAGTAAGCCATTCAGGAATAAAGATTGTTAGTGTTAATTTGCTTCTTGAGAATGAGGATGCTCCAGTTCTCTGGAGAGGTCCAGTTATTGCTGGTTTGGTAAAGCAGTTCTATACAGATGTTAAGTGGGAAGGTTTGGATGTTCTTCTCATCGATATGCCACCAGGTACTGGTGATGTTCCACTTACTGTTTTTCAGTCAATTCCACTCGATGGAATTATTCTTGTATCAACAGCTCAGGATCTCGTATCTATGATTGTAAACAAAGCTCGTAACATGGCATTGATGATGCAGGTTAAGATTCTTGGTTTTGTTGAGAATATGAGTAGCGTAAAGTGCCCAGATTGTGGCAAGGTAATTCGTATTTTCGGTAAAGATGGCACAGTAGAGGCTGCCGCTAAGGAAATGGGTTCTGTTGTTCTCGACAGTGTACCACTTGATCCTTCTGTAACTTCCCTTGTTGACGAAGGCCACGTTGAGAGAGTTCCAGCTGGAATTCTTGATGGTGCTGTTAAACTTGTTGAGGATATGTTGGAATAAGATATGACAAGACACTTATATAGAATAATTTACAGTAAGACTGTAGCACTTATTCTGGTAAGTGTCTTTTTGTTTACCTTAACATCCTGTTCAGCTTCAAATACTAAGGATACTAGTCCTATAGGAGGTATTAATTATGATACTTCTGTTTATGTAATGTCTTATGAGAATATTGAGGATGAAGAGGAACCTGGTATTGTCTACAGAGAAGTACTGGATTTTAATAAGCTTGTAACTGATCCAGATAGAACTTTAGTTTTATACTTTTATACTACTGCGAATGCTGATGTTTATGGTATTACAGCAGGTGTTGAGGACTTAGCTCAGTATTATGCCAACGATATTACATTTGTTGGGATTAATACGATAGATATGCGTGAATATACAACAGCATATAATCTAGTTGCCCTTCCAGAATTTGTTTTAATCAAAAACAATCTTATTATCTCCTATTTTGAAGGTTATAATTATGATTACTGGACTATGGAAGATGTTAGTTATTGGATTGAGGAGAATTTAAAATGACAGTATTTTTTACTACTATTGGTCAGGACAGTCACAGATTTAAAGAGACTATCTCTGATGATAATTCCATTATTCTTGCTGGTGTAAATATAAAATCAGACAGGGAAATAGATGCTAATAGTGATGGAGATGTTATTTATCATGCAATAACCAATGCTATATCTGGTGCTACTGGTGTCAATATTCTTGGGAAAAAGGCAGATGAGCTTTGCTTAGAACAGGGAATAAAGGATAGTAGTATTTATCTTGTTGAAGCTCTCAAATATATGGATGGACTAACATTACATCATTTGTCTATTTCTATAGAATGTCTTACTCCGAAGCTTAGTAAATATATCGATTCTATGAAAGAAAATATAGGTGCCATACTTGATTTACCGGTTAGTCACATTGGTATAACGGCGACGACTGGAGAGGGTCTTACTGAGTTTGGAAAAGGAAATGGAATACAGGTTTTTGTTTGTGCTAGTTTTAGCAGAGAAGAGTAATAAAAAAGGGTATCTCGTGTGAGATACCCTTTTTATATTGTTCGATAAAAATATTAAATTAAGATTCTGCTTCTTTCTGTGCATCAATCTTTTTAAGAATAGCTTCAGCAATAGTAATATCTTCTGGTGTAGTAATCTTAATATTATTATAAGAACCTTCAATCAAAGTTACCTTATAATGCATAGCTTCAGCAAGAGAAGTATCATCTGTTGCTTCGATATTCTTACGCAAAGCATTTGCATAACTATTAAGCAACTTATTATATCTGAATACCTGAGGAGTCTGAACTTCTTTGAGTTCGTTACGCTTAGGAGTTTCCTCAACATCTACTGGAGTAGCAGCAGGTCTCTTAAATGGTGAAGGAGCATCTTCTTCCTTACTAGGAGACTTCAAAACAGATGTAGCGCGAAGTCTTGCGATAGGAGGAAGCTTTGATAAATCTTCTTCCTTCTTTGCTTCTGAAGCAGGCTCAACCTTCTTAATTGTACTCTTAACATCAACTGCGACAGCACATACATCATAGTGTGCTGCTCCTTCAATACAACGATAGAGCAAATCCTGATCGATAAGGCAACGAGCACCATCATGAATAAAGATTACATCGTTATCTGTAGGTGGAAATGGGAAAAACTGAAGAGCTTCAATTCCATTCCAAACTGATTCAGTACGAGTAGCACCACCTTCAACTACATCATGCACAAAGTCAAAACCTTCACGCTTACAGATTGTTTTAACTTTGAATACAAACTCAGACTGAGTAACTACTACGGCCTTAAGCTGAATTCCATAATTAAATAATGAAGCTGCAAATTCTTTAAATGCATTAAGTGTTCTTGTGATAACAGGAATACCATTTATCTCAATAAACTGCTTGTTTTCTTCTGATTCCATACGTGAACCAATTCCTGCTGCAGGAATAATTACATAAATGCGCTTAATATCGCTAGTCACGCGTTTCTTACTAAATGCTTGTGCCATATATGTCAAATCCTCCCCAAAAAGTACATAAATGTCCAAAAGTTAAAGAAATCATCTGTCTGAAAAAATCACGTCAATAGCTTCGAAAAGGTTATCAACATAGAAAAATTCACACTTAAACATTTTATCACAATGCTTTGTCGAATTGTTAGTATTATTTAAAGTATTTTTATTATTCATTTCTTCTATTTGTTTTTTACAACTGCCAGGAAGGACGATTGATGTTATTCCTAAGTTTAATGCTTCGTTAATTCTTTTATATATCTGAGTTGCAGGCCTTAGTTCTCCAGTTAGTCCAACCTCTCCGATAATGAGTGTATTATCTCTAGGAACTATGTTCTTGTAAGAAGAGACAATAGCAGCAATTATTGCAAGATCACAGGCATAATCATTGATTTTTATTCCACCGATAACATTAATAAATGCATCTTTTCCAGTTACTGGTATTTTAAGGATTTTCTCGCTTATAGCAAGTAACATAGCTACGCGATTACGATCAAGTCCGGAGGTCATTCTCTGAGCAGTACCATATGGACTATCAGTAATCAGTGCCTGAATTTCTATTGTAAGTGATTTTGTTCCTTCCAAAGTTGTAGTTAGCACTGAACCAGGCACATTGACTGGACGTCCGCTTAGTAGAAGTTTTGACGCACTCTCAACTGGACGAAGACCGTCTTCACACATTTCAAAAAAGGTCAGTTCATTA
The DNA here is from genome assembly GCA_024403775.1 of Clostridia bacterium. GTDB lineage: Bacteria > Bacillota > Clostridia > Saccharofermentanales > Saccharofermentanaceae > Saccharofermentans. The sequence goes on along the minus strand of JAKSRE010000001.1, from coordinate 9,996 downwards.
CTTCGGCCAAAACGATTCTTTATGGAACGAAGAATTCTGTAAGAACCCATATTATCGCCTTCAAAATAAAGAACTGTATCTACCATATGTTCAAGAGTTTTTGGACCGGCAATAGTTCCGTCTTTTGTTACATGGCCCACAAGGATGATTGACAGGTTATTATTTTTGGCAAGGCGGATTAATCCTGCAGTAACTTCACGAGCCTGAGCAACGCTTCCAGGTGTTCCGTTAAGGTTATCTGAATAAAGTGTCTGAATGGAGTCGATAATACAAAGTCCTGGTTTAATTTTACCAAGTTCTTCAGCAATATTTTCAAAGCAAGTTTCTGCACAAAGGATGATTCGTTCATTTTTTACACCAAGTCTTTCTGCTCTCATTCCTATCTGGGAATGAGATTCCTCGCCAGAGACATAAAGAATAGATTTTTGAGATTTAAAACTTTCCGCTAACTGAAGAAGAAGAGTTGATTTACCAATACCTGGTTCACCACCGACCAGAACCACGGAACCATCTGTCAGACCACCTCCAAGTACTCTGTCTACTTCAGTAATTCCTGTTGAAGTACGACTATATGAAGCTTTACCTGCATCTTTAAGTGGTACAGTTCCCTTGCTGTCTGTCCAAGCGTATTTGTCAGTTGAGTATACTGGTGCCTCATTTGCAGAAGGAGAGGTCTTTTTTGATTTACCAGATCCTGTAACTGATTGAGAGGATACGAGGGTGTTCCATGCGCCGCATGAAGGACATTTCCCCATCCAACCAGATACCTCATATCCACACTCTGTGCAGAAATAAACAGTAGTATTTTTTGCCATAATAATGTATTCCTTATTCAAGTGTATTTTTGTTCAGTATAGCATATAAGTTTGTTAAAAAGAACATAAGTTTGTGCCAATTTTATCTTTACTATATATTTATATTTTCGTAGTTTTATTTTTATAATATGGAATATATACTAATATAACCAATTATAAGAATGGAGATTATTATGAAAAAGAGCATTAAGACTTTGGCACTTCTTCTTGCATGCTTAATGATGTTTAATCTTGTAGCATGTTCACAAGTGCAGGATTTCTTTTCATTAGAGCATTCTTCACGCCACTCATCAAAGAAGAATGATGACGATGACGATGATGAGAAGCCTAAGAAAACAAAAGAGACTGAAGAGACAGAGGAAACAGAGGAGACTACGGAGACAGAAGGTACTACTGATATTTCAGAGACTTCAGGAGAGACTGAGACTTCTGAGAGTGTAGCTGCACCTCAATCTTACGATTTTGATTTGGTTCCACTTACTTATCCTGATCACGCCTATACTTATGATGAGATTCATCCAAAGAAGGCAAACGGAACATTAGAGGGAACAGAAGCAGTAGATTTGCTTAATGAAGTTGAGCAGGAAGTACTTCAGGAGTTTATCGGTAATTCCTATGTAGATTTGGTTATTCTCTATGATGATCCAGAAGCTTTGGGTTATACTTTACCAGAGCCAAGCTGGGGTGAGGTTGACTTGTCTGACGAATCAAGAATTGAAGAGCTTCAGTTCTATAATGATGAACTTGCTAAGCTTTATACAATCAATCGTGATTCTTTGGAGACAGATGATCAGATTTTCTACGATAAGATTGTTTATGACCTTGAAGAATATGCTTATGTAAATCAGTTCTCTGTATTCAATTATTTTACAACTTCACTTAATCCGTTGATTGGACCTCAGTGTGACTTGTTATTCATGCTTGAGATTTTTACTTTCGACGATATTCAGGAAGCAGAAGATTATATTATTCTTGTAAGAGATACAGAAAGATATTTTGGTGATCTCTGCACATTTGAGGAAATGAGAGCAGTTTATGGTTATGCTTCTTCCCCTGAGATTTATGAGCAGATTGCTGAATCTTTTGATGCTTTGGTAGAGCAGAAGGACGATTGTTTCCTTTATGATTCTTTTGTAAAGCGAGTATCAGATATTAAAGGTATTTCACAGGAAGATATTGACCGTCTTGTAGCTGATCATGAAGATGCTATGCAGAATTCTTTCTTTACAGGTTTTGTTGACTGTGCCTCAAGAATGAGAGCTCTTAAGAGTTTTGAAGGAACAGACAAGGGATTGTGTGAGATGGAGTATGGTGATCAGTACTATGAGTGGCTTTATCGTAGTAAGTCAAATGCTGACTACACTATTGATGAAGGTATCAAGCTTATTGAGGATAGATTTTCAGCTAATATGGATTTAATGAATTCGATTGTTGAAGGTGGTATCACTTGGTATACAGAGTATTTGGCTCACGATTATTCTAAGGGTGACACTAAGGCAAATCTTGACTTTCTTTCTGTAGCTATCCTTGATGATTTTGATGAGCTTCCTGCACATGATTATGCTTTGATGGATGTGCCAGAAGCAATGCAGGAGAACTTCAGTCCAGCAGCTTACCTTGGTTATCACCTTGATAAAATGGATGACAACCTTATTATCACCAATAAGTCCAATATTGACGATACTTTTGGTATTACATGTGCTCATGAAGGTTATCCAGGACATATGTATCAGTCAATTTACTCAAGAAGTATCTGTAGCCACCCATACATGTATATTTGTGACTCAACAGCTTATGCAGAGGGCTGGGCAACATATGTAGAGAATTTCTCATTCCGTTATTTTGCTGAGAATGAGGACGCTGCGGCTCTTATAAAGATTGATAATGAGTTAAATGTTCTTCTTATGGCTCGTATGGATATCGGTATTCACTACGAAGCATGGACTCTTGAAGATTGTGCTAACTGGGCATCAGATTTACTTGGATATCAGCTTTCTACTGATGCACTTTCAAGCACATATTACTTACTTGTAAGTGATCCAACATATGCTGTTAAGTATGGTATTGGTTTCCTTCTCACAAACAGTATTTTTGATAATGCAGTTGAGAGACATCCTGATGTAGATATTCAGATAATCCATATGGCTTATTTGAACTGCCAGCCAGCTACATTTAATCAGATTGATGCAAGAATTGATGATTTTATTGCGGCAGCATCTTAATTGAATAAACAAAGAAGGTCGGAGTTCGAATAGGACTCCGATTTTTTTGTTTAAAAAATCGAAAAGTTATTTTGTGCATTGTGTATATTACACAAGTTGCTATAAAACTATAAAATACAATGCGTGAAATTAGATTGTGTGCGTTAATACGTAAGAAAGAGGATAAAAGATGTTGGGTATGTTGTGGAAACTCAGAGGTTCCCTCCGAGAGAATTTACGTCCGACTATCTGGTGCTTAATCTTTATTATTGCAGAAGTAGTAATTGAGGTAATAATTCCTTTTATTACCGCTGATTTACTTAATGTAATTAATAATGGAGCACAGGTTAGTGACATTTCTAAAACTGGTGCGGTGTTAATTGTTCTTGCTCTTGTATCACTCTGCTGTGGAGCGATTGCAGGTGTTCAGGCAGCCAAAGCAGCTACTGGTTTTGCAAAAAATATCAGAGAGGATTTATTTAAGAGAATACAGAGTTTTGGCTTTGCAAATATTGATAAATTCTCATCTTCTTCGTTAGTTACAAGAATGACAACAGATATCAATAACATTCAGATGGCTTATATGATGGCAATCAGAATGGCTGTTCGTTCACCGTTGTTACTCATTTTCTCTATTATTTTCGCAGCGAAAATGGGTGGTATGTTAGCACTCTCTTTCGTTGTTGTTGTTCCAGTACTCGCGATGGGTCTCATTATCGTTGCAAGAAAAGCAATGCCAGCATTCAAGGCAGTATTCAAAAAATATGACAGACTTAATGAGTCAATTGAAGAAAATGTTCGTGCCATGCGTGTAGTTAAAGGTTTCTCACGTGAGGCATATGAGATTAATAAGTTTAATAAAGCTTCTGAGGATATCAGAGATGACTTTACTAAGGCCGAGAGAATTGTAGCTGTAAATGCACCTCTTATGTCTTTATGTATGAACTTCAACATGGTATTCGTTCTTGCAATAGGAGCCAAGATTATTATCACTTCTGGTGGCTCTACACTTGACGTTGGTCAGATTACTGCAATGTTGTCTTATGGTTTCCAGATTCTTTTCGCACTTATGATGCTCTCTATGATTTATGTAATGCTTACAATTTCTGCTGAAGCATTCCGTCGAGTTACCGAGGTTTTTGAAGAGGTGCCTTGTATTGATAATCCTGAGAACCCTGTTTATGAGGTTAAAGACGGTTCCATTACTTTTACCGATGTTGCATTTAAGTATTCAGCAAAGGCTCAGCGTGATGCGCTTTATGATATTGATCTTGATATTAAGAGCGGAATGACTGTTGGAATTCTCGGAGGAACGGGTTCATCTAAGACAACCCTTATTCAGTTAATTCCTAGACTTTATGATGTAACAGCTGGTTCTGTTAAGGTAGCTGGTGTTGATGTCAGAAATTATGATCTTAAGACCCTAAGAGATAATGTAGCAGTAGTTTTACAGAAGAATGTATTATTCTCAGGTACTATTCGCGATAATCTTAAGTGGGGTAATGACAAAGCAGATGATGCTGAGATAATGAAAGCCTGCGAACTGGCACAGGCTTCAGAGTTTATTAACTCTTTCCCAGAGGGACTCGATACTGTTATCGAGCAGGGAGGGGCCAATGTATCTGGTGGCCAGAAGCAGCGTTTGTGCATAGCAAGGGCTCTTCTTAAGAAACCAAAGATTCTTATTCTTGATGATTCAACCAGTGCAGTTGATACAAAGACTGATGCTCTTATTCGTAAGGGCTTTAAGTCATATATCCCAGAGACAACAAAAATTATTATTGCTCAGAGAGTTGCTTCCGTAAAAGAATCTGATCTTATCATCGTAATGGATGGTGGTAAAATAGCAGCTTCTGGAAATCATGATGAACTTATTAAATCATGTGATATCTATAAGGAAATCTATGAACAGCAGACAAAAGGAGGTGAGGAGTAATGCCTAAAGGAATGCCCAAAGGTGCACCACCTAAGGATATGAAACCTGATTTTACCAGCCTTAAAAGAGCAGTAAAGAAGTTCTTTGAATACTTCCCAGTATTAGGTCCGGTTATTACAGTATGCATTTTGTTTGCTTCTCTTGTTGCGTCTATACCAGCGATTTTCTCTCAGAGAATTCTCGATATCATCGAAAATCATGTCGAAGCACGTGACTGGGCGGCTGCATTAAGCGAGATTAAACCTGTCATATTAATTCTGGTAGCTCTCTACCTTTTGTCAATTGTGGCTCAGGTACTTCAGACACAGCTCATGGCTTTTGTAACACAGAGTTATCTTGATAAATTCCGTAAGGAAATGTTTGGTGGAATGCAGAAGCTTCCAATTAAGTTCTTTGACCGTAATAAGTTCGGAGATATCATGAGTTACTATACAAATGATATTGACACACTTCGTCAGCTTATATCTCAGACTTTTCCACAGCTTGTTCAGTCAGCAGCTGTAGTAACCTGTGTATTTGCTATTATGCTTTACTTCAGTGTATGGCTTACACTTGTTCTGGTTATTGGTGTAATTGTCATGTTTATAGTAACCAAAAAAGTTGGTGGCGGTTCAGCAAAGTTCTTCATTCGTCAGCAAAAGGCTGTAGCTGAGACTGAAGGTTATATTCAGGAAATGATGAATGGACAGAAGGTTGTTAAGGTATTTAATCATGAACAGGAAGCTATTGATGAGTTTATAAGAATCAATAATACCTGGGGTGAAGTATCTACTAATGCTCACTCATATTCAAATATTCTTGCACCAATCATTCAGAATATAGGAAACATTCTCTATGTTATATTGGCTCTTGTCGGAGGAATATTCATAGCTCTTAACATTCCAAATGTAAGTTTGTCAGGTATGGTTTTGGATATCACTGTTCTTGTTCCTTTCCTTAATATGGCAAAGCAGTTTACAGGAAATGTAAATACTCTTTCTCAGCAGGTTAACTTCGTTGTTATGGCATCTGCTGGTGCTTCACGAATCTTTAATCTTATCGATCAGGAACCTGAGGCTGATGAGGGTTATGTTACATTGGTAAATGTAAATATTAAGCCAGATGGAACTCTTGAAGAAACAAAAGAGAGAACAAACCACTGGGCATGGAAGCATCCACATAAGGCTGATGGTACAGTAACATATCAGCTCCTTGAAGGTAATGTAGAGATGCATGATGTTGATTTTGCATATGTTGAGGGAAAACAGGTTTTGTCTGATATAACTCTTTATGCTAAGCCAGGCCAGAAGGTAGCTTTTGTTGGTGCTACCGGTGCAGGTAAGACAACAATAACTAATCTTATAAACCGCTACTATGACATAGCTGATGGTAAGATTCGTTATGATGGTATTAATATAAATAAGATTGCCAAAGCAGATCTTCGTAAGTCACTTGGAATTGTACTTCAGGAGACCAATCTCTTTACTGGTACAGTAATGGATAATATTCGTTATGGTCTTCTCGAAGCTACTGATGAAGAGTGTATTGCGGCTGCAAAACTTGCTGGTGCTGATGACTTTATCACAAGACTTCCAGACGGTTACAACACTATGTTAAGTAACAATGGTAGTAATTTGTCACAGGGTCAGAGACAGCTGATTGCAATTGCCAGAGCAGCAGTAGCGAATCCTCCTGTAATGATTCTTGATGAGGCTACTTCTTCAATTGATACAAGAACAGAAGCAATAGTTCAGCGTGGTATGGACAAGCTAATGGAAGGAAGAACAGTTTTTGTAATTGCACACAGACTCTCAACTGTTATGAATTCTGATGTAATTATGGTTCTTGATCATGGCTCCATTATCGAGAGAGGAACACATGATGAACTTATTGCACAGCAGGGCGTATATTATCAGCTCTATACGGGTGCGTTTGAACTTGAATAATGAAGTTTTTATTAGCGGAGAATGGTAAGAGATACTATTCTCCGTTATTTTTTGTTTTAAAATAGTAGTTTTGTATTTGTGGTATAATGAATAGATTACTATTTTAGTGGGAGAATATTAATGAGAAAAAACTTATTAAATAGTTGTACATATTTGTTGACGACGGCAATGGTTGCTGGATTGTTAATTCCTTCTGGAGATGTAAATGCAGATCAGAGAATTAATTTCTATCCAGTATATTCTGAAGATTCTGAAAACACCTATGAAGATACTGAAGGTATCGGTGGCTTTGTAGCAAGATTATATAGAATTGCTTTAGGCAGAGATTACGATACAGAAGGTTTTATTGGCTGGTGTGACAGACTTTTTTATAAAACAAGTAATGGTGCAAGTGTTGCCAAAGGATTTCTTCTTAGCTATGAATTTAAGAATAAAGAGTATTCCAATGAAGAATTTGTAGAGATTTTGTATAGAGTCTTCTTTGATCGTGAACCAGATGCCTATTCTTCTGGCTGGGTTGAGCGTTTGGAAGAAGGTGAGACCAGAGAAGAAGTAATCAATGGATTTGTAGATTCAGCTGAATGGATTAATACATGTGCTCAGTTTGGTATTATTCCGGGTGCTTCTGGCGTATATCAGGAAGATGATGGATCCAGAAAACCAACTAATGGTGGTGTAGAGAACTTTGTTACAAGTCTTTATAGTGACTGCCTTGGTCGTGAACCTGATGATTTTGGTCTTAATGGCTGGACAGAGAGTCTTATTAATAAAGAGGTGTCAGGTAAAGAGGCAGCTTATGGATTTTTCTTTAGCCCAGAGTTTCAATTCCTTATAGCTGATAAATCAGATGAGGAAGTAATTTCTATTTATTACAAGGTTTTCCTTGACCGTTCTCCAGATTCTGCTGGTATGGAATTCTGGTTATCCAAGATATCATGGGGGCTTGACCTTGATGTTCTCTTTATGGGCTTTGCTGATTCACAGGAGTTTAAAAATAAATGTGAAGAATATGGCATTGAAGCAGGTGAGAGTTTAAATCTTATCGAATATGAAGTAGATGAAGATTTCTACAGATTTGCAAATTATTCAAGTAATGTTAGAGGTCTTGAGAATTTTTCCAATGCCAAGAGAGTAGACAGAGACTATTTCTATATCTATAACGAGCAGGATAATGGTGCGCCACAGACTACTCACAACTTAACTATTGCAGAGAAAAGAATCCTTCAGGAATTTGCTTCTGAGCATTTTAATCCATCATGGACAGATGGGCAGAAGATTTTATATACCCTTTACTGGATTAATCGTAATGTTACTTATGGAAGTGCCAATGGCGACTTCTGTGCATCAATATTTGTTCATCGTACAGGTCAGTGTGCCCAGTATAATGGTGCTCTTGTATCAATGATTACGTATCTTGGTTATGATGCTTCGATGATTCGAGGTTACAGAGGATATCCAGGTAATAAGTGGAGTCACTACTGGGGTGAGGTTTATATTGATGGAGAGGTTTACATAATGGAAGCTGGAAACTATGGAGATTCTGGTGACTGGTCATATTTCTGTCAGCCTTACTCTAATACAACCAAGTTTATCAAAAAGGATACTCCTTGCAGCTAATAATAATTAATAACTATTAAGAGGAACGATTATGCAGTTTCAAAACATGACAGATGCGATTGGTTATACACCATTAATACGTTTAAACAAGATAGAGAAGCTTTTCGAGACAAAGGGAAAGATTTATGCCAAGTTCGAGGCAATGAATCCAGCTGGAAGCAGTAAAGACAGAGCGGTAATCGGTATGATCCGCCAGGCTGTTATTGAAGGAAAACTTCAGGAAGGTGCTACCATAATTGAACCTACTTCTGGAAATACAGGAATAGCTATGGCTTCAGTAGCAGCTAATATGGGTTTTAAGGCAGTAATTGTTATGCCTGATTCCATGAGCATCGAGCGCATTAAGTTTATGAAAGTATATGGAGCAGAGGTTGTACTTACTCCTGGTAGTGAAGGTATGGCCGGATCAATTAAGAAAGCAGAAGAAATTCAGAAGGCAACACCTGGATCAATTATCCTTGGACAGTTCGATAATAAAGCTAATGCCAGAGAGCACTATAGAACTACTGGACCAGAAATATATCGTGACCTCGGAGGAAAGGTTGATGGCTTTGTAGCTGGAATTGGTTCTGGCGGAACATTTAGTGGCTGTTCAGCATTTCTTAAAGACTGCGTTGATGAGGTTCATTGTGTGGCAGTGGAGCCACAAAGTTCTCCTCTTATCAGTGAAGGTAAGTTCGGACCTCATAAGATTCAGGGCATAGGTGCTAACTTCATTCCAGGAAACTATAATTCTTCATATTGTGATGAAGTAATGACAGTAACTGATGAAGATGCACTTAATATGTTTAATCTTTTACCTAAAACAGAAGGTCTTTTTGCAGGAATATCTTCTGGTGCCGCTTTATCTGCAGCAGTAAAACTTGCTCAAAGAGAAGAATTCACTAATAAGAATATAGTAGTAGTATTACCAGACTCAGGTGATAGATATATATCAATGGTGGAAGCATGAGTGATGTGGTGCCAACAACTCTTTGCTATATAAAGGCAAAAGTAAATAATGAAGACTGTTATCTGATGATACATAAGATGCGAAAAAATGATCCTAATAAAGATAAGTATCTCGGAATAGGCGGTCATTTTATGGAAGGCGAGACTCCGGACGAATGTATCTTAAGAGAGATAGAAGAAGAGACGGGTATTACTATAGATCAGATGACTGATCTAAACTATCGTGGAATAATCCATTTTATTAGTGATGAGTATGGAGCAGAAGATATGTATCTATATACTTCTACTTATATGGAAGACCCTTCGAAAGTATTATCCCATAAATGTATTGAAGGAGAATTAATCTGGTATCCAATTGCCAAGGTTAAGAATCTTCCTATATGGGAAGGCGATAAAATCATGTTTGATTACCTTTTTCAAGAAAAGCAAAATATCGCTCTAACCCTGGTATATCGGGGCTCAGAGCTAATCGAGGTAAGATGATTTCAAAAAAAAACGAAAAAAATTCAAAAAAGGTATTGCAAAAGAAAATAGATGTGGTATTATATTCA